>REBS01000118.1 GCA_007692605.1 Gemmatimonadales bacterium
GGGACGACCCGGCCCGGCTGGGACCGCGAGATGACGGCCGCGCAGATCCACGCCGACGTCGACGAGTGGGTGGAGCGCGGGGTCCTGCACTTCAAGGCGAAGGGGGCCAGCCCCGATCACCTCGAAGCGCTGATCGAGCGGGTCCACCACCACGGAGGCACGGTGGCCGGACACGTGGATTCCGGAGCCCGCGGGTCGACGAACTCGGTGGATGCAATCGCGATGGGGATCAACCGGATCGAGCACATCCTCGGCGGCCACGCGCTCGATCGAGAGCAGGCCGCCTACCCGGTCTGGAACCAGGTCGACACGACCGATGCGGCCTTTCGGGAGACGGTCGCGCTCTTTCTCGAACACGAGGTCTTCTTCGATCCCACCATCACGGCTCCGGTCTACTTCACCGAGCTCGAGGAGGGATTCGACGACTGGGCCGACGAGCACAGCTTCTTCACCCCGTACGTGCAGGAGCGGGTCGCGGCCCGGGAGCGGAGCCGCAACGAGCTGATGTCCAACCTCTACCAGGCGATGAAGCGCACCACCCTGGCCTTCTACAATGCGGGAGGCGGCCCCTGGATCACCATGGGCACCGACATCCCCAGCCGGGGGGAGTTCCTGCCCGGCTTTTCGGCCCACCGGGAGCTCCACGCCATGGTGCTCGCCGGGATTCCCCCGCTCGACGCGCTGCGGGCCGGCACGATCAATGGCGCCCGCGCCCTCGAGATGGACGACGAGATCGGCTCGATCACCCCCGGAAAATGGGCCGACCTGGCGATCGTTCGGGGCGACCCGCTCGACGACATCCGGGCCACCCGGAATGTGACGCTCGTGCTGATGGAAGGGCGGGTCCACGACCCCACCACCCTGCTCGACCGGGCCCGCGGCCGGATCGGACCCACCGGGCCCGAGGAGCACGCGGACTGGTGGCAGTGGTGAACAGCGCCCCGCAGGCCCTCTTCGTGGACCAGTACGAGCTGACGATGCTCCAGGCGTACTGGCGCGAGCAGATGCACGGAGAGGCCGTCTTCAGCCTCTACTACCGGTCGCTTCCCGACGGGTGGAACTACGCGCTGGCGGGCGGACTCGACACCGTCCTCGATTACCTCGAGCGCCTCCGGTTCACCCCGGAAGAGCTGGATCACCTGGCCACCGACGCCACCTTCTCGGAGGCCTTTCTCGGCTGGCTCGAAGATCTTCGGTTCACCGGCGAGGTGCGGGCGGTTCCCGAGGGCACCCCGATCTTTCCCGAGGAGCCGATCCTCGAGATCCGGGCCCCGATCGGCGAGGCCCAGGTCGTCGAGACCTTCGTCATGAACCAGATCCACCTGCAGACCGTGCTCGCGTCCCGGGCGAGCCGCGTGGTCCGGGCGGCGGGCGATGCGGATGTGGTCGACTTCGGCATGCGTCGCATGCACGGGACCGACGCGGCGCTGAAGGGCGCACGGGCCTTCCACATCGCGGGGGTGAAGGCGACGAGCAATGTGGCCGCGGGCCGGGCGCTGGGGGTGCCGGTCACCGGCACCATGGCCCACAGCTACATCCAGGCGCACGACGAAGAGATCGAGGCCTTCCGGGCCTTCGCGGAACTCTATCCCGAGACCGTACTCCTGGTCGACACCTACGACACCCTCGAGGGGGTCCGGACGGTGGTCCGGCTCGCCGGCGAGATGGGTGACCGATTCAACGTGCGGGGGATCCGGCTCGACTCGGGCGACCTGGGGGAGCTGGCGGCCCGGAGTCGGGCGATCCTCGACGACGCGGGACTCGACCGGGTCCGGATCGTCGCCAGCGGGGGACTCGACGAGTTTCGGATTCGGGGGCTCCGGGATGGGGGCGCCCCCATCGACGGCTACGGGGTGGGCACCCGCATGGGAGTCTCGGTGGGCGCCCCCGTCCTCGACATCGCCTACAAGCTGACCGAGTACGGGGGAAAGGGCCGCCTGAAGCTCTCGACGGGCAAGCAGATCCTGCCCGGCGCCAAGCAGATCTTCCGGGTCGAAGAGGGGGGCCGGGACGTGCGCGACGTGATCGCGGGGGCCGACGAGCACCACGACGGCCGCCCGCTGCTCGAGGTCGTCATGCGGGAGGGCAGCCGGGTCATCGCTCCCTCCCGGTCCCTCGACGACCTCCGCGACTACAGCCGGGCCCAGGTCGAGCGACTCCCCGAACGGCTGCACGCACTGGAAGGGGCCGATCCCTCCTTCCCGGTAGAGATCAGCGAATCGCTGACGAAGCGGCAGCGGAAGGTCGTGGATCGCGTCGCGGAGGGCTGAGCCGGCCTCGACTACGACTCGTCCGCCGCCGCCATCCTCCAGAAAGCGATCCCCGACGCCTGCTGCCCGACGGGCACCGATGCCACCACCTCGAGCGCCCGCAGGTCGAAGATATCGACTTTTCCCGGTTCGCTCCCGATCCCCTCGACGCTGATGAAGGCGTAGCGCGAGTCGGGCGAAAGCGCGATCCCGTGCACCACACGCGTCGAGGTCGGGAGTCGGGCCAGACGCTCCCCCGACTCGAGCTCGAAGAACTCGACCCCGTCACCCTGCTTGAGGGTCACCACCAGGATCCGGCCATCGGCGGTGACGTCGACATTGTAGGGGCCGCGTCCGGTGGCGATGCGGCGGCGATGCGTCCAGCTCTCGAGGTCGATCTCGACGAGCTCGTCGGAGCGGTTGCAGACGACCCAGGCGAAGGCTCCGTCGGGCGTGGGCTGGACCCAGGTGGGGGAGCACGAGGCCGCGTGCCCCATGTCGTGGCCCGCGTGGGGGCCGTGCGGATCGTGCGGGCCCCGGTCGGAGGGATCCAGGGGGCCCTCCGCGCCCGCGGCCAAGTGGTACCGGCGCCGCACCTCGAGGGTCAGCAGGTCGAGTTCGACGAGCTGATCGTCCATCATGCACACCGAATAGTGCCGTCGACCCGCGGGGTGCACGCGGCTGCCATGCGGCATCGTGCAGGTCTCGATCCGACCCACCTCGGTCATCCCGTCGACGCGGACCACCGAGATGTTCGACGGCTCCATCCGGCCGTGCAGGTTGAAGTTGGCGACCGCCACATAGCCCCCGTCGGGCGACACGTCGAGGCTCGCGGGAAAGCGGCCCAGGTCGACCGGATCGGCCAGAAGGCGACCACTGCCCGCCTCGATCGCCCACAGCTTCCCGCTGGGAAGGCCGTGCCCCGTGGTCAGGTAGACCGTCCCCCCACCGGCGTCGACGGCGATGCCGTGGGGCGCCTCGCTCTCGGAGTAGAGCTCCGGGACCGAGGACTGCCGGTACAGGTGAGCCACCGAATACTCCTCTTCGACCACCGCCCCCTCGGGTCCGAAGCGGATCCGGTGCACGAAGTCCGCGGACTCCGAGCCCACGTACACCCAGTAGGTGGCCGTGGGATCGGATTCGACCTGTGCGGACGCCGGGTCGGGCGCACCCGATCCGGCCACCGCGAGGAAGGCCAGGGCGAGGGTCAGACTGGACATCGGTCCCTCCCCGTCAGGGAATCAATCCGGCTTCGGGAAGCAGGCGCACCGACCAGAGCCCGGAGTTCGCATCCGACAGGAAGATGTTCCCCTTGTAGGGCATGGCGCTCCAGGTGGTCGGTGCGTTGGACACGTAGCCGATCGGGTCGTTCGGCTTGAAGACGGCGATTTCGCGGCCCTGCGTGTACAGGTTGCCGCGCAGATCCCCGGACACGTCGACGACGCGCAGGCCGCCCTCGTAGTAGGCCTGGTAGAGGATGTCGTCTTCGACCCAGATGTTGTGTGTCCCGTACTCGGGAACGTGGTAGCGGGCGACCTTCTGCGGATTCTCGGGGTCGGTGTAGTCGACGATGTGGATGTATCCGGCGGTGTTCCGGGGCGTCCCGCTGCCGGGTACGTCCGGATCGTAGGGGGCGCGGTTCATGCCGCCCTCGAGCGCGAAGCCGCGCCGGCCGATCACCTCGTCTCCGGCGAAGATGTAGAAGCGCCCCGTGTCCTCCTGGTAATAGGGGAAGATGGCGTGGGTGTTGCCCCCGGGGAGCGGATAGCTGTTCACGACCACCGGGTTCTCGGGCGATCCGCCCCACCGCCCGTTTCCGACATCGACCTGCACGATCCCGGTCCGCCACTCCGCCGAGTAGGCGATCCCGTCGTGCACCCAGACGTCGTGGATCCGCGAGCCGGGAATGTCCACCTCGCTGACCGTGCGCGGCGCGTAGATGTCGGACATGTCGACGATCAGGTAGCGCTCCCCTCCCGACAGGACGTAGAGGTAGTCATCCTGCGGGTAGGCGTTGTGCACGCCACCGGTGAGCCCCTCGTCGAACTCGATCGCGATGACCGGGTGGGCCGGCTCGGCCATGTCGAGGATCACCACGCCGTTGCGGCGATCCGACGCGCCCTCGCGGGTGAGGGTCGCGTAGCGGCCGTCGGGCGAGACCTTCACGTCGTTCACGGTTCGCGCGTCGACCTGGATCGAGTCGGTGAGGATCATATTCTCGGGATCGGTGACATCCCAGAAGTACGAGAAACCGTCGGACCCCCAGGTCCCGGTCACCGCGTAGTCCCGCCCGTCGACCCCCTCGAACACCCAGAAGTCCGACGTCCGGCGGTGCGAGACCCGGCCCTGTCCCAGCACCTCGATGCGTCGGACCACCTGTCGGCTCTCGATCTCGACCGACCGGAAGGCCGTGAGGTGGCCGGCCTGCGCCCAGACCGTGTAGGTGCCCGGGAACTGCGCCATGAATTCGCCGCCGTCGACCTGGGCCGCCGCCCCCGGAGCCACGATCGAGTCGTGCGGGGTGTAGGTGTAGCTCCACCGGATCGGGAGCTCGTCGACGGCGTCCGCCGCAGCGCCGCCCCCCTCGGAGACCAGCCGGGGCTCGAAGAAGACCACGTCCCCCGTGTACGCCGACTCGTGATCGGCATCGAGTTCGAGCGCACCTTCGGGCAGGGGGGTCACCGTCTGCGCGTAGCGGCCCTCGGTGCCATCGACCTCGGCAATGATCTCGACGGGTCCCTCGCCGGTCACGGTGACCAGCCCGTGGCGGTCCACCCGGGCCACCTGCGGATCCGAGCTCCGCCATTCGATTTCGGGATAGGCCCGCTCCGATCCGTCGGCGTGCAGACCCTTCGCCGTGAAGCGGACATGGGTCCCGCTGAAGAGTCGACCTTCCCGAGGCTCCACCCGGACCTCGGCGATCGAGGGCCAGGTGACCTCGACCGTGATCACGGCCACCGGAGGCTCCATGTCACTTCCCTCGGGGGGGATGACGGCGACCATCACCCGGTACTCCCCCACCCCGATGCCCAGGAGTTCGCCGTCGACGGCCTCGACCCCGTTGCGGGCCCCCTGGATGAAGATCGGGGGATTCAGCTCGTTGCCGTCGGTGTCGAGCGCCCTGACCGTGAGGGGCACCCGTTCGCCCACCGCCACCTGCAGATGCTGCGGCTCTACGACCAGGCGGGTCACCTCGAGGGCGTCTTCCGGTCGCACCTCCTGCCCGGACACCGGGGTCGCAACCAGGGGTGCGATCAGGAGGAGCAGCACAGTGCTGCATATGGCGGTCAGATGGGCGAGCGAGCGGGATCGAAGCGTGGTCCGGGCGGACGTGGATCGCGGTGACATTCGAGGGGCTCCGTCAAATGGATGATGCGGGCTCGGTGGGGATCGGGGCGGGATCCGAATCTCCAATCGAGCATGCGCCCCGGTCCGACGCAAGGCACCGGGAGGGGGCACGGCCGTGCTTTCCAATCGATGGGAAAGACGCGAAGTTCAGACCCGCACCAACCCCGCAACGTTCCCTTGTACACCATCTCCACGTCCACCCTGCGAACCCCTTCATGGCCGTCCCCTTCCTCTCTCGACCGAGACGCGCACGACGCCCGTCCCGATCCCGGATCGCCGCCCCGGGCATCCCTCTGGCCCTGGCCCTCTTCGCCCTCCTTCCGGCCACGGCCATCCAGGCGCAGACGGCGGGGATGGCGCCCGAGGATCTGTACGGGGTGATCGGGGTCGCCGAACCGCGAATTTCCCCCGACGGGGCCCGCGTCGTGTTCACCGTGGCTCGGGTGGCCGAAGACGCGCGAAGTCGGGAACGCTCGATCTGGATCACCCCGACCGACGGCGAACCGGAGCCGACGCGGCTGACCGACGGCCCCTCGGACTCGAGCCCCCGCTGGTCTCCTGATGGCGCCCGCATCGCCTACCTCGGCCACGACTCCGAAGAGCGGATTCAGCTGCACCTGATCGCGGCGAGCGGGGGGACGCCGACCCCCGTCACCGCACTCCGGCAGGGATCGATCTCTTCGTTCGAATGGGCTCCCGACGGCGCCCGGATCCTGCTCACGCTGAACCTGGACCCCGAGGTGGGCGACCCCCTCGTGGAGCCGACCGAACCGGACGGCCCGGTCCCCGACATCGTGGTGGTGCGCGACGCCGTCTACGCCTCGGACGAAGCCGGATATCTCGACGAAGGCCGCAAGCACCTGTGGGTGCTCGATGTCGAGTCGGGCTCGCTGGGTCCCCTCACCCCCGGTGACCCCGCCTGGAATGACGAGCACGCCACGGTCTCGCCCGACGGCGGCCGGGTCGCCTTCGTGCGGGACGCCTCGGGCGAGGAGTACGACGGCGGGTTCGACCGGGGGCTCTGGTTCCTGGCGCTCGACGGCGGCACGCCCGCCGCACTCGACACTCCGGCCGGACGGATCGAGGACCCGGTCTGGGCCCCCGCGAACGACCGGGTCGTCTATCGCTTCACCCCCGAACGGTACGCGCGCCCCCATCTCTACCTGCACTCGCTGGTCGGGGGGCCCCGGGTCCGGCTCACCGCCGAGGTGGATCGGCGACCCGAGAACCTCCTCTTCCACCCGTCGGGAGGCCACCTGTACTTCACCGCCGACCACCAGGGGACGCATCCGCTGTATCGGCTCGCGCTCGATGGCTCCGGAGCGACCCCGCTCTTCGGCGAGGACGGGGCGGTGTCGAGCCCGACGATCTCGGCCGATGGGTCCATGCTCGCCTTCACCTACGAGAACGAGCTCTACCCGCCGGAGATCTGGGTCGCCGATGCCGAGGGGCGACAACCCCGCCCCCTGACCCGGTTCAACGACGACCTTGTGGCCGGGATCGACCTGCAGCGTCTCGAGGAGCTCCGGTTCCAGAACCCCGACGGCTTCCCGCTCCAGGGCTTCGTCCTGCGTCCCCACGGATTCGAGCCGGGGCAGAGCTACCCCCTGGTCCTCAACATCAAGGGTGGTCCGGGCGGGATGTGGGGAAGTCGGTGGTTTCCCGAGTTCCACATGCTCGCCGCCGCCGGCTACGGGGTGGCCTTCGTGAACTACCGGGGTAGCTCCGGCTACGGGCACCGCCACATGGATGCGGTGCGCCGGGACTACGGAGGCGCCGACGCCACCGACAACCTCCTCTTCCTGGACCAGGTGCTCGCCCGCCACGACTGGGTCGACCCCGATCGCCTCTTCGTGACCGGGGGAAGCCACGGCGGCTTCCTGACCGCCTGGCTGACCACCCGCACCGACCGCTTCCGGGCCGCGGTCCCCCAGCGCATGGTCTCGAACTGGATCTCGGAGGCCGGCACGCAGGCCTTCCCCCCGCGGGCGATGCAGGACGAGTTCGGGGGCACGATCTGGGAGCGCTTCGACGACTACTGGGGCCGCTCGCCCCTGGCCCACGCCCCGCAGGTGAAGACCCCGACGCTGGTGATCCACTCCACCGACGACCGGATCACCCCGATCGGGCAGGGCCAGGAGTGGTTCTACGCCCTGCGCGCACTCGGTGTCCCCTCGGAGATGGTCATCTTCGAAGGGGAGAGTCACGCCCTGTCGCGCACCGGAAGACCGGTGAACCAGGTCGAGCGGATCCGCCGCATCATCGAATGGTTCGACCGCTGGGACGAGCGCCCGTGAGCCGCACCTCGGGCCGGCTCGAGCGGTATCGCGACGTCGTTTCGGACTGGGAGGCCTTTCACGCGGCCAACCACGCGCCGGAACCGGTCACCCTGCGGGTGCGATCGAGGCTGCACGACCCCGCCGAGGTCCGGGCCTCGCTGGAGGCGCAGGGCTTCGAGATGCACCCGGTTCCGGGCCTTCCGGACTACCTGCGGGTCGCCGGTGGACCGCACTCGGTGGCGCAGACCCTCGACCACTGGCTCGGGCGGCTGCACGTGCAGCAGTGCGTGATGGCGGTCCCCTCGCTGGCGCTCGACCCGCAGCCGGGCGACCGGGTGCTCGACATGTGCGCGGCCCCCGGGGGCAAGACCGCGCACCTGGCCGAACTCCAGGGGGAGCGGGGCTGTCTGGTGGCGGCCGACCCCAAGGAGAAGCGGCTGCGGGGGCTCATGAGCAACCTCTTTCGGCTGGGGCTCACGAATGTGGTGGTGGTGGCCTCGGACGGCCGGGAGCTGCCCGAGGGCGCGCGGTTCGACCGTGTGCTCGTCGACGCCCCCTGCTCCGCCGAGGGAAACTACCGGCGCCACTCCGGCCGCCTCCCCCCGCGTGACGCCGCCTTCGTGAGCTACGTGACCGAGCTCCAGGAGGCGCTCCTGCTGCGGGCCATCGAGCTGACCCGGCCCGGCGGCCGCATCGTCTACTCGACCTGCACCTTCGCTCCGGAAGAGAACGAACGGGTCGTGCACCGGGTCCTGCAGCGGGCTCCGGTCCGGCTGCACCCCCTGACCCTCGACCTGCCGCACGAACCCGGGCTGACCTCGTGGAAAGGCGAGGAGTTCGGCGAGACGATGCGGCAGGCCTGGCGTCTCTACCCGCAGCACCTGGACTCGGGGGGCGCCTTCACCGCCTGCCTGGTCAAGGAGGGGGCCGCCGAGCGCCCCACGGAGCCGGACTCGGGGCTCGACTCCGGGTGGAGCCCCCTTCCCGTCGCCTTTCCCGGCGAGGACCCGAAGGCTGCCCGGGCTCGGGTCGAGTGGGCCCGCCGGGACCTTCTGGACCGGTTCGGCTTCGACCCGTCGGCCCTCGAGGGGCTCGGCTGGATGGTCCGCGGCGAGAACATCTGGGTCCAGACCGCCGGGGAGTGGCCGGTCGACACCTGGGCCGCGACGAAGGGATGGCGCACCGTCTCGGCGGGGCTGCGGGCCTTCAGGCAGGACAGCGTCGGGCGCGAGACGCCGTCGAACCACCTGCTCGGACGCTTCGCCCACCACCTGGGGGATGCACGCCGTCGGCGCCTCGACGACGCCGAACTGTCGCTTCTGCTGTCTGGCGAGCCAGTCGCCGACGAGTCCCTGCCCCCGGGACCGATCGTGCTCACCTTCCGGGGCTGGGTGCTGGGCCGGGGGATGGTGGGACGGGGCGGACTTCGTCACCAGATCCCGACCACCCAGGCGGAGCGGCTGAAGGCACTTCTGTCCCTTGACGGGTAAAGAGAACCGAGGACGCCCGGGGTCCCCGAAGGCCTCCTCCGGGAGCGGTTCGGCCCCAGGCCATATTCAACTCCCAAAGCGATTCACACCCCACGTTCAATCCCATCAGGACATCGACATGACCGTTTCTCCAGCCCCGGATCCGGGGAGCGCCGCCCTGGCTCGATACCGTTCCGTCCGCCGGCTCACCACGGACCTCGTCAAGGGTCTCGAGCCGGAAGATCTGGTCGTGCAGTCGATGGACGACGTGAGCCCGACCAAGTGGCACCTGGCCCACACCTCCTGGTTCTGGGAGGCCTTCCTCCTCGAGCCGCATCTGCCGGGCTATCAGGCGCTGGATTCCCGCTACCATTACCTCTTCAACTCCTACTACGTGCATGCGGGGGAACGGCACTGCCGGGCGCAGCGCGGATACCTCTCGAGACCGACGGTCCGCCAGGTGATGGCCTACCGGAAGCACGTGGACGAGGGAATGGAAGCGCTCCTGTCGGATCACCGGCACCGGTTCGAGGACGATTCGCTCGACTACCTCGTGGAGCTGGGGCTGAACCACGAGCAGCAGCACCAGGAATTGATGCTGACCGACCTGAAGCACGTCTTTTCGGTGAACCCACTCCGGCCGGCGTACCGCGACGGTCTTCCGGGGGTGAGTTCGGGGAGTCCCGAGGAGTTGCGCTGGGTGGCGTTCGGCAGCGGGGTCTACGAGATCGGGTTCGATGGGGACGGGTTCGCGTACGACAACGAGGGGCCGAGGCACCGGGTCTTTCTGGAGCCCTTCGCGCTGGGCCATCGCCTGGTGACGAATGGGGAGTACCTGGCCTTCATCGAGGACGGGGGCTACGAGCGGCCGGAGCTCTGGATGTCCGAGGGGTGGGCGCTGCGTGAGGCGAAGGGGTGGACCGAGCCCTTCTACTGGGAGCTCCGGGAGGGGGAGTGGTGGAGCTACACCCTGGCCGGGATGCGCCCGATTCACGTCGGGGAGCCCGTGGTGCACCTGACCTGGTTCGAGGCCGATGCCTTCGCACGCTGGTCCGACGCCCGGCTGCCGCGCGAGGCCGAGTGGGAGGTGGCGGTGGCGACCCTTCCCGTCGAGGGGAATCTGGCCGACTGGAGCCGCTTTCATCCGGAGCCGCTGGATGAGGAGGGCCCCGCGAGGGGCATCGGCGGGGGGGACCTGGCCGAAACCCCACCCCTGCTGCGCCAGATGTACGGCGATGTCTGGGAGTGGACCTCGAGCAGCTATTCTCCCTATCCGGGATTCCGGCCCGCTCCCGGCGCGGTCGGAGAATACAATGGGAAGTTCATGAGCAACCAGTACGTCCTGCGCGGGGGGTCCTGCGCCACCTCGGCGAGTCACATCCGGCCCACCTACCGAAACTTCTTCCCGTCCGACGCCTCCTGGCAGTTCAGCGGACTCCGCCTGGCTCGGGACCTGTGAATTCGGAGGTCGCGGTGGATGCGCGCGTTCGGGCACTTTTCGACGAGGTGAAGGATGGCCTGACGGGCTCCCCTCGTTCCCTGCCCCCGAAGCTCTTCTACGACGCCCGGGGGGCAAGGCTTTTCGAGGAGATCACGAGGCTGCCGGAATACTATCCGACCCGCACGGAGATCGGGATCCTCGAGCGCTGTCTGGGCGAGGTCGGGGAGCTCGTGGGCCCCGGGGCGCGACTGGTGGAATTCGGTAGTGGAAGTGGCGAGAAGACCTGGAAGCTCCTCGATGCCCTGGAGCGACCCGCGACCTGCGTCCCGATCGATATCTCGGCAGAACAGCTCTTCGCCTTCGCGGACCGGATCCGGGCGGCGCACCCCGAGATGGAGGTCATCCCCCTCGCGGCCGACTACACCCGTCCCTTCCGGCTGCCGCCCTCGATCCGCGAGGAGGGGACCACACTCTTCTTCTTTCCGGGCAGCACGGTCGGCAACTTCGAGCCGGAAGAGGCGCGGGAGTTTCTGGCGAACATGGGACAGGCCGGGGGACCGGACTGCGCTCTCCTGCTCGGTGCCGATCGCGTCAAGGAGCGTGAGGTCCTGGAGCGGGCCTATGACGACGCGGCCGGCGTGACCGCCGCCTTCAACCGGAATGCCCTGCGCAACCTGAACGGACTGCTCGGGGGGGATTTCGATCCCGAGGGCTTCGAACACCGGGCGCCCTGGGTCCCCGAGGCCTCGCGGATCGAGATGAGACTCGTGAGCCGACGCGAACAGGTGGCCACCCTCGCGCCCGACCTGCCCGACACCGAGCCCTTCCGGATTCGGCTCGCCGAGGGCGAGGCGATCGTGACCGAGCACTCCTACAAGTTCACCGACGAACGGATCGACGCGCTCTGTCGGGCCGCCGGATGGCGGATCGTCCGGAGCTGGACCGACGAGCG
Organism: Gemmatimonadales bacterium; assembly: GCA_007692605.1. GTDB lineage: Bacteria > Gemmatimonadota > Gemmatimonadetes > Longimicrobiales > Gaopeijiaceae > SLBA01. The sequence goes on from REBS01000118.1 coordinate 11,739, forward strand.
CGACTGGTTCGGCGTGCACTACCTGGTGCGGGGCTGACCCTCAGGTTCCTCGCACACTCGAACCGCCCGGCCCCGGCGGCTGCGCCGGACGCGCCGGGCCTCAATCTCCCAGAAGATATCCGAAGATCAGGGGCGCCACGATGGTCGCATCGGACTTGATCAGGAACTTCGGGGTGTCCTCGGCCAGCTTCCCCCAGGTGATCTTCTCGTTCGGGACCGCCCCCGAGTAGCCGCCGAAGGAGACGTCGGCATCGGTGATCTGACAGAAATAACCCCAGAAGGGGGTCTCGGGACGCTCCATGTCCTGGATGATGCTCGGGACGGCGCAGATCGCGAAATCTCCGGCGATCCCCCCTCCGATCTGGAAGAACCCGACCGAGGGGACCCCCTCGGCCTCTCCGTTGTGCTCCAGGTACCATTCGATGAGGTGCGCGAACTGCTCCGTGCCGGTCTTGCAGCACTGGTGGTGGGGGACCTTTCCGGTGAGGACGTTCGCGGCGAACATGTTTCCGGTGGTGGAGTCCTCCCAACCGGGCGAGTAGACGGGGATGTCCGCCTCGAGGGCCGCCAGGAGCCAGGAGTTGGCCGGATCCACCTGATAGTGCTCGTCGAGCTCCCCGGAGCGGAGGATGTCGTAGAGGTACTCGAAGGGGAATTTCCGCTCCCCGGCCTCGCATGCGCTCCGCCAGCGCTGGATCAGCCGCGCCTCGAGATGACGCATGATGTCTTCGGGGATGCAGGTGTCGGTGACCCGGTTCATGCCCCGGTCGTAGAGGGCGACCTCGTCCTGGGCCGAGAGGGCGCGCCAGTCCGGAATGACCTCGTAGTCATCGTGGCCGAGGAGGTTGAAGACATCCTCCTCGAGGTTCGCTCCGGTGCAGGAGATGGCGTGGACCTTCCCTTCGCGGATCATTCGGGCCAGGATGATCCCGAGCTCTCCGGTCGACATCGCGCCGGCCAGCGAGACGAGCATCCGGCCACCCTGCGCCAGGTGATCCTCGTACGCCCGGGCGGCCGCCACGGTCTCGCGGGCGTTGAAATGAAGGTAGTGCTTTTCCATGAACTCCCGGATGCTGCCCATCGGCTGACTCCTCGTCGGTGCTGGAGGTAGGGGCATCGGGGTTCCCCCGTGGTCGCGAGAACGACTCGCAAAGCGCGAGGATCCTTGCAGACGGCCTCGCACACCGGGGTCCCCGACCGCACGCCCGATTGAATGTGGGTCGACGCTCAACCTAATCCCCTCGGCCCCGTTCCCGGAACCTCTCCACTGCGTCCCCCTGTGCCCTTCGGGCGACCTCCGATCTCCGGTCCAACTCATTCCGGGCACATGAATTGCCCCTTCTCCGGGGTCCGTGGCTCGTCGTTGCCGACCGGCTCCGAAGTGCTGAACCCAGATCCGTGGTCCTGTTTCATTCGGAGACGTCCTATGCCCGTGATTCGCCGTTCGACCCTTCTTTTCTCACTCGTAACCCTGCTGGCGATCGCGTCGGGATGTTCCGACCGTGAGGCCCCCTCGCAGCCCGCCGAGGAGGGGACGCTGAGGCTCGGGGTCCAGATGTCGGCCGAAAGTTGGGGGGCCTCGGCGCCGATCAGCCACGACCTGATCCGGATTCGGGCGATCGGGAGCGGGGGCGTGGTCCTCCGCCGGCTGAGCCTGAGCCATTCCGGCTCGCTTTCGCAGGACTTCGGGCCCTTTCAGATCCAGGTCGGGTCGGAGCCGGTGACGCTCGAGCGGGTCGAGGTCGAGGTGGTCGGGGGAAGCGCCCAGTCTCGCGTTCTCTGGTCCGGGGTGGTCCACGACGTGACCCTCGAGCCCGGCTCCGTGAAGCAAGCCTCGATCACCGTGTACCCGGCGGGCCAGGAAAGCCGGACCCTCTCCGGGATCTCGATCTCCAGCCCCGTCGAGGAGCTGGGCATCGGTGAGGAGTTCGCCCTGAGCGCCTCGGGCCAGGAAGGGTCCGTGGAGGGAGCCTTCTGGGGGTCGCTCGATCCCCAGGTGGCGTCGGTGACGGGGGACGGGCGCGTGCGAGGCCTGGGGGTGGGGACGGCCCGCCTCGTGGTCGCTGCGGGCACCTCCTCCGACACTCTGCAGCTCTCCACCCGGGAACGTGCGGAAGAGATCCGCATCACTCCTGACTCCCTCTCCTTCACCCACCTGCGAGAGTCCCGCCGGCTCTCGGTCGAGGTGATCGACTTCAGGGGTGAACGGATCGACGCTCCCGAGGTCGAGTGGTCGTCTTCGGCCAGTGGGGTGGTGCAGGTCGACCCGGATGGTCGCGCCCTCTCCCGTTCCGCGGGCGATGTCGAGGTCACGGCTCGGGTGGGAGCCCGGTCTGCGACGATCCCGGCGTCGGTGGTTCAGACTCCCGACCATATCCTCGTGCTGCCCATGCAGCTCGGGGTTCAGCTCGGTCAGAGCCTGGCACTGAACGCATCGGTCAGGGACCGAGGCGGAGAGCGGATCCCATCGGCGACGATTTCTCTCGCGACCGGTGATTCGTCGATCGCGAGGATCGAGGCCGGAGAGCGGATCCGCGGAGTCTCGCCGGGCGAGACCACCCTGAGCGTCGCAGCCGGTGGGCTCGAGCGGACGGTGGATCTCGCCGTGTTCGCTGGAGACCCTGCCGCCATCCAGCTCGTCAGTGGGGGTGGACAGTCCGCGGTCGTCGGGGAGCAGCTGGCGAACCCGGTCCGGGTCCGGATCATCGACGGCTCCGGATTCCCGGTCCCCGGTGCGTCGCTCGAGTGGGAGGCCCAGGGCGAAGGAATCGTCGAGGCAACGGGTTCCTCGACCGCAGACGCCGAGGGCGAGCTCTCGGTTCACTGGCGTCTGGATGTGATCGCCGGCCCGCGGGAGCTGACCGCCGGTCTCGGCGAACTGGAGACGCTCGTGATCCAGGCCTCGGCGAGGCCCGGTGCGCCGGCGACTGTCGTCGCGATCCAGGGCGATGAGCAGAGTGGATTGGTGGCCGAGACGCTCCCCGAATCTCTCGTGGCCGAGGTCCGGGACGTGCACGGCAACGTGGTCCCGGGTGCCGGGGTGCGCTGGACCGGGAGCGGAGATGGCCACAACTCGCCCACCCCGACGGATGCCCGAGGCCGGTCCACCGTCGAGTGGGCCCTCGGAACCGCGGCGGGCACGCAGAACATGCGGGCCCGGGTCGACGGGCTGGAAGACAGCTCCGAGGAGGCGCTCTTCACGGCCCAGGCGCTCCCCGGGCCGGCAGACGCAATCCAGATCACCCCAGCGGTCCTCTCCATGAACGCCGACCAGAGTCGGAGCGTCAGCGCCCGGGTGGTCGACGCATTCGGAAATCGCCTTCCCGACCAGGCTGTCTCCTGGTCGAGCGACGACGAGAATGTGGCATCGATCGCCCCGGCGGGCACGACCGTGCAGGCCGTCTGGGAGGGCCAGACCGAGATCCGCGTATCGAGCGGGTCGCTCGAGGGTCAGGCCATGGTCGAGGTCGCCGAGGTCCTTCCGAATGGCAGCTTCGAGGACAACGAGGGGGTGGGTAGCTCCACCTTCGCACACTGGGTCGTCCTGCTGGGCCCGAACTCACCGCGGGACTGGTTCGCCCATCCCGGTGGACCGGCACCGTTGAGCGGACGCTCGATTCCGTCGCCGCCGACGGGCACCGTTGCAGCCCTGGTGGACCAGGGCGGACCCGGGTACTCGCTCCTCTACCGTGATGTCTACATCCCTTCCGCGGCGCAGACCCTCGAGTTCGACCTCTTCTACGACAACAGCTACAGCGATTTCCATACGCCCGAATCCTTCACTACCCACGAACCCCACTATTTTGAAAACCAGCAGTTCAGGGTCGACATCACCGACCCCACCGCCGATCCTACCGCGTTCGGAGCCGCCATCCTTGCCACGGTCTTCCGCACCGATGTCGGCGACCCGCCGACGACGGAGGGCGTATTCATCACCGTATCGGCCGATGTGTCGGCCTTTCAGGGGCAAACGGTCCGACTCCGCTTCGGAGAGGCCGTCTACCTCTCTCATCTTTCGGCCGCTGTCGATGACGTCCGGCTGATTCCCGGGTTCTGAACTCCGGGTGGGAGGGATGTCTCAGAAGGGCTCCCACCCTTCCCCCCGGTGCCCGCGGTCGATGCGATCCGGGTGGAGGATCTCGGCCAGGATCTCGACGGAGTCGACCAGCCGGGGTCCGGGTCGATTGAAGTAGTGGTGCCCGTCGGCGATCGCGACTCGCCCCGAGCGGACGGCTCTCAGCTCGGCCCACCCGGGCAGCTCCCTCAAACGCCCCTGCTCGGCACGTGTCTGCTCGAGTTCAAACCCACAGGGGATCACCACGATGACGTCGGGGTCGGAGGCCCGCATCTCGTCCCAGGCCACGAAGGGTGAATGTCGGCCGGCACGCCCGATCAGTGGCCGTCCTCCCGCCAGCTCCACCAATTCCGGAATCCAGTTTCCCGCCACCATCAGCGGCTCGATCCACTCGATCACGAGGACCGACGGGCGACCGGCTCCACCGGGGTCCGACACCGCCATCGAGATCGCCTCGATCCGGGTCCGCATCGAATCCACGAGTCCCTCGGCCACCTCCCGATCGCCCAGGGCGACCCCGATCCGCACGATGTCGCCCAGGGCCTGGTCCAGATCTCCCGGCAGGAGCGAGAGGATCTCGGGCTTCGTATCCATCACCGCGGCCACCGCCGCTTCGAGCGCATCGGTGCTCACCGCACAGACCTCGCACTGCTCCTGGGTGATGATCAGGTCGGGAGCGATCCGGGCCAGGGCGTCGGCGTCGACCCGGTAGATCGACAGCCCCTCCTGCACGATCGCACGGATGCGCCGATCGATCTCGTAGCTCGTCCCGTCGGGCTGATACTTGGGCTCGGTCACGTAGGGAAGGCGCTCCACACCCGCGGGCACGTCACACTCGTGCGAGCGGAGGACGAGGCGGTCCTGCATCCCCAGGGCGCAGACGATCTCGGTCGCGGCCGGGAGCAGACTTGCCACCCGGCGGGGGGACGGGGGTACGCGGGGTTCGGAGGTCGGGTTCGGTGTCATGGCGAGGATTCGTCGGAGGCTGGAAGGCAGGGCATCGAACGTAACCGCAGGCCGCGTATCGGACGAAGGGTCCACCCGTATGGATCAGGAGCGCATTACCACCCTCCTCGACTCGCTCGACGGGAAGGGGTATGGGGCCTACAAGCGACTCAAGGGGGAGTGGTCCTTCCCCCGATTCACCCTCTTCGTGGACGATGTCCAGGGTGACCCCTTCGCGGCCCCGAGCCGCCTTCGCGCGGTGATTCCGCCCGAGATCGCCGCCCTTCCGGTCGATCTCTGCCGCAACCGTTCGCGGGCGATCGGCACGGCCTCGTTCATGGCCCGCCGGTTCGCGGGCCGGGCCACCAACCTTGGCACCAGTACCGGAAGCGGCAACTCGGGGCAGATCCGGATCGAGACCCCGGGGCAGGCCGTCTTCGAGACAACGGCCCTGCAACTGCACCCGGACGGGGGCGTGGAGATCCGTTTCGGAGTCGGGCTCCCGGCCGGAGGCCGCCGGATCCGGGCCCGGGCCGCGATCGAGCTTCTCACCGAGCGGGTGCCCCGTGCGATCGACGAGAGTGGTCTTTCGACCGCGTACGAGGTTGCCGACCTCCGCCTCCACGCCGAGACCCACGAAGACGCCGACGCGCTGCGCGACCAGCTGCGCGGCCACCGCTGGGTCGGCTTCGTAGCCGACGGATCGATCCTCCCCCGTCGCAGCGGGATCGACGATCGCCCTCTCGGCACCGAGGACGCGGTCCCCTTCGAATCCCCCCCTGCCCTGCGCGCCGAACTCGACACCCCCAACCGGGGCCGGGTCTCCGGGATGGCGATCCCCCGGGGGGTCACCCTGATCGCCGGAGGCGGCTACCACGGCAAGAGCACCCTGCTCCGGGCGATCGCCACCGGAATCCACAACCACCGCCCCGGAGACGGACGCGAACGGGTGGTGACCGATCCCGCGGCGGTGAAGGTGCGGGCCGAGGACGGACGGAGCGTGGCGGGCGTCGACATCTCTCCCTTCATCGGCCCCCTGCCCGGAGGAGCCGACACGACGGCCCTGTCGACCCCCAACGCTTCGGGGTCGACCTCGCAGGCGGCGGCGATCGCCGAAGCGCTGGAAGTCGGCGCCTCGGCCCTGCTGATCGACGAGGACACCGCGGCCACCAACTTCATGATTCGGGACCGGCGAATGCAGGCCCTGGTCCCCCGGGACTCGGAGCCGATCACCCCCCTGATCGACCATGTCCGGGGGCTCACCGAGGAGCTCGACGTCTCGGTGATCCTGGTCATCGGGGGAAGCGGGGACTACCTCGAGGTGGCGGACACCGTGATCGGCATGCGAAACTTTCGGGCCGCCGACTGGAGTCCTCGCGCCCGCGAGGTCGTCGAGAGCCACCCGACCGGGCGGGTGCCCGAGAGCACCGGCCCCCTCTCGCGTCCGGCTCCCCGGCGGCCCCACGCCCACTCCATCGACCCGTCCAGGGGGCGCCGATCGGTCAGCATCCGGTGTCGCGAGGCCGACACCATCGAGTTCGGGGAGGCCACGATCGACCTTCGCGGCATCGACCCCCTTCCCGCCCGTAGCCAGACCCGGGCGATCGGGCTGGCCCTCGTCCTCCTCCGCGATCATCTTGAGCAGGGTGCGAGGTCGCTTTCGGAGGCGCTCGACAGGGTGGAAGCCGCCGTCCGTACCGACGGACTCGATGTCCTCTCCGACCGCCTGCCCGGAGACCTCTCGGCCTTTCGGCGCTTCGAGCTGGCAGCGGCTCTGAATCGCCTTCGCACCCTCGAGGTTCGGGCGTCTCGCGAAGACTCCTGATCCTCCGAAGGACCCCGAACCGAAATCCTCACCCCGGAGACACCAATGTCCATCGTCCGCCCCGCTCACGAGATCCCGATGCAGTCGATCGAGGTCGCACGCGGCGCCGCCCGCCAGCTCCTTCTCGGCGAGGAGACCCATTCCTCCTTCCACACCCGACGCTTCCGGATGGAGCCCGGTGGCGGGATGCCCCGTCATACCAACTCGGTGGAGCACCAGCAGTACGTCCTGGCCGGCGAGGCCGCCGTGGGCATCGGTGACCGCGTGCACCGGGTCGTGCCGGGCACGATCGTGCACATTCCGGCCGGCGTGCCTCACTGGTACCGAGTCGAGGGCGGGGCACCCTTCGAGTTCCTCTGCATGGTCCCCGCCGACGAGGACCGCGTCGAGCTCCTCGGAAGCGAGATCCCCGACGACCCCGTGTCGGAGTGACCTCGATCGAGTCCGAGGGCGGCGCGCACCTTCTGCGCTGCATCCGCTTCACCCCGAGCGCCGAGATCCAGGCTCCGCCGGCGGAGGCGGGCGACCCCGAGGCGCTCGACGGGTGGCGGGGCTCCGGACATCTCGTGTCGGGTGGGGGGTTCATCGGGGAGGTCGATGAAACCCTCGGCCTGGTTCGGCTCCGCGACTCCAACGGCGAGACCCCCCTCACCGTTGCGGTCTCCGGTATGCATCCGGACGAGGACGTCCGCACATGGATCCGGGCCGGCGGGTGGACGCGTCGCCTCCCGCTGACGGGACGGCGCACCCTGGTCGAAACGGGTCTGCTGATCGAGCACCTTCGGGCGGTCGCACTCAGCTGGCGCCTCGATCCACCCCCGCCCGACGCCCCCTCCCGGGAGGAGGAAGAGGCCGTGCGGATTTCGCTGCGGTTCGGGCCTTCCGGCTCCCCCGAGGCGATCGGACTGGCCCTTACCGAGTCGGTGTCAGCGATCGCCCTTGCGCTGGTGCCGGCGAACACCGAGCTCGACGACGCGTCCATCGAGCGCCAGTTGCGCCCCCTCAGGGCCCGTCAGCTCCAGCGCACCTCGCGGTTCCGAGACGAAGAGGCCGACTCCGGGGGACTGAGGCTTCGCTGGGTCTCGGGCACCGGCCAGGCGCTACCGGACCTCCGACGGGCGCGTCGTCAGCTCGACGCCGCCCTGCCGGATCGTACCGAGCCGGCGCTCGCTCTCGGAACGGCCTCGTCCGACCCCGAGGGTCGAGGTCCCGACGCTCCGAAGATCCGGGTACTCGGCTGGTCGGATCGATCCGTCGCCTCTGCTTCGGCCACGCCATCGGCCTCGACGCGCGCCGAGGTCGGTATCGGGCTGCTCCTTCTGGGGTGGCACGAGGCAGCCCGCCTTCAGCTTCACGCGCTGGCAGACGACCCTCGAGCCAGTCCGCACGGACTCCTCCACCTGGCCTCGCTCTGGGCCGGGTGGACCGGGCGACCGGATGTCCTCGTCAACTATGAATCGGCACTCAACGCCGCCGCCGCTGCGTTGTCTCCCGGGATCCGATCTCCCGGCGGAGCCGCCTGGCCCCGCCCATCGCGGCTCGTGCATTCGCTCGCAGACGCACTCGAGCCCACCGGACTCGAGGAGTGGCGGGCCGCGCTTCAGGTCCGAAGCGCCCTCCTTTCCCCCGGTCCCGACGTCCTCCGCCTTCCCCCGGTCTCGGGCTTCGAGGGTTCGCCACGATCACATGCCGGCGCGAACCCCACCCTGCAGGCGGCCCGGCTGGTGAGAAGCTGGATCGAGGGACAGCTCGGAGCGCGGGCCGAGGCCTCCTGGGGACGCCTCACCCTGCGCCCCCTGCTCGGAGACGCGCACCCCGGCGAAGTCCCGCCCCCGCCCCGACTCGAAACCCTTTCGGTGCGAGACCTGCGGGTGAGGGATGCGCGCGTCGAGTTGCACTGTCGGCACGACGACGGGCACTTTACCTTCCGCCTCGCCCAGACACACGGACGCATCCCTCTGAACGTGATCTTCGAGCCATGGCTCCCCCTTCGCGAAATCCACGACATTCGCCTGGCCGGAGATCGGGTCGACCTCGACATCACCCCCGAGGGTCCCGGTGTCAGGGTGAAGCTGCAATTCCCTCTGGACCCGGAACGGAGATTGACCATCGATGGTGAGTACTGACGCCGACGGCCGAGTGCAGCGCACCCCGGGCGCCCCGGACGAACCGGGCCCGGGCTCCGACACCCCGCTCTGGAGACGGTGGGCCCCCTTCGTCCTGACCGCGATCGCCATCGTGCTCGCCTGGACGCTCACACCGGAGTTGACCGAGCCCGTCGAGGAGGGAGGACACTACGGATTCACCTCGTTTCTTCCCGCCCTGGTCACCCTCATCCTCGTGTTCTTCACCCGGGACGTGGTCAGCTCGCTCTTCCTGGGGATCGTGGTCGCGGGCTTCGTCATCGCGGACATCAACATCATCCAGGTCTTCCTGATCCCGTCACTCGCGACCGAGTCGTTCGCCGTGATCCTCCTGGTCTACCTCTGGGCCCTGGGAGGGCTGATCGGGATCTGGACACGCACCGGGGGGGCCCGTCACTTCGCGGAATGGGCAGCCGTACGGATCGTGCGCGGTCCTCGCTCCGCGAAGTTCTTCGCGTGGCTGATGGGGATCACCTTCCACCAAGGCGGCACGATCTCGACGATCCTGGCCGGAACCACCGTGAAGTCGGTCACCGACGAGCAGCGGGTCTCGCACGAGGAGCTCGCGTACGTGGTGGACTCGACGGCCTCGCCGATCGCGACGATCATCCCCCTGAACGCATGGCCGCTCTATGTGGCGGGACTCCTCGTCGGGACGACCCCGCTCTTCATGACCGAGCAGGCGGTCGTCTCCTTCTTCTTCCAGTCGATCCCCTTCAACTTCTATGGGATCTTCGCAATCCTGCTCACCCTCCTGTTCGCCCTCGAGCTCCTCCCCTGGGAGGGTTCGCGCATGAAGAAGGCCCGGCTCCGCGCCCGGAAGACCGGCAAACTCGACCGGGATGGATCCGAGCCCCTGGCGGCCGACGAGCTGTCGCATCTGAAGGTTCCGAGCGGCTATCGGCCCGGCCTCGAGGACTTCGCCGTCCCCCTCCTGGTCCTGATCGGAGTCGCCCTCACCGGAGTGATCGGGCCCCTCATCCCGGCGCTTCAGGCCGGTGAGATCGAGCTGTTCCTGGCTGGAATCTCGGTGCCGATCGCCGAGGCCTTCGGCCTGGCGGTGCTTTCGGCAATGGTTCTTGCGCTGGTCAAGGGAATGGAACTGAAGGAAGTCGTCGACGGCTTCGTCGACGGCTGCAAGGGGGTCACGATCGGAGCGATCATCCTGGCGCTCGCCGTCACCCTGGGGACGGTCTCGCGGGAACTCGGCACGGCGAACTTCATCGTCGAGACCACCGCGGAGCTCGTCAATCCGGTGATCCTGCCCGCACTGTTCATGTTCATCTGCATGGCAGTGGCCTTTTCGATCGGCTCGTCGTGGGGTACCTACGCCGTGGTCTTTCCCCTCGCCATGCCCCTCGCCTACGCGATCAACCCCGACCCCTTCTACATGTCGCTTGCCTTCGGCGCCGTTCTGGGAGGTGCGGTCTTCGGTGATCAGTGCTCACCGATTTCCGACACCACGATCCTCTCGTCGCTCGCCTGCGGATGCGACGTGATGGATCACGTCCTGACCCAGCTTCCGATGGCGCTGGCGGCGGCGACCACGGGAGCGATTCTGGCCACGGGTCTCGCGCTCATGACCCTCTGAGGGGCCGGAGGGAAGCGCGCGTTCCGTTGTGCGACCCTTGTGCGACCGACGGCTACTTCTTGCGGGTCTTCCGCCTGCGTTTCTTCTTGCTCGACAGCCGCTCCACGTCCTCATCACTGATGTAGTCGCGCTCTGCGAGGAGAGCCAGCAGCCGGTCGCCCCGATCGGGAACCGCAGTGCGGCTGACCTCTCGAGCCAGTTCGATCCGGTCCGCCTCATTGATGGTGTCCAAGATGGCGATGGGCGCACCGTATCGAAGTAGGATTCGCTTTGCGTCGATCGCGACGGTGTCTTCCATCCTCACTCCCCGGGTTCAGTCAGGCCAGATTCATATGCGGAAACCCTATAACTTAGTCAATTGCCGCACCCGCAGGCAAACATCTGATTCGTACGGCAGCTTCGAGCGTTCGATTCAGCGCCCCACCAGGGGGATCGACACCATGAGAAAAAGGTCCGTCTGGAGGTCATCGCTCGATGACAGCCCCGACTCATCCCCAACCCCGTCGATGCGCGAGATCAGTGCACCGATCTCGAAGCGGGGGGTCACGATCCCCAGACGGAGTGCGCCGCCCGCGGCGAGATGAAGCGTGGGCTGGGTCTGATCTCTCAGGACCTGGTCCCACCCCTCGGCCTCGAGATCGTCCCGATCGAAGCCGTACCGCTTCACTCCACCGCCCAGCAGGAGGTGCGGGCGAAGAATCAGGAGTTCGGGAAAGGGTCGCAGGATCACACCGGCTGTCGCGGTCAGGAGCGTGCTTCGAAGCTCACAGTCCTCGCACCCGACTCCCTCGACCGGGACTTCCGACGCCGTGGCATAGCCGAGCTGAACCCGCGCCCCCCACGATGCCGCAGGGGAGCCCAGTTCAGCGGCCAGCCCAAGGGCGAGTGTGGAGTTCTTCCGGCCCGCTTCGAAGAGCGGCATCCCCTCCTCATCCCGTACGTCCAGCAGATCCGAAAGGGGCGAATACACCCCCACCGAAGGCAGAAGGCTCACCTGGGCGTACCCCCCCGAAGGGCTCAGCATTCCGGACACGACAGCGATGAGAAGCAGCCACAGACAGCGCAGGGTCAATCGCCGGGTCCATCGCATGGTCGATCTCCGATCTGGAGCTGGGGACGTGCGACCGGCAAGCCTCCGGAAGGCCTCTCAAGAACAACCGAACGCTCTCGACGTCGAGAGCGGGGACGTGCGCCAGGTCGAAACGGGAAGATACGGGTACTTCCTGCTTTTTACTCCCCCGACGCGGGAAAGGTGCGCCCCTCGACCTTCCGCACCGACTCACCTAGATTCTCAACGATCGGTCATACCCGCTGCACGGCCTGGACGTAATGCCCCCTGACTCCCCAACGCTCTCCCGGTCTGTCGAGGACTACCTCAAGGCCATCTACTCCCTCACGGAGCGTGGTGAAGCTGCGTCCACGAGCAATATCGCGGAGGTCCTCGATATTCAACCCGCGTCGGTCAGTGGCATGGTGAAACGGCTCGCGGAGGCAGGATACGTCGAGCACGCCCCCTATCGCGGCGTGACCCTGACACCGGAGGGAAGCCGGGCCGCCCTTCAGGTCATCCGACGGCACCGGGTGCTCGAGACCTATCTGAGCCAGCGCCTCGGCTATTCCTGGGACGATGTTCACGAAGAGGCCGAGCGACTCGAGCACGCCGCATCGGACGAGTTGATCGATCGGATGTCGGCGGCGCTCGAGGACCCGAGACACGATCCCCATGGGGCTCCGATCCCCACTCGCTCGGGGGACATCGAGATGGGCGAGCATTCCCTCCTGTCCGAGGTCGAGCCGGGGAGTCAGGTCGAGATCCGCGCCGTGAGGGACGAGGACTCGGAACGCCTTCGATACATGGAGGCCAGGGGCCTGATGCCCGGCGTGATCCTTCGGATCGAAGGGAAGGCGCCCTTCAATGGTCCAATCACGCTGCGAGTGGGCACCTCTCCCGGAACGCCCCAGACGATCGGGCACGAGTTGTCGCGACGCATCTGGGTCTCGGCGGTCAAGGCCGGGGATCCCGATGCCGGCTGATGGAATGCGACGCGCCCGCCCCCTGGTGGTCGGTGTCGCCGGTGGGAGCGGGTCAGGAAAAACCACGGTCGTGCGCGAGATTCTCGAGGGGATCCGGCCGGACCGTGTGGGTGTGATCCATCACGACGCCTACTATCGGGACTACGGCCACCTTCCCGAAGACACCCGGGCCCAGATCAATTTCGACCACCCGGACGCGCTGGAGACGGAGCTCCTGGTCACCCACATCGAGCAGCTCCTCCGGGGGGAAGCGGTGGAGCTGCCGGTCTACGACTTCACGACGCACGCCCGAGCGGACCGCACCCTGCGACTGGAGCCGACCGAGGTCCTGATCGTCGATGGGATCCTGGTCCTCGCCGAGGCCGAGCTTCGTCGGGTCATGGACATCCGGATCTTCGTGGACACCGACTCCGACCTCCGATTCATCCGGAGACTGACCCGCGACATCGAGGATCGGGGGCGCTCGCTGGACTCCGTCGTCACCCAGTACCAGGAGTGGGTTCGCCCCATGCACCTCGAGTTCGTGGAGCCTTCGAAACGGTACGCGGACCTCATTATTCCGGAAGGAGGAGAGAATCGGGTGGCCATCGACATGCTGGTCACGAAGCTCTCGTCAGTTCTGGAAGCCCGCGAGCGCTGAGCCGACGGCGCCTCGCCTGGACCGGAACCCGAATGACCTCGTTTAGACGGCGCAGTCGGGAAAGTCCCCGCTCGCATTGACCGCGAACCCGAAGCTTCGGTTGACGACCCCGGCCGCGACGCCGGTGCCCTCTCCGAAGAGGGACGGAACCCGGACCTGCCCCGACGGATTGAAGATCCCCCCGCGATTCCAGTTCGTGGCGTTTCGCTCCTGGGCGCTGACCACGACCCGCCCCTCCAGATCGCTGGAAGGGGGCAGCCCCCCTTGAAGGGCGACCAGGACCTCGCGATCTCCCGAGAAGCGGTTGAAGATCCCGAACTCCGACGGGAACGCGATCGTGGTGTCGGACTGGGAGACGGACAGGCCGAGCAGGGTCACCGGATCCGAGGGCACCTCGATCCCCTGTTCGGCGAATGCGTCTCTGAGTCCATTGATCTCGGCCTCGGGAACGTAGGCCCACGCACCCTCCGACTGCGTCCACAGCACGGGGAGCACGGAGCCGGAAGGGAGGTTGCAGAGGCCGGGTGCCGTGAGGGGCTGCACGATCTCGAAGTCCGAGGGCATCGTGACGACCCCCTCGAGACGCTGTCCTTCGGGAAGCTCCACTCTCACCGAGAGGGTGGCGCCCGGCTGCACGAGCGATCGGCTCGGCCCCACCAGCCGAAGGCAGATCGGCTCGAAGTCCAGCGGCAACTCGCCATCGATGCAGTCCTCGAGCGACTGCTCCGCGAATCGCCCGACCTGCGGACCCTCCCCCTGGATCTCGATCACGGCTCCCTGGACCGGAATCTGGTCGGAGCCCGTGGTCCGATGGAGGAGCGCGACCCCGTCCGGGATCCCGTCGTCGATCCGCAGGTAGACCTCGGCGATCACCGACGAGACCGGCTCGGCGACCGTGACCTGCCCGATATCGCAGGCGGAAAGACTCACCAGGACGAGCATGAGAAGGAGCCGCGGGGCCGACATCAGAACCGAACCTCCACACCGAGAGTGGGCAGGAACGGGAACATCGAGAGCCCCGTTCGCTGGGGTGGATCCGCACGAAAGTCGTAGAAGTAGAAGAGCACGTTGGAGCGGTTGTAGACGTTCAGGATGTCGACGTAGGGAGAGATCCGTCCCCATCCGCGATGGTAGTCCTTGCGGGCCGATACATCGAGCCGCTGGTAGACCGGATAGCGCTCGGCATTGCGCGGCCCCAGCAGGATCGCGACCGCGGCGTCATCGTCCGTCGATGCCCCCTCGAGTCCGAGCCATCGCAAGCTCCCGTTCTTCGTCTGTCGGGGTCCGAAGGGGGCGTACGCCGCGAGAGGCCGGGTGTAGGGGATCCCGGACCCGACATGCCACCGCATTCCCCCTTCCCAGTCGCGGGGCAGGGGAAAGCGGAGGACGAGGTCCGCGTCGAGCCGGCGGTCGAAGATCGGCGAGAAGGTGATCTCCGGCCGGTCCTCCCTGCCCGAGATGAAGTCGGGGAAGGTCCGGTCCGCCTTAAGCCAGGACACCGAGAGTGACCCGTCGACCCGCCCCATGGTGCGTTCCACGAAGAGGTCGGCTCCGAACGACCGGCCTCGACCCGAGAGCAGGTCGTCGGCGGGGTCGTTCGGGTTGCTCGCCAGATTCGTCGTCACGACCCCGTCGAATTTCCGGTAGTAGCCATCGAACGCAACAAGCCAGCCCTGCCCCGGAAAGGCCTCGATTCCCAGCTGCGCCTGGTCGGACACCACGTGGGAGATGTCCTCCCCGGCGGTGACCCAGAGATCAATCCCGAGGGGAAGCTCCTCGTCGCGCACCGAGTGCAGGAACTGGACATATCGGCCGACCGAGGCCTTGAGCGCGGCCTCTCCGCCTGCGAAAAAGCGCTTGACCGAGAAGCGTGGGGAGGGCTCGAGGACCCTCGCACCGTCCTCGCCCCTCCATCCCTCGACACGCAGGCCGGGCTCGACGATCCAGGCTCCGGGGCGTCGCCACGTCGCCTGCGCGAAGGCCGCCGTGTTCCACCCCCCCCCGACGTCGTCGGCAAAGATGGTCCCTCCCGTCTCGGCGAGGTTCGCCCACCGAAAATGCTCGGCACTCCCCCCGGACTTGAACGTCCATGAGCCACCGACGGGAAGTGCACCGCCTCCGGACAGGGTCAGCTGCCGAATCCGACTCTCGAAGCGGGAGTCGTCGAAGTCGGGAAAGCGCAGCCCGGTCGAGAACCGGGTGACCCCCACACGACCCTCGAGGTTCGCGCCGCTCTCGAGGGGCCGAAACCACCCCGCTCCAAGGAGCTGATTTCCCCAGTCGAGGTCGACTCGGAGAGGGAAGTCATCGGCATCGATCCGGCCCAGGTCGAGAACATCGCGTCCGGAGTAAGCCGTCACCGTCCACCGGCTGCCCCCCTCCCCCCACCCGCGGAAGATGCCCTGCAGGTCGGTGATCGCGTACGGGACCGTGGCCACCGGACGGAGCAGCTGGTCCACGTACGACCGGCGGGCAGCGACACGGTATCGTCCATCCCGGAGCCCCAGGCGATTCTGCATCCCGTCCGACAACCCACCGGACACCGCGGCACGGGCGGCGAGGAGCGAGACCCCGCCATCGACCCGGAACTCCCCGGGCCCGGGATTCGATTCCACCTGCAGCACCGAGGAAACCCGTCCACCGAACTCGGCCGGGAAGCCCCCGGACGAGAGCTCCACCCGCTCCACCAGGTCTGCGTTGAAGACCGAGAAGACCCCGCCCAGGTGAAAGGGGTTGAAGAGGGGGAACCCATCGAGAAGGATCAGGTTCTGATCCGCCGATCCGCCCCGCACGTTGAAGGAGGCAGAAAAATCGGTGGGAGCCACCACCCCGGGAAGGAATTCGATCGCCCGGACCGGATCGGATTCCGCCAGCCCCGGAAGGAGCCGGAGCTGATCGGCGGTGATCTCTCGGGTCGTGACGCCGGCCTCCTCGAGAAACCGGACGCGCGTCCGATCGCGCTCCCCCTCCACCCGGATCCCCTCGAGGGTGATCGCGCGAGCCCGGAGTTCAACATCGACGCGGAGGCGGGCTCCCGCCTCGATCTCGACCTCGCGCTCGACCGGATAGTATCCCAGCCGCAGGAACTCCAGCCGGTAGCGTCCGACCTCGAGTGGCTCCACCCGGAAGTAGCCGGCCTGGTCCGTCGATACGGTTCGGACCGGACGCTCGGCATCGATCTCGAAGACGAGCAGAGAGACCGCCTGCAGGGGGAGTCCGCTCGAGTCCATGACACGGCCGTCGAGCCCCCCGGGATCCTGCGCCGAGGCGGACGTCGCCACCCCGGTCGCCATCAGGAGAAGGCATACCGCCGCCAACGCGGACAGGCGTCTCATGTCAGGTCGAGGAGCGGCATCGTGAGGATCGGATCGCTCGATCACGGGATAGGGAGAGTGCCGGGAACGCGGCGGTATGACGGGGCCTGTCTGGAACCCCGACGCGGGAATCAGGGTCCTTCCGGCCATGCAGATTTTCTACTCCGACGAGTTCGTGCTCCCCCTTCCCGAGGGCCATCGGTTTCCCATGGCCAAGTACCGCCTCCTGCGCGAGGCCGTTGGCGCGCACCCGGAGCTCAGACACGCCGCACTCCGGATTCCCGAGGCCGCGAGCGACGCCGACCTGCTCCGTGTCCATACGCCGGACTACCTTGGGAGGGTGCTGGCGGGGCAGCTGGATCGCTCCGAGGTCCGACGGATCGGATTTCCATGGTCTCCCGGGCTGGTCGAACGCTCGCGCCGCTCCGCCGGAGGCACCATCGGGGCGGCCCGGGGAGCGCTGGTCGACGGCACCGGGGTGAATCTCGCCGGGGGTACCCACCACGCCTTCGCCGGTCATGGCGAGGGCTTCTGCGTCTTCAACGATGTGGCGGTGGCGATCGAGGCACTGCGCGCCGACGGCTCGATCCGGCGCGCCGCGGTCATCGATCTCGACGTACATCAGGGCAACGGCACGGCCGCGCTCTTCGCCGGCGTCGACGAGGTCTTCACGGTCTCGGTCCACGGAGACTCGAACTTTCCCTTTCGGAAGGAGGAGAGCGACCTGGACCTGGGCCTGCCCGACGGCGCCGGTGACGACACCTTTCTCGACGCCGTTGCCCGGGCCGTCCACGCGGTGCGTCGAACGGGGTACCCGGATCTCGTCTTCTACCTGGCGGGAGCCGACCCGTATGTCGAGGACCGGCTCGGTCGCCTCGCGGTCTCGCCCGCCGCTCTTGCCGAGCGCGACCGCCTGGTGATGGCCGAGTTCGTGGGGCAGGGAGTCCCCGTGGCCGTCGTGATGGGCGGCGGGTACGCCGAGCGAGTCGAGGACACCGTCGCCATTCATCTCGAGTCGGTCCTGGCCGCCGGACGGTGGTCGAATCCGAATCAGATGGTCGACGCCCCGTAGAGGCGGGACGGGGGCACGACCTCGTCGACCCGCGTACCGGTGGATCGGATCAGTTCGATGACCTCCTCGACATGCTCGCGTCCCCGTGTCTCGAGGTGGATCACGATCTCGACGTCTCCGACCGAGATATCCGCGAACGCCCTCTGGTGGGCAACCTCGAGCACATTCGCCCCCGCCCGCGCCACGAGGGCCGTCAGGCGAGCGAGGCTTCCGGGGCGGTCCCGCACCGTCACCCGCAGTCGGGCCAGTCGGCCGTCATCGACCAATCCGCGGTCGATGATCCGGGAGACCATGTTCACGTCGATGTTTCCGCCGCAGAGAACCCCGACCACCGTCTCATCCGGCCGCAGATCGATCTGCCCGGAGAGAATCGCGGCGAGGGGTGCGGCACCGGCGCCCTCGACCACCGTCTTTTCCCGCTCCAGCAAGAGGAGGATGGCGCGCGCGATGGCCTCCTCGCTCACGACCACCAGCTGTTCCACGTGCTCCTCGATGATCGGGAAGGTCCGGTCCCCCAGTCGCTTGACGGCGATTCCATCCGCCAGGGTCTCACTCGTCTCGACCTCGACGATCTCACCCCGCTCGCGGGAGAGGGACGCCGAGGGTGCGGCCTCGACTTCGACCCCGATGAAGCGGACGTCGGGCTTCAGCGACCGGAGCGCGATCGCGGTCCCCGAGATCACCCCGCCCCCGCCGACCGGAACGATGACCGTGTCGACCTCGGGGAGCTGCTCGGCCAGCTCGAGGCCGAGGGTGCCCTGGCCGGCGATCACGAGGTCGTCGTCGTAGGCGTGGATCATGACCAGGCCCCGCTCGGCCTGGAGTCGCTTCGACTCCTCGATCGCCTCCGAGAACCGCTGGCCGTGCAGGATCACCTGTGCCCCGTGGCGTCGGGTGTTCGAGACCTTGATCAGGGGGGTCGTCTCGGGCATCACCACCGTGGCCGGAATCCCCATTCGGCTGGCGTGGTACGCGACGGCCTGCGCGTGGTTGCCCGCGCTGGCGGTGATCACCCCCCGCTCGCGCTCCTCGTCGCTCAGGTGCAGGAGCCGGTTGAGGGCGCCCCGTTCCTTGAACGACCCGGTTCGATGCTGGTTCTCGAACTTGAAAAACAGCTTCGCCCGGACGAGGTCGTCGAAGACGAGCGAACGGGTGCAGGGGGTCAGTGCGATCTCGTCACGGACCCGCTCCCGCGCAGCCTGGATGTCGGAGAGGGTCGGCATCACGTGCCCGGATTCTGAAGGGTCGAAGGGGCGGACCGGTGGAAGAGAGCGATTCGCCACCCCTCGGCCGAGGGCACCAGCAGGGCGGATTCCTGCAAGTAGCTCCGCTCACCCTCCGGCCCCGGGTCTCCCTCGGCATCGACGACCACCGACCGCGACGACACCAGGAAGGAACCCTCGATCTCGCGCACCTCGAGCACTTCGGATCGCAGTCGCAACCCCTCGGCATATCGGCGCCGCACATCGATCAGGGTCTCCCCACGGGTGGCCTGCGGGGAAACGCCGGTCGCCAGATCATCGATCAGGAGGGCGTCTCGATGGAAGAGCGACAGCGCCAGCGAGAGATCACCGACGCGCACAGCCTCGCGAAAGACCTCGAGGGTGGTCGTCACGGCTTCCTCGGGAGTGACCGAGGGAGGGCCCGGGAGGCCGGGAGCCTCCACACCCTCGACGTCGAGGGTGTCGTCTCCGACCACCTCGACGGACTCGAGCTCCGGATCGAACCGCTGCTCGAGAGTGCACGCTCCGAAAGAGGTCGCGACCAGGACGGGGACGGTCGCGATCAGGAGCCGTTCGAGCGGTCCCCCGCGTCGGACATCGCTCCTCACGCTTCGCGCCGGTAGACCCCGAGACGGAGGGGTGGATCGACTCGCCAGTGGAAGTGGAAGCGGTTCTCACCCTCCCGGATCACATCCTGCCGACGCTCCCGGGTCTTCGGCCAGTCGACCCCGGTGTCGTTTTCGATCAAGAGGATCTCGCCCTCTCCCAGGCGACCCCGCAACCCCTCGATCTGATCGTCCAGCTCCTCGAGGAGGGCTTCCTCGGCGTCCTTCTGGACCGGCCCATCGGCGAGCGCGGTGAGCGCTTCCTCTCGAATCCGGGTGTACAGCTCCCCGAAGCGCTCGGTCGGGAGCGAGAAGGCGCCGTCCCGAGCAAACGAGATCTCGTTGAGCGCCTCCGCCTTGAAGTCCGTGACCACCGTGTGGGTCGTCGACCCAGACCGTTTCAGAAGCACAGGGAAGGTCTCTTTAGTCTCAGGAAGAAGGATCGAGCAGCGTGCGCAGTTCCTCGTCGCTCAGGTCGGCCGCGGACTTGCTGCCGAACCCACCGGCGGTTCGGGAGTGCTTCTTCACCGACGAGCCGGTCGAAGTGCCGGAGGCGGCCCCACCGTAGTCGAAGCCTTCGAGGCTTTCGCGCGGAAGCTTGCGCCCCAGACGGTGCTCGATCGACCGCAGGAATCCCAGATCGCCCGCCGTCACGAAGGAGACGGCGTTGCCCGCCGCTCCCGCCCGCCCCGTCCGGCCGATCCGGTGCACGTAGTCCTCGGGGTCCGTGGGGACATCGAAGTTGACCACG
Source organism: Gemmatimonadales bacterium (assembly GCA_007692605.1). GTDB lineage: Bacteria > Gemmatimonadota > Gemmatimonadetes > Longimicrobiales > Gaopeijiaceae > SLBA01. Next base: position 31,958 of record REBS01000118.1, read on the forward strand.
TGCGAGATCCCCTCCACATCGAGGCCGCGCTGGGCGACGTCGGTCGCCACCAGAACGCGTACCGTCCCGCTCGAGAATCGGTCGAGGGCCCGGACGCGATGCTGCATGTTCCGGTCCCCGTGCATCGTGTCGACGCCGATGCCGGCCTTTTTCAGCCGACCCTGCAGCGCGTCGGCTCCCGCCTTCGTGCGGGTGAAGACGAGCACCTGGTCCCAGTTCGGTCTCTCGAGCAGCTCCAGGAGGAGTTCCGGCTTCTTCTCGGGCTTGACCAGGAACACCAGCTCCTCGATCCCCTCGGCGGTCGTACCCTCGGGCGTCGCCTCGACCCAGATCGCGTCCCGGGTGATCTGCAGGGCCAGTGCGTGCACGCCATTCGGCATGGTGGCTGAGAAGAGCATGGTGCGGCGGGAGCGGGGCGAGCGCCGCAGCACATCCTCGATCTGGGGCCGGAACCCCATGTCGAGCATCCGGTCCGCCTCGTCGAGCACGAGCACCTGGAGCGTGCTCAGGTCGACGTTTCCGCGCTCCAGGTGGTCGTTGAACCGACCGGGTGTGGCGGCGATCACCTCGAATCCCTGGGCCAGCGCGTCATTCTGGGGTCCGTAGCCGACACCCCCGACGATATCGGCGACCCGGATCGAGGTCCCCTTCGCCAGATCCCTCGTGTCCTCGGCCACCTGCTGCGCGAGTTCGCGGGTCGGACACAGGATCAGGGCCTGCAGCCCTCCCCCGCTCTCGATCAACTCGAGGGCCGGAATCATGAAGGCCCCGGTCTTGCCGGTTCCGGTCTGGGCGATTCCGACCACGTCCTTGCCGGCCAGCCCGGCGGGGATCGCCTTGGCCTGGATCGGGGTTGGGATCACCCACCCCAGGGCCTCGATCGCCGCCCTGCGCTCGTCCGAGAGCCCGAGCTCCTGAAACGTAGAGGCCTCCTTCGGGGTGTTCACTTCTTCGGTGGTGGTGGTCTCGTCTACTGTCATTGCGTCGTCCAACCTCATACTCCGTGTCTTCCTGGATTCGTGGTGGACGACCCGAGGACTCACCGCGCGCCGGATCCACCGCAGCACTTATAGTTTAAAGCACCTGGCCCCGTTCGCACATATCCCCCGGAGGATTCGCCATGTCGGATGAACCCCGCACCCCATCCCGATCCGTCCTCTTCGTCTGCCTCGGCAATATCTGCCGGTCGCCGCTGGCCGAGGGGGTCTTCGAACACCTCGCAGGAGACGCAGGGCTTCAGGACGAACTGCGGATCGACTCCGCGGGAACCGGAAGCTGGCATATCGGAGATCCCCCAGACCCCCGCTCCATCGAGGTCGCCCAGCGCCACGGGGTGGAGTTGAAGAGCCGAGGCCGCCAGGTTTCGGCGAGCGATTTTCGGGAGTTCGACCTGATCCTCGCCATGGATCGCTCGAATCTTCAGGAACTTCAGCAGATTCGAGACGAACTGACCGAAGACGAGGCGACCGCCGAGCTCCGCCTCTTCCGGGAATTCGACCCCGAGGCCCATGGCGACCTCGAGGTGCCGGATCCATACTTCGGCGGGCCCGGAGGCTTCGACACCGTGTACGCGATGGTGCTTCGGGGGTGCCGCGAACTCCTCACGGAATTCGAGCGCGACTGAGGGTGGCCTCCCCGAACCCGGTCCCGGAAGCGGTCCTGAGAGAGGTCGTGGAGACGCTCGGCTGGCCCCCCGACGCCCGCATCGAGGCCGAGCGCCTCGGCGGCGGCTGCATCCACCCGGCGGTCGCGCTCCACCACACCGACCGGCCCCACACCGACCGGCCCGGCGATCCCCCCGCCCGCGCCTTTCTCAAGTGGGACGATTCCCCGCAGCCCGAAGGCGCCAGCTTCGGCCACGAGGCGCGAGGCCTCGAGGTGCTGGCGGAGCGGGGCGGCCCCATCATCCCGGAGGTGCTCGGGTCATCGGACGGAACGCACGGGTCGCCCGGATGGCTCCTCCTGGAGTTTCTCGCACCGCGCCCGCCGTCGTGCAAGGATCACGTCGACCTGGGGCATGCACTCGCCCGACTGCACCGCCCGCTCGAACCCGAGGTTCTCTCCGGACTCGACACCGCCGAGGGCTGGATCGCGACTCTTCCCCAGGACAACCGACCCCGGTCCTCGTGGGGCACCTTCTGGCAGGAGGCCCGGCTCGCCCCGCAGATCCGGCGCGCCGCTCCCCTCCTCTCGGCGGGAGGCATTGAGGCCCTCGACACCGTCGCGGAGCGGACCCCCGACCTGCTCGACCCCGTCGTCGAATCGGCCGGCGGCGAGGGGCTTTCGCTCCTGCACGGTGACCTCTGGAGCGGGAACATGCTCTACTCGACGCGGGGCCCGGCCCTGGTCGATCCGGCGGTGTATCGAGGTCACCGCGAGGTCGATCTGGCGATGATGGAGCTCTTCGGTGGCTTTTCCGCCGAGGTCATCGCAGCATACGAGGATCACGCCCCGCTGCGCCCCGGGTACCGGGAGCTGCGTCGCCCACTCTACCAGCTGTATCCGCTGCTGGTCCACGTGAACCTGTTCGGAACAGGGTACGTGGCGCGAACCGAGTCCACCGCCCGGCGCGTCCTGGCGGCGCTGGGCTGATGGGAGTCGCCCGACGAGGTCTTCGGACGCCTCGAAAGCCCTCCCCGACGACTCAGGCCGACCCGGCCCGATGCGTCTGCACCCTCCGGATCGCCTCCTCGAGGAGATCATCGGAGGTGGCATAGCTCAGTCGGACGTAGCGGTCGTCGCCGAACGCCGCACCCGGAACGAGCGCGACCCCCACCGACTCGAGCACCGAACTGCACCAGCCCTGGGAGTCGCGGATGTCGCCGCCATAGTCTCCGTCGACCCGGATGAAGAGATAGAAGGCCCCCTCGGGGGCGATCATATCGAGGTCGGACAACCGCTCCGCGAACCGACTCAACACGAGATCCCTCCGACGCCGGAAGGCCTCGACCATACTCCCGATCTCGGCGTCGGACCGATCGCCGTCGTCCAGCGCTCGAAGCGCCGCAACCTGGGAAGGGGTCGCCGCATTCGAAGTCGAGTGGCTCTGCAGTGCCGAGAGCTTTCCGGCGATCTCGACGGGAGCCAGGGCGAAGCCGATGCGCCAGCCGGTCATCGCATACGCCTTCGAGACTCCGTCGACCACCACGTACGATCCCACGTCATCGACGTCGAGGTCGAGAAGACCGGGGGCGGATTCTCCGGGGTCCCCGAAATAGATCCGGCGGTAGATCTCGTCGCTGATCAGGTGCACCTCGTGATCCCGCGCCCACCGGGCCACGGCGCGAAGCTCCTCGAGCGAGTACACCGACCCCACCGGATTCGACGGAGAGCACAGAATCAGCCCCCGGGTAGCCTCGGTTCGCTCCGCTTCGAGGATCTCCGGGGTGAGCTTGAACCCGTTCTCGGCGGGACCGGACACGAAGGCCGACTTCGCACGCGCCAGAGAAACGATCTGCGGGTAGCTGGTCCAGTAGGGGGTGGCCACCATGACCTCGTCTCCGGGTCCGAAGAGCGCGGTACAGGCGTTGTAGAGCGCCTGCTTCGCCCCGCAGGTCACCACGACCTGGTCCGGACTCAACGCCCAGCCCTCGCCCCGCCCACCGCGCAGCATGCTCCCCACCACGGCCGATCGAAGCTCCGGGATCCCGGGGGCCGGGGTATATCGAGTCCTGCCGGCCCGAATCCCCTCGACGGCCGCGTCGCAGATCCACCCGGGGGTCGGAAAGTCGGGCTCGCCGGCGCTGAGATCGATAATGTCGCGTCCCTCGGCCCGGAGTTTCTTGGCCAGGGTGCTGACGGCGATCGTCGCCGACGGCCGAAGGTCTGCGATGTTGGAGCTGAAGTTCATGAAAATACGGATCCGGAATCAGATAGGAACGGCGTGCGCGATGAGTTCGGGGCCGAGCGCTCCCCGCCCCAATATGCTCCGTCTGCTCCTCGGACCACAAGGATACCCCGGGCCCCCGAGGCCCCCGATGGCGGTCGAAAAGAGGCTCGGCCCGCTTGATCCCACCCGCCCGGTCCCCGATCTTTCCCTTCCCATCACTCGCCCCAGCCAAGGACAGATCGCTGCGAATCGCATTCGACTACGCGGATCCGGGCTCCTATCTCACGCACGCGCTCCTCGAGCGCTGGCTCGATCCGGAGGAGCGCCGTGCGGTGGAGTGGCTTCCCCTGGAGCTTCGCCCCCCAGGTCGTCCGCTCCTCGATCCCGACGAACCCGGCTGGCGCGAAATGACCAGGCACCTGTCGGAGGAAGCCCGAGCACTCGGGATCCCCTTCGACCCGCCCCCCTTCGTCCCTCACACCCGCAAGGCGATGGAGCTGGCCCTCCACGCCCGCGACCGGGACATCTTCGAGGAGGTCCACACGGCTCTCTTCCGGGCTCGTTTCGTCGAGCAGCGGGACCTGGGCCGGATCGACGAGCTCGTTTCGATCGCCGAAGCCGAGGGACTTGACCCCGCGGAGTCTCGCACCGTTCTCGGAGTCGACCGCTTCAAGCCCGCGATCGAAGAGTATCGCGAGTCGCTTTTCGGGGAGGGCGTTCGGGGGACTCCCACCCTCATGGGGCGGGAGTCTCGGCTGGAGGGGTTCCACGGGGCCGAGAAGGTGAAGATATTCCTGAGCGAAGTCAGACGCTCCTAGATCAGGCACGAGGAAGATCATGGCAGGATATGTACGGAAGACCGCGATCAGTCCCGGCGAGGTCCTCGAGCGGGCCGAAGAGATTCTGCCCGAACGGATCGGACTCAGCCGCAAGAAAGCTTCGGGGCACACCGCCACCTATTCCGGCGAGGAGGGGACGGTGACGCTCGAGGCGCATCCCCACTACCATTACACCGAGGTGACCGCGAGAACCGATCGCCTGCGGACCTCGCTCATGGACTACGAGGTCCAGCGCTTCCTGAACCGGCTGCCCTACGAGCCGGAGGATCCGGCGGGACCGGGATCCGGCGACCCCTCCTGAGGGGGTCCCCGCTCCGGGTGCAGCATGGAGCGTCGCAGGCGATCGATTCACAGTACACCGGTTCCGGATTCGGGCCGGCACATTCATGGGTCTTGTTGCCATTTGAGGCAGAGGATGGGAGTGGGTTATGGAATCGTTTGAGGATCTCGGGCTGAAGCCCGAGCTGATCGAGAGTCTGATCGCCGAAGGAATCGAGCGCCCGACCCATCTGCAGGAGGAGGTCATTCCGACGCTTCGTAAGGGCAATTCCGCCCTCATCCGAGGAGGGCCCGGCGCCGGCGTCCTGGTCTCGTACGGGACGGCGCTCCTCGATCGGCTCGATGCCGGTCAGGGCAGCCCCCTCGCCGTCGTGCTGGTGCCGGAGCGACCCGAGGCGGTGCGGAAGGCGAGAGCGCTCGCCCGGGCCGCGATCACGACCGGCCATCGCGTGGCGGCCCTTTCGGGGAGCTTCGCGCTCCCGGGACGGGCCGACATTCTCTTCGCGACCCCTGCCGACCTCCTCGCGGCCACCCGGACCGCCGAGGTCAAGCTCGACGGGGTGGTCGCCTGGGTTCTGGACGGAGCCGCAGCCCTTCTCGAGGACCCGCACGCGTCGGCGGTACTCTCCGACGCTCTGGAGGCCGTGCCCACCGGAGAGGCCCAGGGGATCGTGATCGCGGAGCCGATCACGCCCGAGGTCCGGGAGTTCACGCAGAGCCATCTTCCCAGGGCCGTGCACATCCCCTCGGACGCGGCCACACCGGCCGAGCCCGAGGAAGCGCCCGTGCAGCGGGGCACGCTTCGGATCCTTGCCAGCGAGCAGGGAGCCGGCCAGGACCTGGTCGCCCTTGTCGATCGGGTTCTGGGAGATGGCGATGCCCACCATGCCCTGCTTTTCTTCCGGGGAGAGGATCGTGCGGCGGATGCCGCGGATCTGCTGGCGCTCCACGGATTCCTTTCGGGGGCGCCGGGTGAGCCGGACTTCCCCGTATGGCTCGCGGTCGACGCCATGGAGGCTCGTCGTGCCATCGACGCCGATTCGGACGAGAACCCGGTCGTGGCCGTGTCGGTGGGCTCACCGACCGATGTCGACGAGCTGGACCGCAGGCATGGAGGGTCACGCGCCGGAGGGGTGGTCCTCGCCCCCGCACGGCAGATTCCGCATCTGCGACGCCTGGGGAGCGAAGCCGGGTACGCACTCGAGTTCCTCTCCCCTCCGACCCGCGCGTCGGAGGACGCGGCTCGGCGGATGCACGACATGGTGCGGCGGGCCGTCGAGGAGGCGGACCTGGCCCCGTATCACGGTCTCCTGCAGCCGGCCGTGCGTGAGTTCGGCTCCCCCCAGGTGAGTGCCGCCCTGGCCTGGCTCCTGCGTAGCCGCAGCAGCGGACCGAAGACGAGTGCACCCGGCACGGAGTCGGAGACCCGACCCGCTCCGGGCGCTCCGGTCCCCTTCCTGCGCCTCTTCCTCTCCATCGGGAGCCGTGACGGGGTCGGGCCCGGGGATCTGCTCGGCGCGATCACGGGTGAAGCGGGGGTCAAGGGCGACGAGGTCGGCCGCATCGACATCCGGGACACCTTTTCCCGTGTGGACGTGTCCGAGCGAGTGGCGGCCCGGGTGATCGAGGCGCTCAACGGAATCACGGTAAAGGGCCGCAGCGTTCGGGCCGACTACGATCGCTCCATCGGCCGCGATCCCGGGACCGGAGGGAAGGAATCCGGCCCCCGTGCACCGGGTGGACGCACCGGCCGAGGACCGGGGCGGGGGGCGCGCGACCGCTGACCCCGGGGGAGAGTCGCCTCCATGGCGCCTTCCCGAGCCCGCTCACCCGAAACCGAAAGGCCCCCCTCCCGAACGTCGGGAGGGGGGCCTCGGTGCGGTCCCCCTTTCGGGAACCGACAACCTTCAGAAAGGACGCATCGCTTACTTCACGGCGTCCTTCAGCCCCTTGCCGGCGCGGAAGCTCGGCGTCTTGGTGGCTGCAATCTTGATCGTCTCTCCGGTGCGGGGGTTCCGACCGGTGCGGGCCTTCCGCTTCTTGCTCTCGAACGTTCCGAATCCGGTGATCTGCACCCGGTTCCCCTTCTTGAGGGCCTTGGCGATAATCCCGGAGTCGGTGGCGAACAGGGCGTCGATGGTCCGACCGGAGTCGGCCTTCGTCATTCCCGTTTCATTCGCCAGGGCATCCACGAGTTCGGACTTGTTCATCAGGATCACTCCTCTTGGGTGATGGTGATGGATCTGGGCAGCCCCGAAATCGTTCGGGTTCGGCCGACCCTCATCTGGACACGGACCGAAGGGTGGAAGTCCCGGGCCGCACCATGGTGCTTCCGGCCTCTGGACAACTCCCACGGAGCGCGCCGAAAGTTGAGTCCGAAGGGTAAGGGCCACCCACGAGCCCGTCAAGAGACGAATCCGGCGGAATGTCGCTTGAATACTGGCTTTCGGGCGGTCCGAAGGGGAAACGGATGACGTCCAGGAAGGCCCCGTGTTCGATCGCACCCTCGTCCCCGGGGAACCCGCAAGACCTCCTATCTAATTGCCACAAAAGGATTTAGCCCATACTATGGATCCCAGGAGACGGCCCAGGTGCCGGGCACACAGAACCGCAGCGCACCTCACCGCAAGCAGGACGACGAGCGCACGAGGCCCGGACCGCATCGGGTCGGCCTGCGACCGACTCCCGCGACGTCGGAGGGATCGATGACCGAGGGCCACAGAGTCTTTTCGCGCATGGAAGTGGTGCGAATCCGCGAGGAATGGGCGCGGTCCGGTGGAGCGGATTGCCCTCGTTGCGAGCAGGCGCTCCTGGTCGAGCGGATCGAACCGAACCCGCAGGTTTCCTACGTGAGACGGCGACACTGGCTCCTCTGCCCATCGTGCGGCAAGAGCGCCCTCCTGGAAACTCCGAGGGGGAGTTAGTTTCGGGGTATCGGAGTTCGTGAATTTCCGGGGTTCCCATGGCGCGGATCCCGCGAGCCCCACCGTCAGCCCTTCGGGACGCACCCGAACCGATCATGAGCCAGAAACCCTCTGCTTCCCCTCCTCTTCCCCTGGTCGGCTGGAGGGAATGGGTCGCCCTGCCCGACCTGGGCCTCGAGGGGATCAAGGCGAAGGTCGACACCGGCGCTCGGACCTCGTCGCTGCACGCAACCGACCTCCGTGTCGCCCGCCGGGACGACCGGGATGTCGTCGAGTTCACCGTGTACCCCCACCAGCGTTCACGGGCCGATCCCATCCGCGTCACGGCCCCCCTCGTCGATGAACGAGATGTGCGGTCCTCGTCGGGGGAATCCCAACGCAGACCCGTGATCGTGACACCGATCCAGATCGGAGAATCGACCTTCCCTGTCGAATTCACCCTCACCCGGCGCGACCGGATGGGATTCCGCATGCTGATCGGTCGCACCGCTCTCCACCGCCGCTTCCTCGTGGATGTCGGCCGTTCCTACCTCCAGAATCCTCGACCGGACACGCCGGATCGAACGGAGCCCAGCCCATGAAGATCGGAATTCTCTCCCGAAAGGCCTCCCTGTATTCGACCAACCGCCTGGTGGAAGCCGCCCGCGAGCGAGACCACGAGGTCCGGGTGATCAACTACCTGCGGGCCTACATGGAGATCAACGAGGCACGGCCACGGGTCCTCTACCAGGATCTCGTCGCCGACCGGAACGCCAACGAGGAGGAGCTCGAGTTCGATGCGGTGATCCCTCGAATCGGAGCCTCGTACACCTTTTACGGCACGGCTCTCGTGCGGCAGTTCGAGATGATGGGGGTGTTCACGGCGAATGAGTCCCAGGCGATCACCCGGGCCCGTGACAAGCTCCGATCGATCCAGATCCTGTCTCGAGCCAAGGTCGGGCTCCCGGTCACGACCTTCGCCCACGACGCGAAGCACGCCAAGGGCCTGATCAACCGAGTCGGGGGGACCCCGCTGATCGTCAAGCTACTCGAGGGCACGCAGGGGCTCGGCGTGGTTCTGGCCGAAACCGGCAAGGCCGCCGAGTCCGTGATCGGCGCCTTCCGCCAGTTGGACGCGAACATCCTGGTCCAGGAGTTCATCAAGGAGGCGGGGGGGAGCGATCTGCGCGTGATGGTGATCGACGGGAAGGTCGTGGCCGCGATGGTGCGGCACGCGGCTCCGGGAGAGTTTCGGTCGAATCTCCACCGGGGGGGACGGGCCGAGCCGGTGAAGCTCTCGGCGATCGAGAAGAAGACCGCGGCTCAGGCCGCCAAGGCACTCGGGCTCTCGGTGGCGGGCGTCGACATGCTGAGGGCGGAGCGCGGGCCCGTGGTGATCGAGGTGAATTCCTCGCCGGGCCTCGAGGGGATCGAGAAGGCGACCGGGATCGATGTCGCCGGGAAGATCATCGAGTTCATCGAGAACCGCGCGCCCCGCGGCAATCGGAAGGATCGGGTTCGGGCATGACCCGGGGCGTCGATCAGGATCCGGCCGACCTCGTGGTGGGTGGGGTCGAGGTCCCCCTCGGAGAACGCCGTCGAATCCAGCTGCCCGCCGGACGATTGGCCACCGGCGCCGAGATCTCGATCCCGGTCGAGGTCATCCGCGGTACCGGTCCGGGTCCCAGGGTCTGGCTTTCGGCCGCGATCCACGGCGATGAGCTGAACGGGGTAGAGATCATCCGGCAGGTGCTGGCGGAATCCCCGCCCCGAAGGCTCAACGGGACCCTGCTGGCCGTGCCGATCGTGAACGTCTTCGGCTTCATCACGCAGTCCCGATATCTTCCCGACCGTCGCGACCTGAACCGATCGTTCCCCGGATCCAGGCGGGGGTCGCTCGCCGCCCGGCTCGCCCATCTTCTCATGAGCGAAGTCGTGGATGGGTGCGAGGCCGGAATCGATCTTCACACCGGCTCCGACGACCGCACGAATCTGGCCCAGCTCCGGGGCGATTTCACGGACCCCGAGACCCGCCGTCTCGCCCTCGCCTTCGCCCCTCCGATCATCGTTCAGTCCGCAAGCCGCGATGGCTCCCTGCGAGCCGCGGCCACCGCGGCCGGGGCCCATGTCCTGGTCTTCGAGGGGGGAGAGGCCGGTCGCTTCAATCGGACCGCGATCGACCAGGGCACCCAGGGGGTGCTTCGCGTCATGGAGGCCCTCGGAATGCGGAAAGCCTCGTCGGGCGCCCCGAGCCCCCCTCCCCCCCTCCGATCGGAGCGCAGCAGCTGGATCCGGGCCGGACGCAGCGGTCTCGTGCGCCTCGACGTGGAGCCCGGGGATCGGGTGGAGAAGGGCGCGCGTCTCGGGGTGATCAAGGACGCCTTTGGCGACCGGATCCTGCGGGTGCGCTCGCGGGTTCCCGGCCTTGTGATCGGCCTGACCCGTCAACCGCACGTGAACCGGGGAGATGCGCTCGTTCATGTCGCTGAAGTCGAGCCGTGATCCCGGCGGTCAGTGGAAGGCGCCGCCCAGCCACCCCCGGTGGGTTCCGACCAGGATGAGAGCCGCCAGCGCCCAGACGTAGTAGGAGAAGTATCGGAAGCGGGCCCGGTAAAGCAGGTGAAGCACGACGTGGAGCGCACCGATCCCCACGACCGCGGCGACCACGAAGCCGGTCAGGAGGGGAAGGATCTGAACGTTGCCGGCGATATCGAGTCGAACCAGCTCGAAAAACTGGAGAAGGCTCGCCCCGAGGATCGTGGGAAAGGCGATGAAAAAGGAGAATTCGGCGGCCCAGCGCCGTTTCATCCCGGTGAAGAGGCCGAACGCGATCGTCGTGCCGCTCCGGCTGAGGCCGGGGAGAAGAGCCAACCCCTGCGCGATCCCCACGACGGCCGCCGTCCCCGGCCCGATCTCACGCAGACCGCGAGTGCGGCGGGGAAGAACGTCGGTCCACCACAGGAGGATTCCCGTGATCACGAGGGTGCCGGCGATCATCTGGGGACGGGCGAAGACTCCTTCGAAGACGGCCTTGAGCGGAAACCCGATGAGTCCGGTCATGAATACGGCGAAGATCCCGAGGATCGCCAGTTTCAGGGTGAGTCGCTCCCGGTCGCCCGGGGTGCCCTCCCTCTTCCAGCTGGATCCGAGTCCCGTGAACAGGGAGCCCAGGAAATGCCTGAGGGGCTTCCTGAAGACCACCGCCATCGACACCAGCGTTCCCACGTGGACGATGAGGTCGAAGAAGATCATCTCCGCCGACTCCGGCGAAGGCATCTCGGACCCCCGTTCGATGAGCCAGTGCTGCATCAGCACGAGGTGACTGGTGGAGCTGACGGGGAAGAACATGAAGATCCCCTGGATGATCCCCAGGAGCACCGCCTCCCAGAACGTCATTGTGAACGCTCCGCCACGTCCTCGGCACTGAGCCGACCGCGGGAGGCACCTGCGGGCGGCAGGAGACGGGCCTCGCGCAGCTCATCGAGGACCGGGGGACGCACCCGGTGGTGCTCGGTCCGAGTCTGCCATGCCGCAGCGATGGAAAGCAGCCGCTCTTCCCCGAAGGGCGGCGCCCCGAGCAGGATGCCGTGGGGACGCGGCCCGTCTTCGGTCGGTCGGTGGCCGGTGGGCAGAGCCAGCAGGGGCAGGCCGATCATGTCGAAGGGCACATGGCCGGTCTGAACCACGGCATCGCAGTGGCCGAAGATCTCGTCGAGGGTGCTCGCCAGGAGCGCGTGCCGGGCCCTCTGCCCCTTCAGGTATTCGTCGGCCGAAAGGAAGAGCCCCTGCATCCACGAATTCAGGCTCACCCCGAAGAGGCGCACATCCTCTCGCAGGTATTCGAGGAAGGGCTCGGTCCGCTCCGGGAGCCGAACCGCGTTCATGAGAGAGGATGACAGCTCGTCCCATTGCTCCGACGGGGTGACCTCGACCATTCGGACTCCAGCGGCCTCCATCTCCCGCAGGAAGGCGCGACGGCCGGAGGCGGCGGGATCGTCCCCATCGGCCCACCCGGGGAGCACGCCCAGACGGGTCGGCCAGCGTATTGGCTCGTCTTCCTGATCCCCGCGGGGTGTGGCCGCCGTCAGGTAATCCGGCACCGGGGGGAGCCCCAGCGTCCTGGGATCGGCGGGGTCGGGGCCGGCCATGACCTGCAGGAGGAGGGCAGCGTCGCGCGCGTCGCGGGCGATCGGCCCCGGATGATCGCGTGAGTAGGTCAGCGGGATCACCCCTCGCAGGGACACCCTGCCCATCGTGGGCTTGAGCCCGGTCAGGCCCTGCGCCAACGCCGGGACGGTGATCGAGCCTCCGGTCTGGGTACCGATCGAACTCGAGGCCATGCGGGCGGCCACCGCGGTCGCCGAGCCACTCGAGGACCCCCCGGGGCTCACCGAGGGATTCGCGGGGGTCCAGGCGTTCACGGTGGTGATCTTGCCGTCCGGGGTCAGGGCGCGTGTGGTCGCCAGGGGTCCCATCTGGGTCTTGCCGATCACGATGCCCCCGGCCGACCGGAGCCTGCGCACGGCTTCGGCGTCCCACTCCGGTCGGAAGTCCCGGAAGATGTGTGAATTGGCGGTCGTCAGGACACCCTCGGTGTAGTAGTTGTCCTTGACCGCCAGCGGGATCCCGCGGAGAAGCCCGGCGTCATCGCCCTCGGAGTTCAGCGCTCGAGCCGAGGCGCGGGCCTCTTCGGCAAGCACCGTATTGAAGGCGAGGTATCGATCGTCCCAACGCCCGATCCGGTCCAGGCAGGCCTCGACGAGCTCCACCGGGTCGAGCGTGCCCTCCCGGATCAGGACCGCGGCCTCGGACGCCGTCAGTTCGGCGGGAGAGTCCACCGAGGCCGGGAGCGTTCTCCGGACCCCCTGCCAGAACTCCCTGGCCCCCTCGGGGCTTGACCCCCGAAGGCCCGTGCGGTCGAAGTGGCCGGACCCGGATGCTGCGAAGGGCGTGCCCAGCGCGGCCGCAGCCCCCAGTGCGCCCATCCGGGCCAGGAAGGAACGTCGGTCGACCCGACGGTCCTGTGGCTCATCGCTCACCGACGCGCTCCTCTCCCACCGGTGGCAGGGCTGCCGGGTACAGGACCGGAGGCCACGCCTGCGGGTCCAGCTCGTACGCGGACAGTGCGGGCACGGTGTTGCGAAGGAAATTCCGTATCGATCGGTGCACCCCGGCCTGGTCGGCCGGAGCGTCGGGATCCTCCTCGGGAAGGACCGAGAGGTCGATCCCGATCAGCGCCAATCGGGTGCGAATGTAGGCGTCGAGTTCCTCGTCGGAGGGGGCTCGGCCGCCCGTCGTGTTCAGAGCCGGGCTTCGATCGTCGGGCACGTTCGCTGCCTCCCTGGGGTGCGAATCTGGGCTTGGGACATCCTGTATGGATGCGCCTATCCTACCCGAAGCCCGATCGCGGGGCCAGTCACCCCGACGCCGAAGATGAACGAATGCTCCCGGCCGAACGTAGGAGGGGAGGAGCGGCCGTTTGCAGCGCCATGGTCTCCCCACCCAACCTCGAGCCGACCGGACCGTCGAACCCCATGATCATTCGCCGCAGTTGTGCCCATACCCGCCCTCGCCAGGCAAGCCCACGGTGGACGGCGCTGGTCATCGCAACCGTTCTTCTGCCCGCGGGCGCCGTGGTCGCCCAGGACACGCCGCCGGCTTCCGATCTGACCGAAGAGCTGGCCGCTGCCACCTTCGACGTCGTCTGGTCCCGCATCGCCGAGACCCACTTCGACCCCGAACTGGGCGGTCTGGACTGGGACGGAGTTCGTGACGAGCTGCGCCCGCAGGCCGTGTCGGCCAACTCGATGCCCGAGTTGCGCCGTGTGCTGCGCTCGATGCTCGACCGGCTGGGGGAATCCCACTTCGCCATCCTCGACGGTGTCGCCGCCGACGCCCTCGACTCGGGCGGGGATCCCGAGGCCGTGGGAGACGCCGACCCCGGGGTCACCCTTCGGCTGGTGGAGGGTCGTGTGCTCGTGAGCCGGCTGCGGCCCGACAGCCCCGCCTTGCAGGCGGGAGTCGGCGAGGGCTGGGAGGTGGTGCGCGTCGGAGAGCTGCCGGTCTCGGAACTCACACTCGAGATCCAGGAGGCGCTCGCCGCCCGGGAGGACCGGGACCGGCTCCTTCCGCTCTATGTTCCCGCCGCCGTCGAAGCCCGCCTTCGGGGCCCCTCGGGGACCGACGTCGAGGTCGAGTTCCGCGATGGAGCCCGGCAGCAGCACCTCTTTGACCTGTCCCGGGACGAACCGGGGGGGACCCGGGTGACCTTCGGGAACCTGGGCACCATTCGCGTCGAGGTGACCTCCGAAGCCATCCCACTCTCCACGGGGAGCCCGGACGCAGGCCTGATCCGACTCTCGTCGTGGTTCCCGGTGATCGTGCCCGCCATCGCCGAGGCCGTGGACACCCACCGCCAGGCGAGTGGACTGATCTTCGATCTGCGCGGCAACCCGGGCGGGGTCGGAGGCCTCGTCATGGGGATCGCCGGCCATCTCTTCGACGAGTCCGTTCACCTGGGGGAACTCACGACGCGGGAGAGCACGCTGCGCTTCGCCGTGAACCCTCAGCGCGTGGGTCCCGACGGGTCCCGGGTCACCCCCTTCGCGGGTCCGGTCGCGATCCTGGTGGACGGGCTCTCGGTGAGCACGTCCGAGATCTTCGCGGGTGGACTGCAGGCACTGGGTCGGGCTCGCATCTTCGGCGAGCCCACCCCGGGACAGGCGCTTCCCGCGCTCATCGTCTCGCTCCCGAATGGCGATCGCCTGATGCACGCGATCGCCGACTTCGCGGCCCCCGACGGTACCCGACTCGAGGGCCGTGGCGTCCTGCCGGACCACAGCGCTCCACTCACTCGCGAGGCGCTTCTTGAAGGTCGTGACCCCGCGCTCCAGGCCGCACTGGCATGGATCGAGGGCACGGCTCGTTCCGACCACCCGGGCACCCGCACCGATCCATAGAGGCCGGTCGGACCCAGACTTCCTTCAGGAGAATGCACATCATGAACGATTCCACGACCCTGCCGTCCCCCGCTGCCGGCATCCGCCGGTGTGCGGCAGCGATCCCGATGTTCCTACTGTTCACCCTTCTGGCCACGGGCCCGACCCACGCCCAGGACCTTCCGTCCGCCGACGACCTCATCGATCGCTATGTCGAACTCATCGGTGGAGAGGCGGCCTTCTCGGAGGTCGGATCGCACACCACCGGCACGATCAGCATGCCCGCGATGGGACTTCAGGGCACCTTCGAGATCTTTCAGTCGCCACCCGACCAGATGGTCATGCGGATGGACCTGCCGGGAATCGGCGAGATCCAGCAGGGCTACAACGGCGAGGTGGGGTGGTCGCTCAACCCCCTGATGGGGCCGCAGGTCATGGAAGGGGCGGAGCTGGCGCAGACCCGCGAGCAGGCGGTCCTAGCCGCAGCCCTGCGCGATGCGTCGGTCGTGCCGGGCCGCGAGACCGTGGAGCAGTCGGAGTACGAGGGCGAAACCTGCTGGGTCGTGGCCCTCACCTGGGCGTCGGGACGGGAGTCCACGGACTGCTATTCGACGGAGTCCGGTCTGCTCCTCGCCTCGGAGACGACACAGGCCTCGCCGATGGGAGAGATTCGCGCCACCACGATCTATCGGGACTACCGGGACTTCGACGGCCGACTCCTGCCCGGCCGGATGATTCAGCGGTCATCGGGCCAGGAGCAGATCCTGGAGGTGAGAACGGTGGAATACCGGGAGATCGCCCCCGATGAGTTCACGCTCCCCGCTCCCATCCAGACGCTCGTCGGATCGGAGGATGGCTCCCTCTGAGCCCCTCTGCAGTCCCGGCACGGCCCCCGGATCATTGACACCCCGGGGCTGAGCGCCCAATCTGAACCATTCCTGACATCATCGTTCCCCGATCGTCCCGCTCCGAACCTCCGGGGCGGGACGACCGGCGGTCCCCGCAGCTTCAAGGAGTGGGTTCATGGCTTCCCCCTCGTCACGCTTCGGTCCGGCCGGCCGCGCCGCCGGATCGATTCCGGGCTCGCGCCGCATCGGCACCGCGCTTTCAGCGGCCCTCGGGCTCCTGACCCTCCTGGCCGTGCTGCCCTCGGTCACCGCCGCTCAGCAGGCGGTCGACCAGCGGTATACCGACCTGATCCACGAGTTCACGACCGAGGACTTCTTCCTGACCCCGCTCGTGGACCATCTGCCGGCCTCCGACCTGGTCCCCACGCCTCTGGATGTGATCGGATACATCAGCGGCACCCGTGACAGCCTCACCTACGCCGAGGACGTCCACCGGTACATGCGGGCCGTCGCAGACGTTTCGCCCCGGGTCACCGTCGAGACCATCGGGACCTCGGAAGAGGGTCGGGAGATCCTCCTGGTGCTCGTCTCCGACGAGCGCACGATCCAGGAGCTCGGAACCCACAAGGAACTCATGGGCCGTCTGGCGGACCCGCGGGGCATCTCGGAGGAGGAGGCCTCCGAAATCATCTCGACCGTCAAGCCGATGTACTGGGCCACCGGCGCGATCCACTCCTCGGAGACCGGATCTCCCGAGATGCTGATGGAGCTGGTCTACCGCCTGGCGGTCGACGAGGGGGAGTTCATCCGGACGATTCGCGACAACATGATCGTGATGGTCACCCCGGTCGTGGAGCCCGATGGTCGCAACAAGGTCGTGGATGTCCACATGGCCCCCCGCCGCAATCCGGACGGGATCAACCCGAACCGTACCCTCTATTGGGGCCAGTACGTATACCACTCGAACAACCGTGACGGGATGTCCCTCTCGCTCAACCTCTCCAGGGCGATCACCGGGACCTACCTGGAGTACCACCCGATCGTGGTCCACGATCTGCACGAGTCGGCCTCGTATCTCTACACGTCGACGGGCCGGGGCCCGTACAACGCCTGGCTCGACCCCATGACGATCTCGGAGTGGAACCGGCTGGCCCACAAGGAAGTCCGGGAGATGACCGCCTTCGGGGTACCGGGGGTCTACACGCACGATTTCTATGACGGGTGGACCCCGAACTACATGTTCTGGGTCGCGCACCTTCACAACTCGATCGGCCGCTTCTACGAGACGCAGGCCGCGCGCAACGCCGCGGACTATGTCCTGCGCACCAACGTCGACCGGGCCTGGCACCGCCCCAATACACCCCTGCGCGAGGTCGTCTGGTCGATCCGGAACAACACGAACCTCATGCAGAGTGCGCTCCTGATCGCACTGAACGAGGTCGCGAACAACCGCGAGGAATACCTCACCAACTTCTGGACGAAGAGCAAGCGTGCGGTGGCCAAGGCCCATATGGAAGGGCCCGCCGGATACGTCCTTCCCGGGGATGACCCCCGACCCGGTCAGCAGGCTCGACTCCTGCAGAATCTTCAGGGACACGGCATCGAGGTGCACCGCACCACGGCCTCGGTGACGATCGGCGACGACACCTTCCCGTCGGGCAGCTACGTGGTCCGGATGGATCAGCCCTACTCGCGGGGGGCCGACATGCTCCTCGATCGCCAGTACTACAGCCCCGACGACCCGCGTCCGTACGACGATGTGGGGTGGACCTACGGCCCACTCTACAACGCCACCACGGTCCGCGTCGATGACGTGGAGCTTCTGGACGCCCCCATGCAGCGGGTGGAGGGCCGGGTGGCGCCCGAGGGCGGTGTGGTCGAAGCCGACAGCGACGCGACCGCGGCCTTCGTCATCCGCTACAACGCCGACAACAACCTCGCGGCCTTCCGGTTCGCCCACGGCGAGCTCTCGATGCAGGCTGCCCGCCAGGGCTTCGAGGCCGCCGGCGAGGACTTCGGTCCGGGAAGCTTCATCGTTCCGGTCGACGGAAACCCGGGCGACCTCGGGCAGCTTCTCGACGACGCCGGCCGGGAGTACGGATTCACCGCCCACGCCGTGACCAGCCTCCCCTCGGTGTCGACGCACGCGGTCGCCCTCCCGCGCATCGCGGTGGTCCACACCTGGCTGACGACCCAGAACGAAGGGTGGCTCCGGATCGGGCTCGATGAATACGGAATCCCCTACGACTATGTCTCGGTACACGAGATCCGCGACACGCCGGATCTGGGAAGCCGCTGGGACGTGCTGCTCTTTGGTCCCTCGACGGGCAATGCGCTGCAGCACCTGCACGGGGTTCAGGGCGACGATCCCATCCCGTGGGAGGCCACCGAGGTCACCCCGAACATCGGTCGGCAGGCATCGACCTCCGACATCCGGGGCGGCCTGGAGCTCACCGGGATCATGAACCTGCAGCGCTTCGTCGAAGAGGGCGGAACGCTGATCACCCTGACCAACTCGAGCGCGCTGCCGATCCACTTCGGAATCGCTGCCGGAGTGGGTGAGCGCAACAGCTCCGACCTCTGGGCACCGGGAGGCGTATTCCGGGCCGATCGCACGGACGACTCCAGCCCCCTGGCCTACGGATACGGGGAGTCCCTGGGAGTCTACTTCAATCAGAACCAGAGCCCGCTGCTGACCGACGGCCGCTCCCGGCCCGGATCCCAGGTCGCGAGCCAGCCCGACGGAAGCACCACCCAGCGGCTCTCCAGCCGAGGTGGTGTGGACGAAGACGACGTGGTCCAGGGCCACGGTCGGGACTGGGGTCGGGAGAGCATCGAGGCCTGGGAGGCCCGTCAGGAGGAGGAGTCGACCGGAGGTGCTGGAGCCGGATGGGGTGGCGGTGGGTCGTCGAACGACGTGCGAACCGTCTTCCGGTATCATTCCGAGCCGACGGAGCTTCTGATCTCGGGGGGCCTCGTGGCTCCGCGGGAGCTCACGGGCACCCCCGCGCTCATCGATGCGCGCATCGGCGAGGGGCACGTCATCCTCTTCTCCTTCAACCCGTTCTGGAGGAGCGGGACCCTGGGCTCCTACGCGCTGGTCTTCAACGCGCTCCTGCACCACGGAAACCTGCACGCCGGGAGCGCGATCGCCGAGGAGGACCACTAACCCGATGTCCCCACCCTCCGGATCCCCCTCGGCCCCCGGGCCGGGGGGGAGATCCCGGTCCGAGAACGGGTTTCCGGTGGTCGCCCCCGATGGAAGTACGGGCCGCTGGCATCGCAATCTGCACCGGTTCATCTCCTTTGCGGCGAGGACCTATTATCAGGTGACCGTTGCGGGGAGTCCGGTGCCCCCCCGGGGACCCGTCCTGATCGTGGCGAATCACCCGAACTCCCTTCTCGATGCCGCGCTCGTCTCGGCGGCGGCGGATCGCCCCGTGCGCTTCCTCGCCAAGGCGCCACTCTTCGAGAAGCGAAGCATCGGCTGGGCCGTGCGGGGACTGGGCGCACTTCCGATCTATCGCCGCGAGGACGCCCCGGAGCTCATGGGCCGGAACCGCGCCACCTTCGAGGCGGTGTGGAACGCTCTGGTCGAGGGCTCGGCGGTGGGAATCTTTCCGGAGGGACTTTCGCATTCAGGGCCCTCCCTCGCGCCCCTGAAAACGGGGTCTGCGCGGATCGCGCTGGGCTCCATGAGGCTGATGGACGAGCCCTTCCCGATCCTTCCCGTGGGTCTCACCTTCCGGGGCGGCAAGGAGCGCTTCCGCTCCGAAGCGCTTCTTCTGATCGGAAAGCCGGTTCGATGGACCGATCTCGCCCGGAACGTTCAGGCGGACGAAGACCTCGGCGAGGGGGCCGCCGCCGTCCGGGAGCTCACCGAGCGGATTCACGCCGGGCTCTCCCGGGTGACCGTCAACCTGGAACGGTGGGAGGACCTTCCGGTCGTCGAGACGGCCGAGGCCGTTCATACCGCCGAGTTCGGGCGCGGCCACACCCAGAACCCCGTCCGATGGCTCGCCCGCATGCGGCGCACGGCGGTGGCCCTCGACGAGGCCCGCAAGCGGGATGCGTCGGGCGTCTCCGACCTCGCCGAGGAGCTCGAGAGCCATGCGCGCATCCTCGACGGCCTGGCACTCGACCCGCAGGATCTGCATACCCGACCCCGGGCATCGGTCGCCTGGCGCTGGACCCTCATGAACCTTGGGTTTTTCGGGGTCGCCGCCCCCCTCGCGCTGATCGGGACGCTCATCTTCCTGCTCCCCTGGAGGATCGTGGGCTGGGCCGAGCCCCGATTCGACCTGCCGGACGACCGCAGGGCGACCTACAAGGTTCTGGGGGGAATCGTGACGCTCGGGCTGTGGGTGCTCCTGCTCGCGGCCCTGATCTTCTACGTGTGGGGATGGCGATTCGCCGTGGGCTCCCTCGTGATCCTCCCCCTGCTCGGCCTGCTCACCCTGCGGATCCGGGAGCGCTGGGGAGACGCGGCCGGAGACCTCCGCCGCTTTCTCGTACTGAAGGGCCGCAACGATATCCGCAGTCGACTTCTGGAGCGCCAGCGCGAGCTTGCAAAGCAGATCCGGAGCCTGCAGGCTGAGCTCGGTTGATCCGGATCTCAGCACACTGACCCTTCTCATAATCGGGAGTTCGTCGATGCCCATCCATCCCTTCCCCCGCTTCCATTCCGGTACGTCGGCCACGCGCCCCGTACGGGACGTCATGCTCTGCCTGCTGGTCCCCCTGCTCCTGCTCGCCGGTTGCGGGGACCCGCTGCCGGAGCCCGACCCGATCAGTGAAGAGGCGCTCGCCGCCCTCCCCACCGAGACCCCGCTGGCCAGGGTGGACCATTCCGAGCTCACGCTTCACGAACCGTTGATCGAGTTCGTGGAGGCCCTCGCGGCGAGCCCCCGGGTGAGGGTGGACACGCTGGGGACCTCGGTCGAAGGTCGTACGATTCCCTATCTCAAGATCGGCCTCGGGGAGTTCGGAGCGAGCCGTGAGGACAAGGTCCTCGTGCTCGCCTACGCCCAGCAGCACGGAAACGAGCCGGCCGGGAAGGAGGGCGCGCTGGAGCTGGCGCTCGAGCTGGCCCGCGGGGACCACGACGAGCTTCTCCGACAGGTGGATCTCATCCTCGTTCCACAGGTGAATCCGGACGGTGGCGAGATCCACCAGCGCCAGAACGCCGAAGGCGTCGACCTGAACCGAAGCCACCTGATCCTCGACGGCCCCGAAGCCCGGGCCCTCCGTGAGCTCTTCCACCGGTGGGAGCCCGAGGTGGCGGTCGACATCCACGAGTACAACCCCTGGAGCGGGGCCTGGCTCGACGAAGGGTGGCTCCGGCTCTTCGACATGCAGATCGGCCTTCCCACGAACCTGAACGTCCCCGACGACATCCGCGCCCTCGCGCATGACGGCTTCCTGGCCTTCGCCACCGAGGCTCTGGAAGGAGAGGGCTTCACCGCGCACAACTACATCGTAGGGAGCCCCGAGTCCCTCCGCTGGTCGACGACCAATGTGAACGACGGGCGTCAGGGGCTCGCCATCCTCAACACCCTGTCGTTCATCTTCGAGGGGAAGCGCTCCGAGCCGCTGGCCGAAGACATGGAGCGGAGAGCCGAAGCGCAGCGACTCACCCTCGAGTCGCTCCTGCGGTTCTCGGCCGAAAACCGAACCGAGATTCTGAATACGGTGCGCGGCGCGCGCGAGCGGATCCGGCAGGGCGAGGTCGAGGACTTCATTCTCACCATGCGGCGGGAGGCCGGGGACGGCCCCCTCGAGATCCCCGTCGAATCGGTCCGGCGCGACGATGACGGTGAGTGGGTCGTCGGCGACACGGTGACGGCCCGGATCGAGGGGTGGATGCCCGAGATCGTCGCCGACCGGGTGATCCCGCTTCCGCCGGCGTACCTGATTCCGGCCGGTCAGGAGGAGGTGATCGCCCTGCTCGAAGCGCACCAGGTGGAGATGGAGGCCCTCGATCCCGACATGAACCTCACGGTGGAGCAGTTGACCATTCTCGGGTTCATCCCCCACGACCTGGAGGGCATGGTCGAGATTCCCGAAACCCGGGCCCAGGAGGGAAGCTACCGGACGGTGCAGGGCGATGTGCTGGTGCGCACCGCGCAGCTGCGGGGGCTGATGGTGGCGACCGCGCTCGAGCCGGAGTCCATGCACAGCCTCCTGCGCTACGATCGCTTCGAATCCCTCGCGACCGAAGGGCCCTTCCCGATCTTCCGGGTGACCGCCCTCCCCTGAGCGAAAAACGAAACGGGGCGGGTCCAGCAGCGGACCCGCCCCGTCGCGATCGAATGCCCGGCCTTCTCATCGAGGCCGACCAACCTGCCTACCGGCGAAACTCGCTCTCGGCATCCGAGTCGTCGACCACACTGGTGATCGGCGCGACCGGCTGGTTGACGTCGGCATCCTTCACGTAGTGGTCGAGCCAAGCCACCCAGCGGGTCCACATGTCCAGGAGCGTCTCGCGCGTCGCCTGTCCATGCCCTTCGTACGGGTACATGTAGAGCGCGGCGGTCTTCCCCAACCCGTTGAGCGCGTGGATCAGGCGCCAGGAGTTGTCGGGGAAGGTTCCGGTGTTCTGGTCGTCTTCACCGTGGTAGATCAGAAGGGCGCCGTTGAGCTGGTCGGCCCAGAGGAAGGGAGAGAGGTTCTTGTAGGTCTCGCGCGCATCCCACAGGTTCCGACGCTCCGTCTGGAAGCCCAGCGGGGTGAGGAGCCGGTTCGAGTTCGGGGCTCCGGCGATCCCGGCCCGGAAGTACGGGGTGTGGACCATCGCGTTGATCGTCCCGAACCCGCCGTACGAGTGTCCCCCCAGCGCCAGACGCTGACGGTCCACCCATCCCCGGGCGTCCAGCGCGTCGATCGTCGCCAGGTGGTTCGCACGCAGATCGATCAGGTAGTTGTCGTTGATCCGGTTCGACGGTCCGATCGTGGGATGGTCCGGCTGGATCACCGCGTAGCCCGCCACGGTGAGGATCTCCATGCTGCGCGCCCCCACCGAGGGGAAGCTGTTCTTGTTGTAGGTCCTCAGGGTGTTCTCGTAGGACTCCACATCGGAATACTCGCGCGGGTAGTGCCAGAAGATCGCCGGCAGGCGGGTGCCCTCCTGGTAATCGGCCGGAAGGGTCACATCCACCTTGAACGAGACCCCGTCGACCCGCGTCACCATGATCCGCTCCCGGATCGCGTTCGTCACGGGCTCGTGGTGATCCACGTTCCGGGTAAGCTGGCGCAGATCCCCACTGCTCCGGTCGAGGAGCCAGGAGTCCGGAATCATCGTCGGAGCTTCGCGGGCCAGGACCAGTCGGTTCATGTCGTCATCGAGGACTCCGGTGATCCGCTCGAACACCTCGGCGTCGGACTCGAACACCCGCTCCGACTCTCCGCTGCGGATCACGACCCGGTCGACGAAGGGCCGGGGAGCATCCTCGTCGGGGTTCTCGAAGTACTGCGTCCCGGAGAGGTAGACGTGCGCCCCATCGGACGAGAGCCGGACCACCGAGACGCCGAGATCATTCGAGGTCCCCATCAGGCTCCCGGGGTTCTCGAAGAACTCGTCGAGCTCCCACCGGTAGATCTCGTGTCGCGTCTCGGTGTCCGCCAGCTCGACCGCATAGAGCGTCTCGGTGCCCTGCCGGCGCTCGGTCACGAAGAGCCAGTCGGCGTCGGGCGAGAACCGGGCGCTGCGGATCTCCCGCTCGCTTGCGAACAGCTCGACCTCGGTGCCCTCGTCGTACGGGGGCAGCCAGTGCAGGACCCGGTCCATCCGGGGCCCGTCGTTGCGGGCGTCCTCGTCTCCGGTATCATCGTCGTCGGAGCGCTCGGGATCCCGCTGCAGGAAGGTGATCCCCTCTCCACCGGGGTGCCAGCTGATCGAGCGGCGCGGCTCCTCTTCGTCGTCGTCTTCGTTCCCGTTCTGCGACCCGTCACGAAGCTCCCGGCGCTCGACCTCCAGCAGCACCTCGCCGGAGAGGTCCCAGATCTCGTCGAGATCGCCGAAGAGCGAAGCGGGCACGATGTACGAGAAGGGGCGCTCGGTGGTCCGCACCCGAACGTTCATTCCGTCCGGCGACACATCGACGGACTCGATCATCGAGGGCGCACCGACGGCCACCGGATCCCCGCCATCTGCGGGAAAGCGCATCAGCTGTCCGGTCGTGTAGTACTCGAGGAGGTCTTCCTCGTGCGGATCCCTCAGCAGTGAAGCATATGTGCGAAGGGTGTTCTCCTCTTCGGAGGTGATCCGGATCAACGGCGTCCGAGGCACCGCCGGGCGCATCGGCTCGATATCGCGGTCCGCGGGGAGTCCGACCGCGAACAGGTTCTGTCCATCCCCGCTCCACTGGGCAGAGGTGACCCGGGTCGCCAGGAGCGGACTCGTCGAGAGCTGGCGGGACTCACCGGTCGCCACGTCGGCCACGTACAGGTGCGTCTCGGTATCGGAGTGGGCCAGGAAGGCCACCCGGCTCCCGTCGGGGGACCAGGAAGCACCGGTGACCGAGTGTCCGTCGGGAACCCGGATATCCCGGGCCTCGCCCGTCTCGGCGTCCATCAGTCGGAATCCCGCCGAGCCTCGTGTGGTGAGGTTTCGCGACCGGTTCGCGACCGGATCGATCTCGACCCCACCCAGTCGGTAGTACGTGCGGGCGAAGAGTTCGAGAGGGGGAAGCCCTTCGCTCTCGGAGTCCAGAAAGTAACGCCCGTCCGGACTCAGGTTCGTGAGCAGGACGTTCTCGTGGCGCGGAGCGTCGACGAGGGCCAGGATCTCGGGAGAGGGTTCGAGATAGCCCTCAGTCTGAAGGGCGGCGCTCTGGGCCTCGAGTCCGAAGGGTAGCAGCAACGCCAGGGTCAACCCGGCGAAAAGGCTCCGGCGGAGGCCCCCGACGAGGGAAGCGTCGAAGGTCATGGGTCGGTCTCCTGCAGATTGTTGGGGTACGGGAATGCGAACATAGTAGGACGTGCGGACCTGACGAGGCAAGACGGACGAGGCCGGGACGGTCAGGGCAGCCTCGGAAGTCCCCGGTCCTGGGCAGGAGTGAGCACACGTCCGGGAAGCGCGCCGGTAAGCTCCCCGTCCCGTACCACGAAGGTCCCCTCGACCAGGACGTGCGGAAGACCTGCGGGGAACTGGTGAGGGTCGAAGAAGGTCGTCCGGTCCTCGAGGTCCTCGGGGTGGAAGACAACGAGATCGGCCACGAAGCCCTCCCTGACCTGGCCCCGGTCCTTCAGACCGAGGACCTGCGCCGGCAGCGAGGTCGCGGAGCGCACGGCGTGTGGCACCGAGAGCACCCCGCGATCCCGGGCGTAGTGCCCGATCTTGCGAGGGAAGGTCCCGTAGAACCGGACGTGCACGAACCCGTCTTCGGGAACCGCAATCCCCCCGTCGGATGCCGTCAGCATCCAGTCGCGACTCGCGTAGGCTTCGAAGTCCATCTCGTGCAGCGAGAACCCACGCAGGTGCGCCCCTCCTCGTCGACTCCGATCCCCTTCGGACTGGAGGCGGAAGGCGACATCGACCGGGTCGAGATTCCACTCCCGGGCCAGCTCCTCGACGGAACGCCCGTCGAGCGAATCGTCGGGGTGGCTCAGGATCAGCAGTCGGTCGGGTCCGCCCCGCCGCCGGATCTCGTGGGCCACATCCCCCCTCAGCGCCGCGGCCTCCTCTTCGACCGCCAGAACGGCCTCGATGGCGTCGGCGTTGCTCGCGTCGTCGTCGCCGAGCAGGTCCCGTCCGCGCGCGAACGCCCAGCCCGGGATCAGCACCGTGTTCCCGTCGCTCCCCGTGGTCTCGTACGGGTAGTGGTCCCCGTAGATGGGAACACCGCGGTCCCGGGCGGCCTCGATGAGCTGGATCACCGTGTGGCTGGTGCCCCAGTAGTGCGACCCCTTGGCCTTGAGGTGGGAGGCGACCGAGGGCACTCCGGTCCGCTCGGCGATCTCGATCGTCTCCAGCACCGCGTCGATCAGGGTCGGGGGGCCGGGCTCGTCCTGACTCGGCCAGTACCACATCGGATCGGAGCCCTCGCTGCGCTGATGGGCCACGTAGACCCCTCCGCCATCGGCGACTGCTCCGACCGCCGCCACCACCTCGTCGGTCTCGGCCCAGCGGCCCGGATTGTACTCGAGCGCCGAGGAGATACCCCACGCGCCATCGGCCATCCCCTCGCGCACCAGTTCCCCGATCCGTTCGATCTCGTCGGGTGTCGCCGGACGATCGACACCGTCCTCCATCGCCAGCCGCCTCACCTGACCATGACCCACGAGCACGATCACATTCGGCCCGTGCCCCCGTTCGACCAGGGTGGAGACCTGATCCCGGATCGGCCAGGGCGAGCGGCCGTCCTGGTTGATCACCACCGTCGTGATCCCCTGGGCCACCAGGGAAGGAGCCGCGCGGAATCGGGGGTCCTCATGCATCAGTCGCCCGTCCCCGTGCGAGTGGATGTCGATGAATCCGGGAGCCACCATGTGCCCGGACACGTCGACGTCGTTCGTCGCGGTCACACCGGACAGATCACCCACCACCGCGATCCGTCCGTCACGGATGCCCACGTCCCCGTGAAACCACGGGTTGCCCGTCCCATCGAGGATCTGTCCACCCCGAAGGATGAGATCGAGAGCGGGGGGAGCCGCACTCCGGGTGGCCTCGTCCTGGGCGCCCACCGCCGGCGGCGTCAGCAACGGGAGAAGCAGGGCGAAGACCACACCTGCGAGGAGGCCCGGGGAGCCGGAAGGGGCGAGGGAACGGATGGATCGAATCATGGCACGTACTCCAGTGGTGCATCCGGCCCCAGCGGGATCCCGAACCAGACCCAGATCAGGAGCATCGGCACGGCGGTGAATGCGAAGACGACCGAGTAGGGCAGCATGGCCGATATGAGAGTCCCCAGCCCGATGTCCTTCTCGTACTTCTGCGCGAAGATGATGACCAGTGGATAGTACGGAAGCAGGGGGGTCAGAATGTTCGTGAAGGAATCCCCGATCCGGTACGCCGCCTGGGTCAGCTCCGGAGAATATCCCAGGAACATGAGCATTGGCACGAAGACCGGAGCCATGATCGCCCATTTCGCCGATGCGCTTCCGATGAAAAGGTTGATGAAGCCGGACACCAGGATGAAGGCGGTGATCAGGGGCAGCCCGGTGAAGCCGACCGCACGCAGACCGTCGGCCCCGGAGATCGCGAGGATCAGCCCCAGGTTCGACCAATTGAAGAACGCGATGAAGTGCGCGGCCACGAAGGCAAGGACGATGTACGCCCCCATCGAGGCCATCGTCTCGGAGGTCATCGACGCCACCTCCTTGTCACTCTTGATCTTCCCCGTCACCATCCCGTAGACGAGTCCCGGCAGGAAGAAGACGAAGAGCATCAGGGCCACGATCGAGGAGAGCAGCGGGTCGATCTCACCCGCCTCGCCGCGCAGGACCCCGTCGGTGGGGATCGCCATCCATCCAATCACCGCCAGCGTAGCAAGCACCGCGAGCCCCGCCGCCCACAGCCCCCGGCGCTCCACGACCGTCAACGCCTTCTGCTCCTCGACCTCGAGCCCCCCCGTATACTCGCCCAGCCGGGGCTCGAGGATCTTCTCGGTCACCAGGGTGCCCCCGATGGTGAAGACCGGCACCAGCGCCGCCATGATGTACCAGTTTGCCGTCGCAGCCACGGTGTAGGTCGGATCGACCACCTGGGCCGCCGGTTCGGTGAAGCCCGCCAGGAGCGGATCGAGGGCGGTCAGAATCAAGTTCGAGCTGAATCCGCCCGAAACGCCGGCGAACGCCGCGGCGAGCCCCGCGATCGGGTGCCGGCCCATGCCATGAAAAATGACGGCTCCCAACGGGATAAGGACCACATACCCCGCATCGACCGCCAACGAGGACAGGAGCCCACCGAGCACGAGGGCGGTGGTGACCAGCCAGTTGGGAACACTGCTCACGAATGCCTTGAGAGCGGTCTCGATGAGTCCGGTGCGCTCGGCCACCCCGATCCCGATCATGACCACCAGCACGAGTCCCAGCGGTGGGAAGTCGGTGAAGGTTCGGGGCATCTCGACCAGGATACGCCGGATGCTCTCGGCGGTCAGGAGGTTCACCGCGGTGATCTCTTCCGAAGTTCCCGGGTGAACCGCACTCAGGTCGAGCCAGGTCGCGATCCACGAGGCCAGGAGCACCATCCCCATGAAGATCACGAACAGGGTGATCGGGTCGGGCAGTCGGTTCCCCGTTCGCTCCACGAAGTTGAGCGCCCAGTCCGCTCCCCTCGTGATGATCCCCCGATCCTCGATTGCCTCCCCCGGACGTCCCTGACTCACCCGCCACCTCCCGGAATGATTTGCTCGAACTTCACGACTCTGGCCAGCTGGACCCTTGAATAAGGTGCGGGAAGAGGTAACACACTCCGGGGAGTCGGAAAAGTCACGGCCCCCGTCAGGCTGGACGAAATGGCGGGTCGCAGGCTAGAATCGGTCATCACGATCATTGATCCGTCACTGATGTTCCCCGATTAAGGAGGGGATATGCCACGTACCCGGGCGAGTTCGAGCCAGACCGACGACGACAAGCGCCGCTGGGCTCCCACCCCCCCACTCCTGCGTGATCCCGACGGGCCCGGCCCCGAGGGACTGACGATCGTGGGGGAACTCGCCTCCCCGCTCGGGGGCCTCCTCTGGAAGACCTACCGTTCCATCCTTCTCTGGGGCCAGACGGATCCAGAGGATCGCGCCGGACTCTTCGGCACCGGCACCTCGAAGCGGAGGGCCGGCGAGATCGAGTCCGTACTGGAAGGAGCCAACCTCGAACTTCGCGAGCCTCTCGACGTCACGGTCAGTATGCTCACCGAGCCCGAAGTGATGGAGGAGAGCCGGATCGGCCAGGCCGCACGCCGCATTTCCACCTGGGCACGATCCCACCCGGCGCCGGACACCGAGTTCGAGTTTCTGCGGGTCGCCGCCGCCGCAGATCCGACGAATCCCCACTTCGCCCTGGGCGTCGCCGAAGCGGCCCGGGATCGAATGCTTCCGGCCGTCGCGGAAGCGTGGTATTTCCGGACCATCGGGCTCGCCCGTCGGAAGGCCGACTGGCCGCCCTACATCGAGGCCTACCTAGCGCACGGATCCATGATGCTCGATCGAGGGTCGATCCCCGCGGCGCGCGAAAGCTTCCTGAAGGGATTTCGGCGAGCCACCCGGCTGGGCCAGGTGGAAGCGAAGGCACGGGCGCTCCACTCCCTGTTCACCCTCGAGGGGGCCGCCGGAAACACGGACGAGGCACCGGACTTCGCGGGGCAAGCCATCGAGCTGCTCGGAGCCGGGCATCCGGAACTCCCGCCCCTGGCCCGGGACCTCGCCTTCTTCTGGCTCCGCAATCGCTATTTCGCCCTTGCTCTCGACGCGTTTGCAGCGATCAGCGAACGAGCGCCTCGTGCGGAACTCCCGTCCATCCTCGGTGGCATGGCCCGCGCCGCGGCGGCCACACCCGACATCGAGCGGTTCGAAGAGGCCCGGAACCGGCTCTCGCAGCTTTCCGGGGGCCCCGGTGTCGCCGAGGCGTGGCTCGACGTCGCTCGGGCAGCGCTCCAGCTCGGCAACTCCGAAGCGGCGGAGGCGGCCGCAGGCCACGCCCGACGCCTCGCGCGCCAGAGCCCCGGCGGCCAGATCGAGTTTCTCGCGGGCGTGCTACTCGACAAATCCGATCAAGACCGTCATACTCGCCCTGAACCCAACATCGACGTGGACGGGCGGCAGTCCGCTCTGGCCGAACGGCTGATCCAGCTCCTGAGCGAGCCCGGCTGATCCACATGTGTGCCGGCTCCATCGCCCGCTCCCTGAAAAGGCTTGGTTGACCCATGCAAGAACAGAGTCGTCCCCTCTTCTTCCTTCACGCCAACCGAACGTTCGCCCGCCGCATCCGCGACGCCTCGTCGGACCGGTTCTCGATGGAGCGCGTCAAGGACTGGTCGCACCTGCGCACCACCATGGAGTCGGCTCCACCCGCCGCGCTCGTCCTGGTGGATCCGTTCTACGGAACCCGCTCCAAGGTCACCCCTGCGCGGGAGTTGCAGGAGATTCTGAACTCGTTTCCGTCGAGCACGGTTCTCGCCGCCATGGAGAGCCCTCCCACCCACCACCAGGTCTTCTGGAAGCTGGGGGAGTGGGGGATTTCCGAGATCGTACAGACCGACGACGACGCGAGCGAGGTCGCCCTTCGGCGTCGACTGCGAGAAACGCGGGCCCAGCCTCTCCGCCGTCTGTTGGCGTCGGAACAGAGCTACCGTCTCACGGGCCGTGCCCGCACCATCCTGGACGCGGCCGTCGAGACCGTCATGCGGGGCGAGCACCCGAGGGAGCTGGCAGAGACGCTCGGCTTTTCTCCCTCGACCCTGCTGCGCTGGTGCCAGCGCTCGCAGTTGCCGACTCCCCGCCGACTCCTCCTCTGGATGCGGATCCTCTTCGCCTCGGCCCTTCTCGACGACCCGGGGCATTCCGTATCGAGTGTCGGAAAGGCCTGCGGCTACTCCGGAGACCAGGCGCTGCGCCGGGCGATCCGGGCGATCCTCCCATACACCCCTTCGGAGTTGCGTGAAATGGGAGCCTTCGAGACCGTATCCCAGGCGTTTTTCGCCGAACTCGAAAAACTCCACGACCCGCAGGCCGAGAAGCGCTGACCTTTGGATCCCATCATCCACAATATCGACCCGTTCCTCATCCGGTTCACGGATGGGTTCGGGATCCGCTGGTATTCCATCCCCTACATCCTGGGGATGGTGATCGTCTACCTGTCCCTTCGAAAGGCCTCGCTCCAGAACCGGATCGAGAACCTCACCGAGGAGGGCGCCGAGAGCTTCGTGCTCCTGGCGATCGCAGGGGCGCTCATCGGAGCCCGGTTCTTTCATGTCTTCGTCTTCGAATTCGATCGGTACGGCTTCGATCCGGCGGCGTGGATCGCGGTCTGGCGGGGGGGGCTCGCCTTCCATGGAGGGCTCGCCGGGATCCTGCTCGTGACCTTCTGGTTCTCGCGAAGGCACCAGATTCCCGTCTA
Organism: Gemmatimonadales bacterium; assembly: GCA_007692605.1. GTDB lineage: Bacteria > Gemmatimonadota > Gemmatimonadetes > Longimicrobiales > Gaopeijiaceae > SLBA01. Next base: position 62,645 of record REBS01000118.1, read on the forward strand.
CAGCCTGACCGACCGGATCGCGGTTCCGGTGCTCGTTGCGCTGGGACTCGGTCGGATCGCGAATTTTATCAACGCGGAGATGTACGGGACGCTCTACGACGGGGTCTTCTGCGTGGATTACTCCCAGAGCGAGTACATGGCGCAGCCGCCCGAGGGCTGCCGGCATCCGACCCAGCTCTACCAGTCTCTCAAGAATTTCGGCATGGCCGGCGTCCTCCTCCTGGTCCGCGAGCGGGTCAAGCCGCCTCCGGGAACGCTCACCTGGTCCTTCGTGGCCGGGTACGGGGTCATCCGCTTCTTTCTGATGTACGTGCGTGAGGAGCGGACCGTCTGGATGGACCTCACCCTCTCCCAGATCTTCTCGGGGCTCATGGGGCTCCTGGGGCTCGTGATGCTCGCCTGGGTGCTCACCCGCAAGCAGCCGGCGCCGCAGGCCGGCCGGCGCAGTCGGTAGCGGAACGGAGAGGTGCCCCCAGCGGTAGCCAGAGGTATGTCTACCAACGCTGAGCCGTCTCCCGACCCAACCCGCCCTCGAGACGAATCGCAGGCCGATGCCCCACCCGCGGACTCGGCGCTGATCCTCGTCGACATCCAGCCGGACTTCCTTCCCGGGGGCAGCCTCGCCGTCGATGAGGGGGACCGGATCCTCGGGGGGGTCCGCAGCCTGATGGTATCCGGGGATTTTCCGGTTCAGGTGGCGACCCAGGACTGGCACCCGCCGAACCATCGATCCTTCGCCTCGAACCACGACGGGGGCGAGCCCTTCGGCGAGATCACCCTGCACGGACACCCACAGGTCCTCTGGCCGGATCACTGCGTGCAGGACACCCCCGGGGCGGAGCTTCACCCGGAACTCCCCTGGCAGCGCGTCTCGGCGATCATCCGGAAGGGTCTCGACCCCGAGGTCGACTCCTATTCCGGATTTCGCAACAACTGGGGGCCCGATGGCTCCCGCCCGGCCACGGGACTGGCCGGGCTCCTGAGGGAACGGGGGGTCGGGCACCTGGTGGTCTGCGGGCTCGCGCGCGACTACTGCGTTCGATGGACCGTCGAGGACGCACTCGACGAGGGATTCGCGGTCACCCTCGTCTGGGACCTGACGCGCTCCGTCGACCCCTCGGGTGACGAGGAGCTGCACGCCGGGCTCGCCGACCGGGGCGCCCGCATCCTGAACCGTGCTGACCTGAAGCCTTGAGCAGCGCGGGGCGGTCGTCCGGCGGGGCCGCCCCCTCGGTACTCATCCGAGGCGTCGGCCTTCCCGGAGCCGTGTTCATGGGCCTGGGGTCGATCGTGGGGACGGGCCTTTTCGTCTCGCTCGGGATCGCGGCGGGCGTCGTGGGCGACGGCATCCTCCTCGCGCTCCCCCTGGCTGCGCTTCTTGCCCTCTGCAACGGTCTCTCCTCGGCGCAGCTCGCGGCGGCGCATCCGGTCAGCGGGGGCACCTATGAATACGGGTACCGCGTGCTCAATCCGGTTCTGGGCTTTTCGGCCGGCTGGATGTTCCTGCTGGCCAAAGGGGCGTCGGCGGCGACCGCCGCGCTCGGGCTCGCGGGCTACCTACTCCTGGTGGGTGGCTTCGAGGCCTCGCGCACCCTGCGCGTCGCCCTGGCGGCCGGGGCCGTCCTCCTCCTGACGGTGCTTCTCCTCGGGGGGATTCGGAGGACGAACCGAGCCAACATTCTGATCGTGGGGATCACGCTCGCGGTTCTGGCCTGGTTTCTCGTCATGGGTCTCCCCGAAGCCCTGAGGTCGCTGGCGGAGGGGGCCGGCGGAGGGTCCGAGCCCTTCGACCCATTCGGATCGAGCCCCGGCGCGCTCCTGCACGCCACGGCGCTCCTCTTCGTCGCCTATACCGGCTATGGACGAATCGCCACCCTGGGCGAGGAGGTCCGCGACCCGGAGTCCACGATCCCCCGGGCGATCTGGATCACCCTTGGGGTGGTGGCACTCCTCTACACGGCCGTTGCCGTGGTCGCACTCGGTACCCTGGGCGCCTCAGACTTCGCCGAGCTCACCCGCGAGACCGCCGCACCCCTCCAGGCCGCCGCGGCCCTGCTCGAAGCCCCCGGGCTCGCCTTCTTCGTGGGAGTCGCCGCGGTCACCGCCATGCTCGGTGTCCTCCTGAACCTGATCCTGGGGCTCTCGCGCGTCGCCCTCGCGATGGGCAGGCGCAGCGATCTGCCCCCGGGGCTCGCCAGGGTCCACTCCGACTCCGGGACTCCCCGGGTCGCGACGCTCACGGTGGGCAGCGTCATCTTCCTCCTCGTCCTCGCCGGCGACGTGAGTCTCACCTGGACCTTCTCGGCCTTCACGGTCCTGATCTACTACGGGATCACGAACCTGGCCGCACTTCGACTCCCCCCGGAGCAGCGCCGCTACCCGCGCTGGATCCCCGCCACCGGGCTCCTCGGCTGCCTCCTCCTCGCGTTTCAGGTACCCGTGCTCGTATGGGCCACCGGCACCGGAATCCTCGTCGCGGGGCTGCTCGCCCGATCCCTTCTCCGTCGGGGCACCGCGGCGCGCTGAGTCCGCACCCTTCGCCCGGAGCTTCACGATCCGCCTCGAGCCATTATCTTCGACGGTATCCACAGCGCAAAGCGTCCAGGTCCCACTTCAGGAGTTCGATTCGAACCATGGCCGGCCCCCAGTTCATCTACGTCATGAAGGACCTCCAGAAGGTGGTCCCCCCGAAGAACGAGATCCTCAAGGGTATCTGGCTCTCCTTCTATCCCGGAGCCAAGATCGGGGTCGTCGGGCCAAACGGGTCCGGCAAGAGCACCCTCCTGCGCATCATGGCCGGAGTCGACACGGACTTCCAGGGTGAGGCGTGGGCCGCCAAGGGTACACGAATCGGGTACCTTCCCCAGGAGCCGGAGCTCGACGATGACCTCGACGTACGGGGCAATGTCGAATTGGGGGTTCAGAGCACCCGCGACCTCCTCGGTCGCTTCGAAGAGGTCAACATGGCCTTCGGCGACGTCTCGACCGACGAGGAGATGGAAGCGCTTCTCAAGGAGCAGTCCCGGCTGCAGGACCGCATCGAGGCCGCAGGGGCGTGGGAGCTGGACCGAAAGGTCGAGATTGCCATGGAGGCCCTCCGGCTTCCGCCGCCGGACGCCGCCGTCACCCACCTCTCCGGCGGAGAAAAGCGTCGGGTGGCCCTCTGCCGAACCCTGCTCGAGGAGCCCGACCTCCTCCTTCTCGACGAACCGACCAACCACCTGGACGCCGAGTCCGTGGCATGGCTCGAGCAGCACCTGGCCGCCTTCCAGGGAACGATCGTCGCGATCACCCACGACCGCTATTTCCTCGACAACGTCGCGCAGTGGATCCTCGAACTCGACCGGGGTCAGGGTCACCCCTACGAGGGTAACTACTCCTCGTGGCTCGAGCAGAAGAGGGCGCGCCTCGCACTCGAAGAGAAACGGGAGTCGGCACGCCAGAAGACCCTCGAGCGCGAGCTCGAATGGATCCGGATGAGCCCGAAGGCCAAGCAGTCGAAGGGGAAGGCCCGACTCAACTCGTACGAGGAGCTCCTCCGACAGGGCCCCACCGAGCGACAGGGGACCGCCGAGATCCTGATCCCTCGCCCCGAACGGCTCGGAGAGGACGTCGTGATCTTCGAGGAGGTTTCGAAGGGGTACGACGACCGGCTCCTGATCGACTCCCTCTCCTTCCGGCTTCCGCGCGGAGGCATCGTCGGCGTGGTCGGCCCGAATGGCGCGGGCAAGACCACCCTCTTCCGGATGATCGTGGGAGACGAGGAACCGGACAGCGGCACGATCCGGATCGGATCCACGGTCCGGCTCGCCCATGTCGACCAGTCGCGGGCCGACCTCGACCCCGACCGCTCGGTCTGGGAGGAGGTCTCCGGAGGGCACGACGTTCTCGATTTCGGCTGGCGGGAGATGAGTTCCCGTGCCTATCTGTCCTCGTTCAACTTCAAGGGCGCCGAGCAGCAGAAAAAGGTGGGAGTGCTATCGGGCGGCGAGCGAAACCGGCTGCACCTCGCGAAGCTGCTCAAGTCGGGTGGGAACGTGATCCTCCTCGACGAGCCCACCAACGACCTGGATGTCGACACGCTCCGGGCACTCGAGGACGCGATCCTGGACTTTCCGGGGTGCGCGGTCATCATCTCTCACGATCGCTGGTTCCTGGACCGGATCGCGACGCACATCCTGGCCTTCGAAGGAGACAGCGAGGTCCGCTGGTACGAAGGGAACTACCAGGAATACGAGGACGACCGCCGCAGACGCCTGGGAGCCGAAGCCGAGATGCCGCGACGGATCCAGTATCGGAAGCTCGTCCGATGAGCGCCGGGCCGGACCCCCGGATCTGACCGGCCGTCGACCATGGGCTCTCGTCGACCCCGCTCCCGCCGACTCCTGTTCGCCATCGTGGGGGTCACGGTGCTCCTGCTCTTCTTCATCCGCCGCGCGGGACTGATTCCCGGTGGCGAGGAGCGCTTCAATCCCGCGGACTACGACGACGTCGTCTGGATCGTGGCCGAGGATGCCGGCCAGTACCAGGGAGAACGGGTGATCGTCTGCGGCGAGGTGGCCAACACGACCTTCGCGAGTGAGACGGGAGGCCAGCCCACCTACCTGAACTTCGAGAGACCGTATCCGGACCAGCCCTTCGACGCCGTGATCTGGGGGCGGGACCGGGACCGCTTCCCGTCGCCACCCGAGTTCCTGTACGCGAACCGTTCCATCTGCGTGGCGGGACGGGTGACGTCCCACCGCGGTGTGCCCCGGATCGAAGTGCGTACCCCGGCCCAGATCGAGGCGCACTGAAGGGGGGCCTTCCCCCGGTTGATGGTCCCCGGGTCCAGGTCTATCGGCCTCACCGCCGGGTGTGTTCTCCCATCAGATCGGTGGCCAGATAGGAAAGGCGCACCAGGTGCGGATGGGCACGGTGTCCATTCGTGAGAATCGCGACCCCCACCTGGCGATCGAGGTTCCCGTGCAGGAAGGCGGTGTAGCCCCTCACGCTCCCGGAGTGCGCGATATACCGCTCCCCTTCACGCGTCGAGGTCCACCAGGCCAATCCGTACCCCGCGTCCTCTCCTCCCCATCCGCCCGCCATGGGGCCGGAAAAATCCCGAAACTGGTGCGAATGCGCCTCCCGAAGGGTCTCGGGCTGTAGAATCTGCCGACCCTGATGCACCCCGTCATTCAGATTCACGGCAAGCCATCGGGCCTGATCCTGCACCGTCCCCCACACCTGGCCGGCCGGCCACTCGGCGAAGCGCAGGCGGTCCGCGGGTCGCAGGGGACCGTCGCCCTCCTCGGGTATGTACGGAATCGCCATACGCTCGACCATTTCCGCCGAGGGAACGAAGTCGGTGCTCCCCATCCCGACGGGCCCGAAGATTCGGTTGCGGACCCAGGTGCGAAACTCGATCCCGGTCAATCGTTCGACCAGATACGCGAGAAGCGTATATCCCATGTTCGAGTACTGAACCCGTTCGAGCGGCGCGCTGTGCGCCTTCATCTCCGACCGCAGGAAGGCAGACATCGGGGTCGGGACGGTGTCGTTCCAGACCGGGACGGGTGAGAAGCTCGAGGGGAGGCCCGACGTGTGGGTCAACAGCTGTCGGAAGGTGATCGGACGGTTGGGATTCTCCCCGGGGATCTCGAGGTCCCCGAGGTAGTCGCGGACCGGATCGTCAAGATCGAAGCGACCCTCCTCCCACAGGCCCAGGATCGCGCTCGCCGACATGGTCTTGAAGGTCGAGGCGACCATGTAGACCGTACTGGGGGTCGCCGGTGACCGCGTGTAAAGGTTCGCGTACCCGTATCCCTGACTCCACAGGATCTCCTCGCCCGCGACCAGCGCGATGGTGAGAGAGGGGATCCGCCCCTCGGTCATCGCCCGCCGAATCTCCGGCTCGAGTTCCCGGACTACACGATCCACCCGGATGTCCCCGGGCGCCTGAGCGGAGAGTTGAGCGTCCGGCATCGGGCCGGCCACCATGGCGACCGTCAGCAGAGCCCACGTGGCACGGCCGAAGAGCATGCCTCGGCCGGGAACCGATCCGAGTTGAACCCCCTGATGCTCGGCAATCACCGACGCGCTCCCGGTGAGCCCTTGAGTTCTCCCCGCTCCAGTCGATCGAGGAGCCCCTCGGCCGCCAGTCGGATCCGCTCCCCCTTGCCCCGGAACGAAGAGCGACCGAGCCCCAGACCCCCGAGCGCACCCGTCGCGATCCCGACCGCCCCCGCCGCGACGATCGCCGGCGGCGCGAGAACCCCGGCCGAGATCGCAAGCGCCAGGCCTCCTCCGAGAAACCCGAAGCCTGCGATATGCCCTCCTCCCAGTTCCATTCTCAGATTACGCAGATCCACGGTAAGCGTCACGAAAGAAAATCCGTCTTCGAGGTCCTGAACCGAAAGCTCCACCTGCCGTGCCTGTGCCAACTCGTAGCGCTGTCCGTGCCATTTCAGCCCCCGCTGGAGCTGAGCGACGAAACCCTCGGCGGGCTCCCAGAGAGAGAACCCTGCCCGCCGCCTGACGAGATGGAGGCTCTCGGCCTCCGAGAACCAGTGCACCAGACGTTCCTCGGTCTCGGTCGCCTGGCCGGGGACCACCCGGTCCGCCCGAATCTGTGCCGCGCCGACCAGGCGCTTGAGGATGCCCTTATCCGGAGCGAGGGCGGGGACCAGGGCCTCGGCCCGAACCTCGCCCAGGGCCCGTCGCATATATTCGGACTCGAGCCCGACCTCGCGACCGATCCGCAACACCTCGGCCTCCGAGAGTTCGCCTTCGTCGGCCGCCCCCTCACGAAACTGGAGCTCCGTCGCGCGCCGAATCACCCGATCCAGCTCCCCCCGGTTCAACGGAAGGGAGGCCCCACGTTCCTCGGTCACTTCCCCGGTTCCTTGTCCGGAAACCGGGGTCGTCCTATGCTTTCAAATGATTCACTCACACCCGGTTCGCTCCACCGCAGAGACTATCATGACTCCCGCCTCAGCGCCTGATACCCCCGAACACCCCTCGGCGGTCGATCCCGACCTTAAGGCCGGAAACCTCACCAGGCTCCGGCGAATCGAGGGACAGATCCGGGGCCTGCACCGGATGGTCGAGGAAGATCGCTACTGCCCGGAGATCCTGGTCCAGATCTCGTCGGTCCAGGAAGCGCTGCGGGCCGTGAGCCGCGAGGTCATGCGCAACCACCTGGCGCACTGCGCCGCCGATGCTCAGGCGCAGGGCGGCGAGGCAGCCGAGGCCATGCGCGACGAGCTTCTGGAGTTGATCTACCGCTACCTTCGCTGACCTCGCGCTCAGCGGCCATCCCCTTCGTCGGCGTAGATCGCGGTGAACGGACTTCCGCCGGCCATGTAGTGTCCCCGATACATCCCCGGAGTGTTCATCACCATCGAGAGGTGCCCGTCGCGGTCGACCGCCACGACACCGCCGGTCCCCCCGTGGTCGGCAAGCTGGACCATGACCACGGCCTCGGCGGCCTCCTGGAGCGACTCTCCCCGATGCTCCATCCGGGCGCAGACCTCTCGGGACACGACATTGCGTATGAAGTACTCCCCGTGCCCGGTCGCTGAGACCGCACACGACTCGTTCGAGGCGTAGGTGCCGGCCCCGATGACCGGGACGTCGCCCACCCGACCGAACCGCTTGTTCGTCATTCCTCCGGTCGATGTCGCCGCCGCGAGATTGCCGTCTCGGTCCCTTGCCACGGCACCCACCGTGCCGATCATGCGGTCTTGCTCGAGGTGCCAGCTCAGCGTGACCTCTTCGGCCTCCCGAGCCCGCTCGAGCGCCTCCCAGCGTCGCTCGGTGTAGTAGTATTCGGCGTCGACCTGCGCGATTCCGAACTGCTCGCCGAAGACCTCGGCACCCTCTCCCGCCATCATCACGTGCGGAGACTCGTCCATCACCAGGCGAGCCAGTTCGATCGGGTTTCGTACCCGGGTGACGCCGGCGACGGCACCGGCGTTCCGGTCCGCTCCGTCCATCACCGCGGCGTCGAGTTCATTCGTCCCCTCGCTGGTGAAGACGGCCCCGCGTCCCGCGTTGTAGAGGGAGTCGTCCTCCATGACCATGACGGCCGCTATGACCGCATCCATCGCGCTCCCCCCGTCCTCGAGGATCGCGTATCCGGCTTCGAGCGCGGCCTCGAGCGAACGCCGGTAGCCTTCCTCGAGTTCGGGCGTCATGCTCTCGCGGGTGATCGTCCCGGCTCCTCCGTGGATCACCAGCCCGAATTCCGCTCCGGGCTCCCCGACCGTGTCCGGGCCCGAGGCATCTGCCGCGTTGTCGTCGCAGCCGACCATCACGAAGACCAACAGTCCTGCGAGAAGTGCGGGGCCCCGCACCCGCCGCAGCCAATCCGCTCCCGTCCCGAGTCCGTCTCGTCCGAACATACGTCTCTCCCTGAGCCTGTCTGAAGAACCTTGAAGTGGGGCGACCTCGCTCGATCCGTCCCCCGTGGATCGCATCGGCCCGCCCTTTCGGCGGCATCTGACGATCCATCGACCGACGCTCATGGTGCCGGTCGGAGCGCCTCCCGTCAACGGTGCCGCGAATTTCCAATCCCCGGAGAGGCCCTCCACAGGGCCCCCCGCCCCATGTCCGCATCTTGTGGGGAGGGCGGGTTCCCACCCACCTTGACTCCGCCGGAGGCTCCGCTCCCCGATCGTGACGAGGCCACATGAGAATCCTGTACATCTTTCCCCACCCGGACGATGAGTGCTTCGGCCCGGCACCCGCGATCGCGCGCCAGATCAGACTCGGCCACGAGGTGCACCTGCTGACCCTCACCCGTGGCGGGGCGACCAGCCAGCGCCATCGGCTGGACCTCTCGATCGAGGAGATGGGAGAAGTCCGATACCGGGAAATGCTCGACGTCGAGCGAGCGCTCGGGCTCGACGGCATGGTCGTGCTCGACCTTCCCGACTCCGGGCTCTCCGACATGGATCCCAGGGAGATCGAAGTCGTGGTGCGACATGGGATTCTCGACGTCGAGCCCGACGTCATCGTGACCTACGCGGTGCACGGTGTGAGCGGCTTTCCCGATCATCTCGTCACCCACGCGGTGGTGAAGCGAGTGTATTGTGAACTCCGGGACGGACACTCCGCCCCCCGGCGGCTGGCGCTGTTCACCCTCCCTGATCGCGAGCGCCCGGAAGGCAAGTTCAGCCTCAGCTCCTCCTCGGACGAGAAGATCGACGCCACCGAGGTCTTCTCGGAGGGCGACCTGGAGATCGCGAAACGGGCCCTCGCCTGCTATGTCAGCTACCACGAGGTGATCGAGCAGACCCGGCCCCTCGAGCAGATCGGCCATGCGGTCCACTTCGAACTCTTCCAGGAGTCGTTCGACCCCTGGCTCGGCTCGATCGTCGAGGAGCTCTGATTCAGGACACCAGGAACCGGTGAACCGACTCCAGCCAGGCCGTGGGGGTCTCGAAGTGGGTCGTGTGCCCGGCACCGGGAAGCGAGACCCGCTCCCCTCGCGGGAGTCGTCGCTGCATCTGTCGGGCGATTGCCTCGAACTTGGTGTCGAGGCTTCCGGTCACCAGCAGGACGGGGGCGGTCAGCTCTGCCAGGTCGTCCCAATAGGAGGGCTGACGGCCGGTTCCCATCCCCCGCAGCACCGCGGCAAGCGCGTGGGGCTCGTTGCGCATCCGGATCCGACGCATCGCCTCGCGCTTCGACTCGGGCATGCGCTTCTGAGATTCGAAGAGCGGCAGATCCATCCAGAAGGAGACGAAGGCTTCGACGCCCTCGTCGATGATTCGGTCCGCAAGGGCCGCGTCGTGGCGCCTTCGCTCGGCACACTCACGCTCGGTGGCAAGACCGGGCGAGGCCCCTTCCAGCACCAGCCGCGAGACCACCACGGGGCTCTCGATCGCGACGGCCAGTGCGAGTCGCCCTCCCATCGAATACCCGATCCAGTGGGCGCACCGATAACCGAAGGCCCCGGGAATCTCCGCCAGGGCCCCCACGACCTCCTCGAAGCGCGGGGGAGCTTCGGGATCGACCGGACTCAGCGCCTGGGACCGGCCATGCCCCGGCAGGTCGACGACCAGGAGGGGCCCGATCTCGGAGAGGCCCTCCACGAGGCCGGCTCCCCAGCTCTCGCCCGATCCCGTGAAGCCATGCAGCAGAACCAGGGGGACTCGTCCGGATCCCCGGGGGGGAACCTCACGGACCCGGAGACCTCCGACGGGATCCGGGTCAGCCGTCATCCACCCGCCGGAAGGTCACATCGCGGGTGTACCACGCCGGATAGAGTCCCACCTGCAGGAGATCGGGTCTCAGGGTCCAGCGCACGTGCAGGGCGTCGACATCGCCTCGGTCATCCCTGGTGAACCAGACGAATTTCTCGCGCTGCGCGGGATTGCGGTACGACGCCCGGAAGGTGTCGTGATGCCAGTGCTCGAGGTCCAGCGTCTGGCTCTCGTCTCCCCAGAACTCCAGCACCAGCCCCTCCTCGCCCATCCATACCCGGGCGTCGGCATAGAGCGAGTCGGCGAAGGTGCCCGCGAAGGCCTCCACGGGCACCGAAGGACTCGTGCCTTCCTGCCGTGCGGCGTGGATCGAGTCCCGAGCCGCCTGCGCGCGCTCGAAGGCTCCCAGGTAGTTCTGCCGGTACATGCGATCCCACGGTCGATCCTCGATTCCGAGGAATCGGTCGACCACTCGGTTCGCCAGGGCGTTCATGAAGGAATTGAAGGTGTTCGTCGTGACGATCACCCCCAGGTTCTCTCCGGGCACCAGGACCAGGTTCGTGTTCATCCCGTCGGTCGCCCCGCCGTGCTGTGAGATCCGGTGTCCCTCGTACGTCGAGAGGCGCCATCCGAGTCCGTACGATGCCAGGTCCCCCGTGATCCCCTGATCCGGGATCCGGTTCTGCGCGCGATGCATCTCGCGGACGGTGGCCGGATCCAGCAACCGCACGCCATCGACCTCGCCGGGATCCCCGAGATGAAGACGCATCCAGGTGGTCAGCTCCTGTACCGAGGTGTTCACGGAAGCCGAGGCCCCAACCGCGTCGAAATTCCTGCGCGGGATCTCGACCACCTCTCCCTCGATCTCCTGATGGGGCCAGGCGGCGTTCGGATCGTCCCCGATCCGGGTGATCGAGGTGTTGCTCCGTTCCATCCCGAGCGGGGCAAAGATCCGGGACTCCACGAAATCTCCCCAGCTCAGGCCCGAGACGGCCTCGATCACCTCGCCGGCGACCATGTACATCACGTTCGAGTAGACGTAGCCGTTGCGAAACGACTGCTCGGGCTCGGCATACCGCATTCGATGAACGAGTTCGGAGCGATCCCGATTGGGAAGCCACTGGAGCCGATTTCCAGTCATCCGGCCAACCCCGACCCGATGGCTGAGCAGATCCCGGATCGTCACCGTGCGAGTCACCCCGGGATCATACAGTTCGAACCCCGGAAGATGCTTGACCACCGGGTCGTCCCAGTCGACGAGGCCGTCCTCGACGAGCAGGCCCATGGCTGCGGCGGTGAACGCCTTCGACACCGACGCCACCCCGAAGAGGGTGTTCTCGTCGACGGGGGCATCCTCTCCCTTCCTCAGAACCCCGTAGCCCCTCGAGTAGACGACCTCTCCATCCTTGACGACCGCCAGTCCGAGCCCGGGGATCCCCCATTCCACCATTCCCGCTTCGACGAAGTCGTCGAGCCCTTCGATCGGGGCCGGCTGGGCCTCGAGGAGCCCAGGAGAGCCCAGGAGAAGAGCCACGAAAAGCGCGCAGAGTGTTCGGCTGGAAGACCGGGTGCGTATCATCGGGAGGTCCGCTCGTTCAGGATTCAAAAAAAGTGGCCCCGGGAGACGAATCTCTCCGGGGCCACGCGCCTACGTCCTGATCGGGGCGACGGTGATCCGTCGCGGTCAGCCCGACCGGATCCAGAAGCTCAGAAGGTCAGAAAGTCACTCTTCGGAACACGGCGGGCCCGTCGAGCGAGCTGCCGTTCAGCGCCCCTTCCATCCGATACCGATCGGTGAAGCGCCCCTCGAAGGTGACGGTACCCACCTGGAAGTTGAGAAGGGTGATCTCCAGATTACCGTTCTGGTTCATCCCGGTGACGCCGCCGGTGAGGCCGCCCCGTCTCCACGTTCCGGAGATCACGCCGTCAGCCGTCTGGGTCAGGTCCATGCGGGCCCCCGAGAAGGTCTCCTGCATGGCACCCACGCCATCCCAATGACCACTGACCGTCACTTCCGCCAAGTCTGTTGCCGAATCGCAGCCCAGAAGGCCCACGATCAGGAAAATCGGTAAGCCGAGCAGCAGAACCGACCGACGCATAATCCCTCCATTCCCACATGGTGTCCACGGAGAAGCCAGCCGGGCCGACCCCTCATAACGCACCCTTAACGTAGGGCCAGTCGACCCGAATGTCCACGGTCGGCCACCGAGGCCCCGGCCGGGCCGGTCCGGCAGCGGGTCATCGCCCCTCACCCCGGTCGAGAGTGAGCGCCAGGGCACCGTGGGCGATCGCACCGATGATGAAGAAGAATGCCCCCCAGTAGAGCAGCTCTCCAATCGGCCGCTCCCGTCCCTGGCCCGCGAAGGAGACGACCAGGGTGAGGATCACCGCCAGCGCCATCCCATACCGCATCGCCCGGTACGCCGGCGGACCCTCGAGAGGGGTAAGCGTCAGGGACAGCGGCGCGGCCACTGCGCCCAGCAGCGCCAGGCTCAACCGCAGCTCCTCGAGGCCCAGTGGGGTCGCGAGCAGGTAGCCCGCGGCCCCGCCCAGGGCCGCCTCGAGGGCCATTCTCCCCGGGCCCCGCTCCGCGAAACTCCAGATCGAGGGAGGGGGCGGAAGTTCCGACGCCTCTCCTCCCCTTTCGACGTCGTCCTTCTCGTTCGGTGCTGTCACCCGCTCCCTCCTGCATCAGCCCCCGATCGGGGGGATGTACGGCGATCGCTCGCGATTCCGCTCGAATATCGCCAGCTTTACCCTCATGCCCAAGCCCCCCTTTCAGCTCTTCGTCGTCGTTCCCCCCGGACTCGAGGCCCTCGCGGCCGCAGAACTACGGGATGCCGGCCAGCCGGTCGAGATCGTGCGGGGGGGACTCTCCTGCACGGCCGGGTGGGAGGGGTTGATGGCCGCCCACCTCCACTCGCGGATCGCCAGTCGGGTCCTCGTGCGCGTGGCGCGCTTCGGAGCCCGCGCGCTGGGCGAGCTCGAGCGGAAGGCGGGAGAGGTGGACTGGGCCGCCTGGATCCCGTCGGAGCGCCTCCGCGATCCCTCGGATCCGATCCCGGTCGATGTCAGCTGCGGACGCTCCCGGCTCTATCACGAGGGAGCCGTGCGGGAGCGAGTGCTGCGGGCAATCGGACGGGAGCCCTCGGACCCCGCTCCCAGCAACGCCCCCGGGGCCTGGCGCCTTCACGTCCGCGTCCACCGCGACACCATCACGATCTCCCTCGACGCGACCGGAGACCACCTGCACCGCCGAGGCTACCGCCGCCTCACCGGCTCGGCCCCACTCCGCGAGACACTGGCCGCCGCGGCCCTCCGGGCATCCGGCTGGCCGTTCGACCGTCCCCTGCTGGACCCCTTCGCCGGATCCGGAACGATCGTGATCGAAGGCGCCCTGATGGCCCGTCGGATCCCTCCAGCCCTCGCGACGGCCTCCCGCCAACCCCCGGAGTTTCCCTTTCTGGAGTGGGAAGGGGCACCCGCAGCGACCTGGACCGACGAGGTCGGGCGCGCCCGTGACCGGATCCTGCCGGGCGCACCGGCCCCGATCCTCGCCTCGGACCGTGACGCCCGCAGCCTCGAGGCTCTGGCCGGAAATGCCCGGGCGGCCGGGGTCGAAGAGGACCTCTCGGTCGAGCAGGCCTCGATGACCCGGGCCTCGATGACCGGGGGGGATGCCGGCTGGATCGTCACCAACCCTCCCTACGGCGGGCGACTCGGCGAACGGTCCCAGCTGCGCCCGCTCTATCGTTCTCTCGGCTCGCAATTGGCGGGGCCCTGGAGCGACTGGGCCTTCTGCGCCTACGTCAGTGACCCCGTCCTCGAGGGAGCCCTCCGTCGGGAGCTCTCGCGAAGGGGGGCCGGCCCGCTCGAGTCGCTCGTCAAGACGCGCAACGGTGGCATCCCGGTCACCCTTGTCGGGAGACCCATGCCGCCGCTCCCCGGCCCGCCTGGCGACCCGTAGCCCAGGCCCACGCAAAGTTGTAGCCTCCGATCGGGCCGAAGGCGTCGAGGATCTCTCCGGCCAGGAAGAGTCCGGGCTGGACCCGACTCTCGAGCGACCGCGGGTCGACCTGGGCCAGCGAGACCCCGCCCCCGGTCACCTCCGCCTTCCGGTAGCCCTCGTCCCCGGTCCAAGGGAGGGGATACGCGCCGAGCACCCCGGCGAGCGCCGCGCGGGCCTCCTTGCGAAGCCGGGCCAGGGGGATCGAGCCATCGACCCCCGCCTCCCTCACCAGCCGATCGGCCAATCGCTGGGGGAGGGCCCTGCGCAGGAGCGAGCTCACCGGGATCGAGGCCCCCTCGGCCTGACCGGCGTCGGCCAGCCGGGTGTCCCAGGCCGCCCGATCCTCGTGCGTCCACTGCACATGGAGCGCTTCCCGACGCCCCTGATGGGCACTCCGAACCGCCAGGTGCGAGAGGTCCAGCACCGCGGGACCGGAGTAGCCCCGGTGCGTGAAGAGGAAGCCGCCGCGCGCTTCGGGGGCCCCTCGGACCCCGGGGGCCACGAGAGTCACCTCGAGGGACACCCCCGCCAGCTCGGCGTGCGGCGCATCGGAGCTCACGAGTGGAGTCAGCGCCGGATAGAGCTCGTGCACGGTATGACCGAGGGCCTCGACCAGGCGCAGGCCGGTCCCGTCGCTCCCCGTGGCGGGAACCGAAAGCCCTCCGGTTGTGAGGATCACGGTGCGGGCCCGAACGGGTCCTCCGGGAGTCGTATCGAGGATCCAGTGGTCGGTGTCGGGATCCCGGACGAGCCCCTCGACCGACCGTTCGAAGTGGAATTCCGCCCCCAGGGCCCTCGCACGCGCCACCAGCGCATCGCGCACCTCCCGGGCTCGCTCCGAGACCGGAAAGAGCTTCCCGGTCTCGGCTTCGAGCGCCAGGGGGATCCCGAGCGGCCCCTCGAAATAGCTCCGTTGCTCCTCGAGGGGCCACGACAGCAGAAGCTTTCGCAGGCTGTGGGGAGACGATTCGGTCATGTACTGTCCGGGGCTCAGCTGTGAGGGCAGGACATTGCAGCGCCCCCCGCCGCTGATCAGGATCTTTCTTCCGCCGTCACGGCTGCGCTCCACCACCAGGGCATTTCGCGCACCCTCCTCCCCGGCGGCGATCGCGGCCATGAGGCCCGCCGCCCCGGCGCCCACGATCACCAGATCCCTCACCTTGTCAGCCCCGGTCATCGGCCACCACCTCCTCGCTCCTGGATGTCCGGGTCAGGCGAATCGACCAGCGCTCCCGGAGCTCCTCGGCCAGCTCGTCGGACAGATCGACAGCGCGCGGGGCACCGAGCACCCCCACCGGTCGGGCAATGTGCAGTTCGAGGGTGGCGAGGTCACGGCGGCGCTGGAAGGGGTTCGAGACCGTCCGCAGCTCCTGGGTGGCCGACAGGGGAAGGAGAACCCATCGACGGGTCAGCGCGCCTTCCCGCACGACGACATGACTCCCCAGATCGGCCCAGCCCAGTCCCGTCCACGCCAGGTGAGCGAGGATCAACGAGGGCACAAGGGCCACCACCGCGAACACCGGACCCACCACCTCGGGCGACCAGGTCTCCACCCGGGTGGCCACGACCGCTCCACCCACGCCGAGCAGGAGGGACAGGACCACCGCCCTCAGGCGGCGGCGGCGGCGTGCCTGATCGGGCATCCAGGTCATCTCGGGGACTCCGACCCCCTCGAGCCCGACCACCATTCCCGCGAGCTCGAAGGCGCGGCGGCGGGTGCCGATGGGGAGGATCAGGTCCGCCCCCGCACTCTGCGAGCTGCCCGCCCGCCCCGCCACGACGACTTTGACCGACGCCAGCCCGAAGATCCGCCGGATCCAGTTCTCTTCGATCCGTACCGCCTGAATCCGTCGAAACGGGACGGTGTCCCGATGCTCGGTGAGGAGCCCGCGGGTTACCTGGAGCGCGGTAGGCGTTCGGGTCAGCGTGAAGCGCCAGTGAACCAGCAGGGTGGCGATCAGGGACGTCAGAAACCCGACCAGAAAGGCCATCCCGACCAGGAAGAGCAGGAGCCGGAGACCCGCCACACTCATCGGATCCGGGATCTGCTCCAGTCCGGGAAGCAGGATCCTCGCGACCCACTCGGCCGGTGCCACCTGACTGATCAACCCCAGGATCGCGGCTCCGACCCCGACCCGACCTCCGGTCACACCCGCCAGGAGCAGGTTGCGGGCAGAGATCCGCTCCAGTTCGAGCGAGCTCTCGGCTTCGCCGTGTCCGTCCGGTGCAGAGCGTTCGGCAGCATTCGGGAAGGGGGTGACCTCGGCGCCCGCCCGGCCGGAGGTCCGGGTCCGGGCCCCCAGGAGCTCGCGCCTCAATCGATCCGCCAACCAGGGCTCCACCGCGGGCAGCGCACCCTCGGTGTCACCGGCCCCGATCGCCTCGACCCTCACTTCGGTCACCCCCAGGAGGCGATGGACCAGGGTTCGCTCCAGGTCCACGGTCTGGATCCGATCGCGGGGGATCACCCGCCGCTGCCGCATCAGGAGCCCCCGCTCGATGATCAGCGAGCTCTCGTCGAGACGCCAGGTGAACCGGAGCCAGGTGAGCACATGCCCCACCTGAAAGGCGAGCACCAGCACGACGATCAGGCGTACCGACATCGTACCCACCAGGACCACCAGTGCGAGCGGGATGAGCCCGATCAGCGACTGCGCGACCCAGATTCCGATGGCCGAGGAGGGCAGCCGGGTGGCGATGCCGCGCAGAGCGGGATGATCCTCGGCTTCCGGGGTCCCCGTCCGCTCGACCTCCCGCTCCTCGAGGCCCGACTCCCCCGAATCGGGCCGCGCCGTGATCGGCCCCCGCACCTCGGGCTGGGTGTCGGATTCGGCATCGGACTCGGCACCGAACTCAGACGGGGTCATCGGTCTCCCCCGCGAGGGCGGCGAGGCGCTCGCGGATGGTCTCGGCTTCGGCCCGGTCGAGCCCGGGGACCAGCCCCGAGGTTCCCGGCGCCGCGGTATGCACCACCAGCTGGGCCAGGTCGAAGAGGTTCTCGAGAGGCCCCTGCCGCGTGTCGACGAACTGAAGCCGTCGGTATGGGATCACACTCACCGAACGCCAGAGCAGGCCCTGCCGGATCCAGAGGTCATCGGGACGAAGCGCGTATCGCCAACGCCGAAAGCGCAGGGGGGGCACGATGATCGCCCACACCACCACGGCCACCACGAAGGGTCCGGGGCCCACCGGAAGGAGCCAGCTCAACGCATTGATGTTGGGAACGAAGAGGAGAAAGGCCATGAAGATCGCCGTCGAGAAGAGCACGGCTCTCGCGGATGCCGTGATCCACCACAGCGTCAGCACGCGCGCTTCGAGCTCTCTGGGCTCGGCGCTCTCCGGCCGGGATGGCGGCGGGGCTTCGATTTCGTCGGGTATGGACATCGGTGTGGGCTCGGCTCCGGACGGTACACAAGCTGAAAAGGTACACGCCCCGGGGGGGCTCCCGGCAGTCCCCCCGGAACGATCGGGACTTTTCCGAGCCTCACGAGTACCCGGTACAGGGAAGGGTGTCCCGAGATTCGATCATGCATCGGGCCGACCTCCCGACATCGCACACGTTTCCCAAGCAAGGAGGCATCTGATTTCCGACCCACGCGTAAACGAACAGATCCGGATCAGCCCCGTCCGTCTCATCGACGCCGATGGAGAGCAGGTGGGCATCGTATCGCTGGACAAGGCCCGGGAGATGGCCGATCAGGCCGAGCTCGACCTCGTCGAGGTCGCGGATCGCGCCCGTCCGCCCGTCGTCAAGATCATGGACTGGGGCCGCTATCGGTACGAGCAGCAGAAGAAGGCCAAGGAAGCCCGCAAGAACCAGCAGACCCAGGAGACCAAAGAGATCCAGCTGCGTCCGAGAACCGACGATCACGATTTTCAGACGAAGTTGAGACGCGCCCGTGGGTTCCTCGAGGAGGGCAACGCCGTTCGGGTCGTCCTCCGCTTCCGTGGCCGTGAACTGCGTCGACCCGAAGTCGGTGTCGAGACCCTCGAACGAATGCTCGAGTCGACCAAGGACATCGCCCAGGTCGAGCAGCTCTCGAAACGAATCGAGGGCCGCAGGCTCGTGGCCAGGCTGGAGCCGCTGAACTCCGGTTGAGTCCCCCGTCCCGCGACTCGCCGCAATGGCTGCGAGTCACGCTACCTCCGCCCCCGGCCGGTGAAGGGTTTCTCCTCGTAGACGCCCTTCATCGGTTGGGGGCGAGGCACATCACGCGCCGCGAGGATCGGATCGTGGCCCTTCTCGCGTGCCACGACCCCGACCCGCGTGAGCTCGTGGCCGACCTGCGGGCGGCCGTGCGAGCCTCGACGTCTCTGGGCGTCGAGTCGATCGAGTGGTCGCAGATCTCCGAATCCGAGATCGACGAGGCCTGGCAACGCGACGTGCGCCCCTTCCAGGCCTCCCCCAGGCTGCGGGTCGTCCCCTCGAACTCGGTCGGTCCTCGGGACCCCTCGGTCCTGAGGCTGTCGCCAAGCCTCGCCTTCGGGACCCCGTCCCATCCGACCACGAGAAGCTGCCTGGAGCTGCTGGACTCCTGCGTCCAACCCGGCGAGCGCCTCGTCGATGTCGGCACCGGCTCCGGGATCCTGGCGATCGCAGCCGCTCTGCTGGGTGCCGCCCACATCGAGGCGTACGAGGCGGACCGCTCGGCCTGTCGCGCCGCGATCAGGAACCGGGCGCTGAACCACGTCGAATCACGGGTCGAGGTGATCGAGGCCCGGGTGACCCCCGAGAGCCTCCGGAAGCTCTCGGACTCCGACCGGATCGATGGGGTGAGCGCGAATCTCGAGCCCGCCGCACTCCTGCCTCTGATCGGGTCGCTCGCGCGCCTCCCCCGCCCGGGGGGCTGGATCCTCCTCTCCGGCGTCCCCCGCGCGGAGCTTCCGACGCTGCGGGAATCTCTCGGCTCCGAACTCCTCGACCCCGTCACCGAACGCGTGGTCGACGGCTGGTGGACCGGCCTCTGGGTCAGCCGTCCTCGTAGCCCCAGGGAGCCGGAGGCGGATCGACCGGGTCACTGAGGTCGAACTCGACCCGGATCGAATGTCCGAACCTGGGCCAGTGCACGCCGTACTGCAGAGTCTCGTCGTCGATGAAGTCGAAGAACCAGAAGTTGTCGGCCCGGTCCGGAAGGATCGAGGCCGTGTGGTCGTCGGCCGGGAAGATCTGACGCGTCGGCAGCCCCGGACGTGGGGCGTCTCCCCCGTACTGGCTGATCTCCTCTTCCGTGCCATCCGGGTTCCGGTGGTCGTGCTTCAGCCGGATCGTCCCGTCCACCCGGGTCAGGATCCAGTTCCGAGAGCGGTTGTCGTCGATGTGGAAGGGGATGTGGATCCGATCCTCTTCGCAGGTCATCACATGCATCACCATCTCGCTTCCCACCACCCCATCCTCGTAGTGCGGAGTGACATCGGACACCGTGCCGGGATAGGCCCGCCCGCAATGGGCCTCGAAGCGGGCCCAGAAGGCCTCCTGTTCCGGGGCCAGCTCCGCATCTTCACGCAGCTCCTCGACCGCTTCGGCCGCGGCCTCGACACCCGGATCGGGCGGGGCGACCTGGCCTGCATCGGGATCGACCCCCTCGCCGCAACCGGCGATCACCAGGAGTCCGATCAGGACGGTCATTGCTTGTCGAGTTCTCATCACGCGCTCCTCACTTTCCTGGACTGAATGGATGGAAGCCCCGGCGGGCCGGGCGGGTCAGGGCACGGCCCGCTTCGGCACCCGCGGGATCTCCCGAAGCCGGTGTACGGGAAGGACCCCGCCGACCCGGGCCTCCGACAGGAAGGCTCCCGTGATCGCGAACGAATTCTCGTCGTCGGGCTCGAGCAGGTGAAAAACGAGGGCCGCGGCCGGTTGATCGGCCCGAACCAGCCAGCCGCCGGCATCGACCTCCACGGTACGCTCCTCGAGATGGGTGCGGAACTGCTGAGGCACGTAGCCCTCGTACACATTCGAAGCAAGCGAGAGGGAGTCGATCCGAAAGCTCTCGACCGGAATCGTCGCGCCTTCCAGGAGCCGCTCCACGCGGATCCCGTGCGTGCGCAGCGCCTCGACGAGATCCCCGCGGTGAGGCTCGATCAGATACCCCACCGGTCGGATGCGCCCGAGCGTCACCCGGGAGCTGTCGTAGAGCGGGGCGTCGACGGTGATGATCTCGCCGGTCGGCTCCCAGGAGCTTCCCTCGTCGGTTTCGACCAGTCGGAACTCCGCCACATCGTAGGCGACGGTGCGACTCGGAATCGGCTCGCGGAGCACCGCGATCGAATCGGCGGGATTCCACCGACTCCCGCGCTCGGCCATCTCCCGAACCCCATCCAGCAGGGCCTCGCGGACCGCGGACGGGTCCGAAGCCATCTCCCGGGCCAGCGCCTCCATCGACACGTACTGCCGCCGGGTACGGTCCTCGATCCCGACCCGGGCGTCGGATTCCCGCAGACTCTCGAAGAGGATCGTCGAAAGCCCTCTCGACGCGGCATAATCGTTCAGGGTGCGCCCGTAGACCGGAACCGCGATTCCCGTTTCGGGCTCCTGGGCCAGCCGGGTCAGTCCGCCGGGGGTGTGGTAGATGATGTGCGAAAAACCGTTCTCCTCGAGGGCGTCCACGATCGAAGGGATGAGGCGGTCGCCCGTCAACGTCATCGGTCGGGTCGGGCCATGGGGGTTCGTCGGGTGCCAGGTGTAGAAGTCGTAGACCCGCGGGGGGCCGCCGAGCTCGTGCGCGTCGACGACCACGTCGGGCCGCCAGGGAACCAGGACCTCTTCCACGATCGCCCGGCTTTCCGGGTTGTCGAGCCGGAGGTAATCCCGGTTCAGGTTGAACCCTGCCGTATTGCTGCGGAGCCCCCAGGGGCCCGTCTCGGCGCCGTCGGGGTTCATCTGCGGCACGAAGAGGAATACCACCTCGTCGAGCAGCGGCTCCAGGGGGCCCTCGACGAGGTCCCGGGTGAACTGCATCAGCGCCTCCTTGCCCGCGGGCTCGTCTCCATGCACCTGCGCCCCGATGAATAGGATGGGGCGACCCGAAGCGTGCGCGTCCTGTGGGGTGAGCGCGCCGGGCCTCGCAAGGGTCACCAGGTGCAGGGGGCGGCCCTGTCGGGTCCGCCCGATCTCGCGCATCGAAAGCCAGGGGGACCGCGCGGCGAGGGTCCGGTAGAAGTCGAGCACCTCCTCATGCGGCGTAAGTTCCCAGCCATTGCGCTCCGCGTAACTTCGGAGAGGCCCTTCGAGGGCGGCCGAACTCCAGCGGACCGGGGCCTGGTCTTCGCGGTCGACCCAGTGCGTCCGACCCTCTCCGTCGACCCGGGTCACGAGCTCGGTGGGCACCCTCGGGAGCGCCCGAAGTCGATGGACGCCGAGCACGGCCCCCGTCCGCTCGCTCGTGGCGAACCATCCCATCGAAGCGAGCGAGTTCTCATCTTCCGGCTCCATCAGATGCCCGATCACTCGGGCGTCGGGCTGATCCATCCGGACCAGGTAGGTGCCCGCCGCCACCTCGCGCTCACCGGTCTCGAGCTCGGTCTCGAAGGTACGCTCCACGTACCCCTCATACGAGGCCGACGCCCGGCGAACGCTGGTCACACGGTAGCTCTCGGCCTCGAGACGCACCGGGGCCTGCAGGCGTTCGACCTGTATCCCGTGGAGGGCGAGATGTCGAGCCGCCTCGACCGCTTCGGGCTCGATCAGGTACCCCACCGGGCGAATGCGCCCGAGTTCGATCCGGGTACTGTCCAGGAGCGGAACCGCGAACTCGAGGGTGTCACCCTCCCACTCCATTCGATAGTCCAGTTCGCGGCTCGCGAGGTGCTCGAGTCGGATCCCCATGGAGTCCGCCACATCCCAGGTGGTGCCCCTCTCGACCAGCTCGGCCCGCTCCCGCCGGACGGTCTCGACGACCCGCGCCGGATTCGCACCGACGTACTCGGCCATCGCGCGCATGGCGACGTGGTGACGATGGGTGCGACTTTCGAGATTCTCGCGGGCGTCCCGCGGACGCATGCTCTCGTAGAGGATCGTGACCGCTGCCCGCGCGCCCCCGTACGACGAAAGCGCCCGCGCCCCGTAGGTTCCGGCCGAGACCCCCACGGACGGATCGTCGGCAAGCGCGCTCGTCACCCGGTGATAGGGGAAGTGGTCGAAGCCGGCTTCGGCCAGCGCGTCGACGATGGCGGGGACCACCTCGTGCCTCGTGAGATCGTAGGCGAGAGTCGGCCCCTCGATGCTGCGCGGAAAGCTGGTGTAGAAGTCGTAGATCCGTGGGGGACCGACGAGTTCGTGCGAATCGACGATCACATGCGGGCGCCACGCCGAGATCACCTGCGACACGAAGGCCCGGGTTTCGGGACTGTCCAACCGCAGGTAGTCGCGGTTCACGTTGCGGTTGCGAAGGTTGTTCCGAGTCCCCCAGTCCCCGGCCTCTGCCCCATCCGGGTTCAGCTGCGGGCTCAGCACGAAGATCGCCCGATCGAGCAGGAAGTTCAGATCTCCCAGGGCGAGGTCGCGAGCGAAGAGCATCAGGGCCTCCTTGCTCGCCTGCTCATCGCCGTGAACCTGTGCGTTGACCAACACGATCGGCCTGCCCGTCTGGTGCGCCTGGGCAGGGGTCGCCACGATCGGGCGCGAGAGCACGACTTCGAGCAAGGGGCGGTCGGCAGCACTTCGGCCGAACTCTCGCACTCGTACGTCATTCGACCGGGCCGTCAGCTCCTCGTAGAAGGTGACGACGTCCTCGTGGGGAGTCAGCGCACTCCAGCCCGATTGCTCGGCATGCGTTCGGAGGGGATCCTCGGCGCCACCGGCCTGGCCCGTCAATGGCGCCGTGGAGACGGCCGCGAGGAGCATGGCGACCGCGACCGCGGTGGGGAACGAGGAACGAGCCCGGCCACGGCTCCTGAACGAAAGAACGAACATGGGACCTCGCAGTGATCGCGGGGTGAACACGGAGTGGGATGTGGGACGCCGAGCTCGACGCCCCGGATAGACTAAGGTGAGGGGACCCGCCCCAACAGGGCACATCGGGGATCTGGGCGGATGGATCCGGGTAGCCTGAATCGACGTGCGGTGCACCGCGCCGCATCCGCCGCCCCCCCGGCCCACCGGCAAGGAGCGAGGACGTGAGTGAAGAGCAGCCCCCCCCACTGACCGGAATTCACCACCTGACCGCGGTCTCGTCGCAGATCCGGCTCAACCACCGGTTCTATACCGGCGTCATGGGAATGCGGCTCGTCAAGCGGAGTGTGAATCAGGACGATGTGAGCGCCTATCACCTCTTCTACGCGGACGGGGTCGGAACTCCCGGGACCGACCTGACCTTCTTCGACTGGAAGGTCCCCCCCGAACGGCGGGGCACGCACAGCATCGTCCGGACCCATCTGCGGGTCGGGTCCCGAGCCTCCCTCGAGTGGTGGGCCGAGCACCTGAAGGGTCAGGCCGACGAGGGGCTCACCGTCGGAACGATCGAAGAGGTGCTCGGACGCGCGGTCCTCCCCTTCGAGGACCCCGAGGGACAGCGCCTGGCGCTGATCGACGACAACGGAGCAGGCTATGAGCCGACCCCCTGGAAGGAGAGCCCCGTCCCCCCGGAGCACCAGATCCGCGGGCTCGGTCCCATCGTGCTCAGCGTTCCCACCGCGGCCCCCACCCGCACGATCCTGACCGAGGTGATGGGGATGTCGGAGTCGACCTCCTACTCGAGCGGATCGGACCCCGTGCACGTCTTCTCGATGGGCGATGAGGGGCCGCACGCGGAGGTCCACCTTGCGATCCAGCCCGACCTGCCGCCCGCACGTCCGGGCGCGGGAGGGGTGCATCATGTCGCGTTTCGCACGCCCGACGGGGCAAGCTACGACGCGTGGGCGGACCGACTCCAGCGGTTGAGGATCCCGAACAGCGGAAAGGTCGACCGCTATTACTTCCAGAGCCTCTATTTTCGGGAGCCCAACGGAATCCTCTTCGAGATCGCGACGGATGGACCCGGCTTTCACGTGGACGAGCCGATCGACGAGCTCGGTGAACGGATCGCCCTTCCGCCCTTTCTGGAGCCCCGTCGCGACGAGATCGTACGCGGCCTCACGCCCCTCGACTGAATCGGGCCCGGAGTGGCGTCAGCCGGCCCACTCCGCGGCGAGCTCCGCGGCCGGAATCCGGTAGCCGGTCCAGAAGGGACCGAACTCGGCATAGACCGAGCTCGCCCGATCGTAGCGCATTTCGGTGATCAGGGACTTGAAGTCGAGCGGGTCCGTGGCAAACAGGGTCACCGCCCACTCCCAGTCGTCGAAGCCCACCGAGCCCGAGATGATCTGAGAGATCCTGCCGGCGTAGCGCCGCCCGACGGACCCGTGCTCCCCCATCATCCGGGCTCGCTCCTCGAGTGGGAGCTCGTACCAGTTCTGGCCCACGGCCCGCCGCTTGTCCATCGGGTAGAAGCAGACGTACGGCATCTCCTCGGGCTGTTCCGGCTTCAGACGCGATTGTACGTAGCGCTTCTCGAGCTCGACCTGCATCCGCGCCTCGACCAGGGCGGTCCATTCGGCCGAATGCGGTTCGATGCCCTGGGCCCCGGCCTCCTCGACCAGAGCAGCCGACACGTGATACAGCCCCAGTTCGACCACGGACAGGTAGTCGCCGGTGGGAATGAGCTCCTGCCAGCCCGGATGGCGTGCGAACTCCCGCTCGGCCCGGCCAAGCGCCTCGAGGGAGGGGCGGAAATGCATGATCATGTAGTCGGTTCCACCTCCGACGATCCGGTAGACACCTGTCCACCCCTCCTCGTCGGGGGACTCGTGGCGAGCCACAAGGTCGGCCAGCGCGCGAAGACGCGACGAGGCATTCTCGTCGGTTTCGGCCCCGGGCACGATGCGTACGAACTGATGCAGCACGAACCAACCATCCAGGACCAGGGGGGCGAGTGGGGATTCCTTCATCGGGGGAGCAAACCTTCGGGGTTGCGGGTTGAACCATGTCCGGGCCGCGATCGGCCCACTCCCGGAAGGTCTCTGGGTTTTGACGAGCGGGCAAGTCGGGGCGCGCCCGGGCTCCCCCGTTGTCCCCGAAACGGAACCCCGATAGCTTTTGATTATAGAATATCATTTGTGACTCCGAATCGCCTCCGCCACCCATCCCACTCTCGCCGACGCTTCCATGCCTCCGATCTCGAGATCCCGACTCCTCCTCCTTCCGGCTTTCCTCACCTGCGCTCTTCTCGGGCTTGCCGGGACACCCGACAGCGCTTCCGCGCTTCAGGACGGGCGGATCGAGGGGCAGGTTCTCGACGCCGGAACGGGAAGTCCCATCGCGGCGGTGACCGTCCGGATCCGTGGGCTCAACCGAACCCAGGTGTCCGGCCCGGACGGCCGATTCGCGTTCGAGTCGGTTCCCGCTCGCTCCTATCGGGTCCTCGCGGAGCTGATCGGCTACGCCCCCCAGGAAGAGCAGATCATCGTCGAGGCCGACCAGACCGCGACCGTCTCGTTCGCGCTCACCTCGAGTCCGATTCAGCTGCCCGGAGTGGTCGTGACGGGAACCGGGCGGGAACGGGGGGCGGCGGACCTGTATCGTCCAACCTCGGTGATTTCCGGAGCCGAACTCGATCGGGCGCTGGCAGGGAGCGTGCCCCAGACGCTCGAGCGGGTGCCCGGGTTCGCCTCCCAGTACAACGGCCCGGGGGCATCGAGCCCCTCGATCCGCGGCATGAGCGGCGATCGCGTGCTCATGCTCGAAGACGGGCAGCGCACGGGCGACCTGTATCAGACCGCGTCGGACCACGGGGTGATGGTCGAGCCGCTGACCGCCCGCCGCATGGAGGTCGTGCGGGGACCGGCCGGCCTTCTCTACGGTTCCAACGCTCTGGGCGGAGTCGTCAATGTGATCCGTGACGACATTCCCCGGCTCCGCATGGATCGCCTGTCGACGACCCTTTCGACCCAGCTCGAGTCGGTGAGCGACGGGGTCACCGGGGGACTCCTCCTGGAAGGACCCGCCGGCCCGCTCAGCCTCAGGGGAGAGTTCACCTCGCGCCACATGAACGACGCCAACACGCCCGAAGGTCGACTCGAATCGTCGGGGATGCAGGTGAACAATGCCAGCCTGGGCTCGAGCGTGATCCAGGACTGGGGTTTCGTCGGAGCCGCCTATCGCTTTTACGACAGTGAATACGGGGTGCCCGGGGAGTTTGCCGGGGAACTCATCCCGGGGGCGCATCCGGGTGGGGTCGACATCGAAGCGACCCGGCACCTGGGACGATTCCGCGCATCCTACCAGCGCCCCTTCCTCGGTTTCTTCCAGTCGGTTGAACTCGATGCGAACCTCACCCGCTACATCCACGACGAGATCGAGGCCTTCATCGAGGGCGCAGCGATTCCGGGCGCCCAGTTCCGGCAGACGAGCGGCGAGGTGAACCTGCTGGCCGACCACGATCACACCGGTCACGATCATCCGACGGGGATCCTGCGCGCGGAGGGTGCGATCGGCCTTTCCGTCCAGGGTCGGGACCTCTGGTCCGGAGGAACGAACCCGGGAACCCGTTCGGGCACGGACTGGGGGGCCGCGATCTTCGGCTACGAGGAGTTCGAATGGACCCGGTTCCGCCTCCAGCTGGGTGCCCGCTACGACTATCGCAGGGTGACCCCGGGGGACTTCTCCGATCTGGACATCCGAACCCAGCAGCGGCGCATCCTGAAGCCCGTCTCCGAACGGACATTCCACTCCCTGTCGGGGTCGATCGCCGGCCTCTGGAGCCTCTCCGGCGAATGGACGGGGGGCGTGAGTGTTGCCCGCTCCTTCCGGAATCCGTCGATCGAGGAAATGTTCTCGGAGGGCCCCCACGTCGCCGACTTTTCGTTCGATATCGGAACCCCCGATCTGGACCCGGAGGTCGGGATCGGGCTCGACCTGTTCGTGCGGGGCGAGCGGCCGGGGCTCAGCACCGAATTCGCCGCGTACCTGAACTGGATCGACGACTACATCTTCTATCTGCAGACGGGCGAGACCGTGCGGGTGATCCGCGAGGGGGCGCGCCCCCGCGTCACCCCGGTCTACGAGGCTCAGGGGACCGACGCCCTCTTCCTCGGAGCCGAGGGGCGGATCCAGTGGGAGGCCTTCACCGGGCTCATCCTCGATGCCACCGCCTCGTACACCCGGGCCGAACGCCGGACCGATGCCGATCCCCTGCCGCAGATCCCCCCCTTCTCGATCAATACCGAACTCCGATACGAGCGGGCCGGATACTTCGGCGGGGTCACCATCGACCATGCCGCGGCCCAGACCCGGGTCCCCGGTCCCGTGCAGATCGAAGACATTGTCGAGGATCCGGAGCTGCCCACCGACGCCTACACGCTTCTCCACCTGGCCGGAGGCCGCAGCTTCGACGCGGGGCCCTTCCGGCACAACGTGACCCTTCAGGTCCGGAACCTGACCAACACGGTCTGGCGGAACCACCTCTCGCGAATCAAGGACATCGCCCCTCAGCCCGGGCGCAACGTCCAGCTCACCTACCGCCTTCGTTTCTAGAAGGATGTTGGAGAAGGGCAGGCAAATCTTTCCCGGTCCGGGGTGAGAGTCCTTCCTCCACTCGCCCTTCGTCGACCCCGTCCGGCCCGTCAACAGACCGCGATCCGCACCCCGCTGCGATCGTCGTTCATCCCGGTCCGACGAGGATTTTCCCGGTATCAATGATCCGGGAGGGGCATGGCAGAACCCGTCCTGCCCCCCCGGAGCCGCTCACGGCATCCCTCTTGCGCGGTATGCGGGGTCCTGAGGGTGCAAGCCTCACGACGTCCACATCGCTCGACGGAGAACCGAACGAATGAACACATATCAACGAACGACCCGACTCATGGCCATCGCGCTGGCCGGGGCGGTCCTCGCTCTTCCGGCGTGTGACTCGGACCCCAGTGGCAGCAACGGCGATCGATCTTCAGTCCTCGTCGGCACCGTCGAAGGCGGCGAGGCCGGGGGGATGATGGCGGCCGGGCAAGGCGCCACCCAGGCCTCCGTGGCCAGCGCCGGTACGCTGCGCGGCGACGGGAGCCTCGACATCCTGGCCGAGGCCCAGGTATCGGCGGACGGCAGCTTTCGCATCGAAGGGGTCCCCGCAGGGCGCGCCGGCCTCGTGGTCCGGGCCGAGTCCGATTCCGGTGAGGAGGTCGGCCGCGTGATCGTGCATCAGGAGACGATCGCCGAAGCCGAGACCTCGGTCGCGCCGATCAACGCGAGTTCCTCACTGCACGCTCAGGTGGTCCTCGCGATCCATGGTGGAAACCCCCATCCGGCCGCCTCTGCCGAAGTCGGACTCCGCATGATGACCTCGTCCGAAGCCGCGAGCACGATGGCGCAGGGTCAGGTGAGCGCGCTCGCCAGCGCGGTTGCCTCTGCTCAGAGTACCAAGGCGGCCGTCCTGGCCTCCGTTGGCTCCGAACTCGACGCCGCCGCGCGCGCCGAGCTGGTTCTGGCGGCGATGGTCGACCTCGAACAGAACCTCAGCGCAGGCGCGCAGTTCCAGTCGGCCCATCGCGCATTCGTCGAGGGCACCATCTCGACCCTCATCGACGCCGGTGTCGACGCCCGAAGCCTGGCGGCTGCAGAGGCGGCGGCCGCGACATCGATCCAGACCCGCCTGAGCAGCGAAGATGCGGTGCACTTCGAGACGCTTCGGACCCAGATGCGCGCCAACCTCGAAGCGCGCGCACGGCTCCTGGCGCAGGCCGATGGGGGAACGGCCGGAGTGGCCGACGTGGCGGCACAGGTGATCGCCGAGCTGAGGGCCGGCGTGGAGGCGGCCGCGACCGTCGCCGAGTTGCGAGCCGCGGTCACCGACACCCGTGCGGGAACCGAGAGCCGCCTGACGAGTGCGGTGGTGGCCGGGCTCCCGGGCCTGCCCATCGACCTGATTTCTTCGATCGAGGCGGAGCTCCGGATCGCCCTGGTCGAGGCCGAGCTCTGGGGATCCCTCGAGGCGGCCGCTTCGTCGGAGGCCAAGGCCGCCGCCGTCAGCAGCTGGGCGACGAACCTCGAGGCTCGGGTGCAGGGCTGGATCGCCACCCTTCCCTCCGAAGTCTCGGACGAGGTCAGCGTCTCGGCTTCGGTGGTCGCCTTCGCTGCGCTGGGCGCCGGTCCCGCGTTCCGGTAAACAGAAACCTACCTCGGTTTCGGTTTTTGCCGGCACCCGCGGGTCTCCCGATCACGGGGCCCGCGGGGGCCGGCCTCCCCATACTGGAAGGTAGATCAGAAAGCAGGCCCGCGAGCTACCGGCTTCGGTGGCCAGCTGAACGCCGCCTCCACTCTGTTCCAGGATCCCCTGAGCCGCGGGAAGGCCGAAGGCGACGAGCCCCTCGGACACCGCCTCCTGCACGCCCATCGGCGCGAACAGTTCGTCGGGCTCCCCCCTGACCCCACCCTCGGAGTTGTTCCCGACGACGAGCCGAAGAAACTCCCCCGGGGGCAGGGTGCCTCCGTGGACCGGAACCGGATCCCCGGACTCGGTGCGATCCAGCTCGATCCAGACCACATCGGGGCGGTCCGAACCGGAGTATGCCACGAAGGCCGAGATCGCCTCCCGCAGGTAGCCGGGGTCCACGTGTACAGGGGGCAGATCCACGGGGGTCTCCAGCGAGAAGTGAACCCCCTCGGGAAGCGCCGCCCGAATCATTTCGCGGGATTCACCGAGGAGGCGCTCCAGGTGAATCGGACGGGGAACCAGCAGCTGCTGCCGTGAGATCGAGAGGAGTTTTCGGGCCAATTCCGCTGCACCGTCCGCCGCCTCGGTCACCGCCCGCAGGTCCTCTGCGACCGGGCTCTCCGCATCGACATCGGCGAGCGCGAGCTGGGCGTGGCTCTGGACCACGGTGAGCAGGTTGTTCAGCTCATGGCCCACCACACCCGAGAGTTGCGCCATGGCGCGCACCCTTCCGGATTGCAGGAGTTCCCGCTCCATCTCCTTCTCGTGCGTGACGTCTTCGGCAATCCCCGCGAGCCGCGTGATCCGGCCCTTCCGATCCCGCACGGGAAAGGCCCGGTCCCGGATCCAGCGCCTACCCCCGTCG
The DNA here is from genome assembly GCA_007692605.1 of Gemmatimonadales bacterium. GTDB lineage: Bacteria > Gemmatimonadota > Gemmatimonadetes > Longimicrobiales > Gaopeijiaceae > SLBA01. The sequence continues at coordinate 92,882 of REBS01000118.1, forward strand.
GGAAGGTCGATCCGGTACTCCACATCGTACTCACCCCGGACCTGGCCCTCGACCGCCGCCTCGACCCGCTGTCGGTCTTCCAGGCAGACCGGGTCCAGCCAGCTCGACGGATCGGCCATCAGCTCCTTCCGTGATCGCTTCCAGATCCGCTCGTAGCCCGGGCTCACGTAGAGCATTCGGGACTTGTCCAGGTCTGTGAGCCAGAAGACCTCACGGATCGCCTCGGTGACCTGACGGAAGCGCTCCTCGCTCTCCTCGACAGCGGCACGCGATCGCCGCAGACGCGACCCCGCGACCCACATCAGCAACGTACCCAGAATGGCCAGCACCAGAGACGACGCGACCAGGGCGATCCGGACCGAGCGCTCCAGGCCCGTCACCCAGATCGTGATCACGTCACCGAAACGTGTGTCCACCTCCATGAGGGCATGGTGCAGCCGATCGAGCTCCTCCCGGAGCGCCTCGCTCTCGGGTGACCCCGGCCCCGCCGTGTCGACCGATTGCCGGATCTCGGCGGCCACCCCCTCGATCCGCTGGAGTTGCCGGTCTGCCTCGAGCCACAGGCCCAACGCCTCGCGCGTCTGGTCGCGGCCGGCAAAAAGCTGGGTGAATCGTCTCAGCGCGGGGATATTCCCCGAGGTCAGGGGATCCGCGGAGAGGGCATCCTCGAGCCGGTCGGCGTCTCCCGGGAACTCGAGCACCACCTCGAGCGGCCGACGCACGGCTCTTGGGTATGTCAGCGAGGATTCGAATTCCCGCCACTCCTGGGGATCACCCGTCTGCGAGAAGGTCTGGAGGTGGATCATCGCGTCTCGGACGTCGACCGACCACCGACTCTCCGACTGCAGCAGGACCCGCACGGCCCCCTGTGCCTGCATCCCCACCAGGGTGACTCCCAGCATGCAGGCCACGGCCACGACCAGGATCAGGTACCCGGCCGCCAGCCGCACTGACGGGCGCCGCGGACCGTTCATTCAACCTCCGGAATGGCCGGGGCCGCGAGGCACCCGCCCTTCATATTAGATTGGGTTGGGTTGGAGAGACGGTTCGATGCGGTACGGGATTCGTTCCGACCCAATATGCCTTTTCGCGACCCCCCAGGCAAAGGCCGTCCAACCTTGAACCGGATGGAAAACCCAGATTCAGTCGGTGCACCGAATGACCCGGGCCCCCTCTCCGTCGGGCTGAATGCGGTGATCGTGGCAGTCACCGAGGAACGCCCCCGAATCCTCACCGTCGCGGGTGGGGGTGAGGATGGGGACCCGGATCGTCGGTCCGACCGGGGAGGCGAGTTCCCCTCGGGTGGAGCGGCGCTCGACACCCTTCCCTTCGGCCCCCTCGATCCCGCGGGCGACCGCACCCTCGAGCTCACCCTGCGCGGCTGGGTCCGGGAGCGGACCGGATTCGACCTGGGGTACGTCGAACAGCTCTACACCTTCGGGGATCGGGATCGGGGGTTGCAGCAGGGTGATCCGTCCAGACGGACCCTCTCGATCGCCTATCTGGCGCTGATGCGCGAAACCGAGGCCGAGAGCTCCGGGGCGGCCGCCTGGCGAGACGTATACGGATACCTGCCCTGGGAGGACTGGCGACGGGGGCGCCCCGCCGTGATCCCCGACCTCATCGCGCCCCATCTCGAAGATTGGATTCAGACGGCCCCGGATTCCCGGTCCCGCGAGGAGCGTCGGCTGCGCGCCGCCATCGCGTTCGGACTCGAGAGTGCCGACTGGGACGGGGACCGGGTGCTCGATCGGTACGAACTGCTCTACAGCGTCGGCCTGGTCGAGGAGGCCTTTCTGGACCGGGGCCTACCCCGTCCGGATTCCTCCACCCTCACACTCGGGCGGCCCATGGCGCTCGACCACCGACGCATGCTGGCCACCGCGCTCGGGCGCATCCGGGGAAAGACCCGCTACCGCCCGGTGGTCTTCGAACTCATGCCCGCCCGATTCACCCTCCTGCAACTGCAGCGGGTGGTCGAGGCGCTGGCCGGTGTCCAGACGCACAAGCAGAACTTTCGTCGGCTCGTGGAACGGGGGGGGCTGGTGGAGGGCACGGGGGCCGTCGACAGTCAGACGGGTGGCCGGCCGGCGGAACTCTTCCGGTTCCGCAAGGAGGTGCTCCGCGAACGGCGGGCGCCCGGTGTCGGCCTCCCCGGAACCTGACGGACGGAATCCCCTTCCCCTCATCGGTCGCTTCTTTTACACTTTCGAGACGGCGCAACCCGCCGCATTTTTTGCTACCCCATATACTCACATTGAGTATAAGTGAGGAGAACATGGCCCCGGTAACGAGTCCAGACCCGACGTCCACTCCGTCCCCGCCCCCCCCCCTGGCCCTCACCCCGGAGGTGACCGAGGCGACCCGGGCGGTGTGGGAGCGCCTCCGCGGTGTGATCCCCGAGGTCGAGTGGGCCGTGCACGCGCCCTATATCGCCCGCATCGAGGAGCTGAAGCGGGAGCGAAACGCAGTGATCCTGGCGCACAACTACCAGACGCCCGAGATCTTTCACGGGGTCGCGGACATCGTGGGAGACTCGCTGGGGCTGGCGCAGGAGGCCGTCACCGCCGAGGCCGACGTGATCGTTCTGTGCGGCGTCCACTTCATGGCCGAGACGGCCAAGATCCTGAATCCGGACAAGACGGTCCTGATTCCGGACCTGCGCGCCGGCTGCTCGCTGGCGGAATCGATCACCGGCGCGGACGTTCGTGAACTCAAGGCCCGGTATCCCGGGGTACCGGTGGTCACCTACGTGAACACGTCGGCCGACGTGAAGGCCGAGAGCGACATCTGCTGCACCTCGTCGAATGCGGTGCAGGTCGTGGAATCGCTCGGGGTGGATCGGGTGATCTTCCTTCCCGACGAGTACCTGGCGAAGTGGGTCGCCACCCAGACCGACGTCGACATCATTCGCTGGGACGGCACCTGCGAGGTGCACGAACGCTTCACCGCCGAAGAAATCCGGCAGTACCGCAGGGGGTACCCGGATGTGGTCGTGCTCGCCCACCCCGAATGCCCCCCCGATGTCCTCGATGAGGCCGACTACGTGGGCTCCACGGCCGGAATGATGGGGTACGTCCGGGACCGTCAGCCCAAGAGGGTCGTGATGATCACCGAGTGCTCCATGAGCGACAACCTCGCCGCCGAGAACCCGGACGTCGAGTTCGTGCGTCCCTGCAACCTCTGCCCTCACATGAAGCGGATCACCCTCCCGGGGATTCTCCGCTCGCTCGAGACGATGGAGCACAAGGTCGAGGTCGCCCCCGAGATGGCCGAGCGGGCGAAGAACGCCGTCGAACGCATGCTCGCCGTGGGTCGGGGCAGCGGCGGCTGATCCGTTGACTCCCTCGAGCGGCGAGGTGGACGCCGACATCCTCGTGGTGGGAGCGGGCGCGGCCGGCCTCTCGGCCGCCCTCGCGGCGGCGGGGGGAGTCGCGGCGCTGTCGGGGACACCCGAGCCCTCCGCGTCGTCCGTGCGCTCGCGCGGCCGACCGGACTCCAGTGTGCTCCTGCTCACGCGGGGCCATCTCGGTCGAGACGGGGCGTCCCCCCTGGCGCAGGGAGGCGTCGCGGCCGCCCTCGACTCCGGAGACTCCGCAGAACTCCATGCTCTCGACACCGTGCTGGCCGGAGCCGGACTGAGCCGCGAGGATCGGGTCGCGATCCTGACGACCGAAGGACCGGGACGGGTGCGCGAGTTGATCGGCCTGGGTGCCCGATTCGACCGCGATGCGTCGGGTTCGCTCGAACTTGCCATGGAGGGGGCTCATTCCCGCCGGCGGGTGATCCACGCTCGGGGCGATCGCACCGGCGCCGAAGTCACCCAGGTCCTGTCGCGGGCGATTCGCCGCCTGCCCTCGATCACGATCCTCGAAGAAATCGAAGCCGAGGAGTTGCTCACCGAGGGAGGGCGGGTGTGTGGCCTGCGGGTCCGCCGCTCGGACGGTTCGGCCGGCGCGCTCCGGGCCGATGCCGTCGTCCTGGCCACCGGTGGACTCTGTCACCTCTACCTGCGTACGACGACCCCGAGGTCCACGACCGGAGATGGGATCGCGATGGCGATGCGGGCCGGGGCGGCGGTTGCCGACATGGAGTTCGTGCAATTCCACCCCACCGCGATGGCCGTCGACTCCGACCCGCTCCCCCTGGTCACCGAGGCCCTGCGAGGCGAGGGTGCACGGCTGGTCGACGCCTCGGGCCGGGGAATCGACTTTCCCGACGAAAGTGGTGAACTCTCGCCGCGCGATGTCGTCGCCCGCGTCCTCTGGGACCTCACTCGTGCCGGAGGCGAGGTCTTCCTGGATGCCCGTGACACTCCGGGCGCCGACTTCCCGGACCGGTTTCCAGGGGTGTTCTCCCTCTGCCGTCGCCATGGGATCGACCCCCGAGAGTCGCTGATTCCCGTGACGCCCGCCGCCCACTATCACATGGGCGGGATCGAAGTCGACGAGGAGGGTCGCACCACCCTGCCGGGGCTCTGGGCGGCCGGCGAGGTCGCTTCGACCGGAGTGCACGGGGCCAACCGGCTGGCGAGCAACTCCCTTCTCGAGGGGCTCGTCTTCGGGGCCCGCGCCGGAGCTTCGGCTCGCCGTGGGCTGCCGGCCGAGACCGATGAGGGTGATGGCCGGCGCCCAGCCAACCGGGATCGCGTCGTTTCCCCCGGGCCCGATTCGATTTCCGCGCCAGACACTCCCGAGGCCGGGAGGAATCCCGGGAAGCCCGACGAGGCCGCACTGGAGGCCGACATGCAGAGCCTCCGTGCGATCCTCTGGGAACGGGTGGGTGTGGTTCGAGACGCCGGGGGACTGCGGGAAGCAATCGATGCGATCGACCAGCTCGCGGAGCGCACGCTCCCCGACTCCGTCCCCGGTCGACGACTGCGCAACGCACTGCAGGTCGCTCGACAGATCGCAGTCTCGGCGCTGGCTCGCGAAGAGAGTCGGGGCAGCCACTTCCGAAGAGACTTTCCCATCACACGAACAGCGGCCACTCCATGATCCAGCTCCTCTATGAAGACCTGGTCCGCCGGACCCTGCGGGAAGACCTGGGACGAGGGGGTGATCTCACGAGTGAGGCCACGATCCCCTCCGGGACCCGAGGCGCCGGGACGCTTCTGGTCCGCGAGGCCGGGGTGGTGGCGGGACTCGAGATCGCGCTGCTCGCCTTCCGCCTTCTCGACCCCGACGTCTCGATCGAGGTCCAGGTCGGCGACGGGAGCGCCGTCGAGCCCGCCACCACCCTGGCGCGGCTCGAGGGCGATGCCCGATGCCTGCTCGCCGCCGAGCGCACCGCGCTGAACTTCCTGGGCCACCTGTCGGGCATCGCCACCACGACCCGCTCCGTCGTCGACGCCGTCGAGGGAACCGGTGTCCGGATCGTCTGCACCCGCAAGACCACCCCCGGCCTGCGGGCCCTCGAAAAGTACGCGGTGCGGGTAGGAGGCGGAACGAATCACCGGACGGGACTCGACGACGGCATCCTCATCAAGGACAACCATCGGCGCCTGGCGGGGGGCGTGCGTCCGGCAGTCGAGGGAGCCCGGGAGCGAGCCGGGCACATGGTCACGATCGAACTCGAGGTCGACACCCTCGAGGAGCTGCGCGAAGGGCTGTCCCTGGGCGTGGACGTCTTCCTGCTCGACAACATGGGCCCCGACCTTCTGCGTCAGGCCGTCGAGATCACTGCCGGGCGGGCGACGCTGGAGGCCTCCGGCGGGATCATCCCCGAGACCGTGCGGTCGATCGCCGAAACCGGTGTCGACCTGATCTCGCTGGGCTGGCTCACCCACTCGGCTCGGTCCCTCGACGTCTCACTCGACCTGAAGCTGGGGCGCTAGAAGGCCACCGCGGGTCAGATCTCTTCGTCGCCGTCGTCCTCGATGAAGACCTTGGCGATCACCCGCGCCGTGGCGTCGAGAAGCGTCCCCCCCAGGTCGGCATCCATCCCCCTGGGGTCACCCAGGATCCCGTTCGCGGTCACCGAACGGAGCCCCCGCTCGAAAACGCGATCCACCATGGTCTGATCGAGATCGCCCATGAGCCCGGGCTCGGCCCGACCGACCCGCACCAGGTTCGGGTGCAGAAAGAGCATCTCCGACGCTTCGGCGATGTCGGCATGCCCTCCGACGTTGGCCCCGAGCCCGACCTCCTCCTCGACCACCCACTTCCAGACCCCCACGAGTCCCAGCAGGTCGGTGTAGGCGCTCACCCGTGCCTTCGGATCGAGGGCCGCGGCGGCCTCCTGAAGCTCGGGAAGCATCTCGGCCAGCGGCTTGAAGTTCCCCCCGTGCGAGGGCACGAAGTAGATCCGGGTGAACCCGTGCCGCACGAGGCTCACCACGTAGTCGTGACAGATCGCCTTGAGCGTCTCGGGCCGAATCGAAACGGTGCCCGCAAACCCCATGTGGTGCTCCGAGCACCCGACGCGGATCGTCGGAGCCACCAGGGCGTCGCCCAGGTTGCGCGCCACCCGGATTCCCAGGGCCGTGCCCAGCTCGGCGTCGACGCAGAGCGGAAGATGAGGGCCATGCTGTTCGATCGCGCCCACGGGCACGACCACCCCGTTCGTGCCCCGTGTGATCGAAAGCTCGACCTCGGGCCAGGTGTGGTGTTCGAGAAGCAGCGACTCGGGAAGATCGGAGGATTCACTCACGGGTTCATCCGGCAGGTACGGGGCGCAACGCGGTCCCGAAGCATGGGAGCGACGGGGGAGGACCTCCAAAGATAAACGATTCCGCGCGTCTGTCTGCCCACCACACCTCGCCACCCCACTCCACCCCCTGCCTCACCACCGTCCTTCGACACCGTCCTTCGCATCGCACCTCGCCATCGTGCCTCGTTACCGCACTTCGCCCTCCAGATAGGTATATCCCGCCAGACCGGCGATGTAGTCCGCGATGAAGGCGTTCGCCTCACTTCGTGGGAGCGACGAGGCCTTGGCCACCTTGCGACGGAAGTTCGCGATCAGGGCATCGCTGTCGAACTGGACGTAGTTGAGCACATCGGTGACCGTGTCGCCGTGCATGAGACCGGCCACCTCGTATCCCCCCTCGTCGGTCAGCCGCAGGTGCACGGTGTTCGTGTCCCCGAACAGGTTGTGAAGATCGCCCAGAATCTCCTGGTAGGCACCGGTCAGGAAGATCCCGAGAATGTAGCGCTCGGCGTGGTCGAAGGTGTGCAGCTCCAGTCCCTGTCGACCCTCCCGGTCTCCGATGAACCGTTCGATCTTCCCGTCGGAGTCGCACGTCACGTCCTGGAGGGTACCCCGGCGGGTCGGCCGCTCGGTCAACCGGTGGATCGGCATGATCGGAAAGAGCTGATCGATGGCCCAGGAATCGGGGAGCGACTGAAAGAGCGAGAAGTTGCAAAAGTACCGGTCGACCAGCGTCCCCTCCATTTCGGGCAGGATGTCTTCCCACTCCTCGGGATCGTGCCGGGCCAGCTCCACCCCCCGCGTGACGATCGCCAGGTAGAGTCGCTCGGCCAGCGCCCGTTCCGGAAGGCTCAGCACCCCGCTGTTGTAGAGCGAACGCATCCGCTCCTTCCAGTACGAGGCGTCGTGATACACCTCGCGCAGCGATCGCTCGTCCATCCCGTGCAGCGTCTCGGCCAGGTCGTGCACCACCGCGTGCATCTCGTCCGGGATCTCGTCGCGGTCCTCGACGATCTGCGTCTCCAGGTCGACCACGTTCACGAGGAGCAGGGTATGGTGCGCCGTGAGCGCCCGCCCGGACTCCGAGATGATGTGGGGCATGGGGAGTTCGTGTTCGCGGCAGCTCTCGGCCAGGGCGTAGACGATATCGTTGGCGTACTCCTGGATCGAGTAGTTCACGCTGGCCGATCCGGTCGACCGGGTCCCGTCGTAGTCGACCCCCAGCCCGCCCCCCACATCGATGTGGGTGATCTCGATCCCGAGTCGTCGGAATTCCACGTAATACCGGGCGACTTCGGTCATCGCCTCCTTGATGTTCCGGACGTCGGGGATCTGCGACCCCAGGTGGAAGTGGAGCATCCGGAGGATATCGGTCCGCCCGGCCGCCCGCAGCTTCTCGACCACGCGCATGAGCTCCGACGCCGACAACCCGAACTTGCTCTTCTCTCCCGCCGTGTCCGACCATCGACCCGCCCCGGCCGCCGAGAGCTTGATCCGGATCCCCGCAGTCGGCTGAACTTCCATCTCCTCAGCCAGCTTCAGCAGGAGATCCACCTCGGAGATCTTCTCGATCACGATCATCACCTCGTGGCCGAGCTTCTGACCCATCAGCGCGAGGTACAGGTACTCCTCGTCCTTGTACCCATTGCACACGATCAGATGGTCGGACCGATCGGTGAGCGCCAGAACCGCCTGCAGTTCCGGTTTGCTCCCGACCTCGAGGCCCAGCCCGTGCTCATCCCCCGCCGCCACCAGCTCTTCGAGCACCCGCCGCTGCTGATTCACCTTGATCGGGTAGACGAGGGTGTAGTCGCCCTCGTACTCGTACTCGGCCATCGAGTTGGCGAAGCGGGTGACCAGGGTCTCGATCCGGGTCCTCAGGATATCGGGAAACCGAAGCAGAAGGGGCAGGCTCAACCCCTGCGCCTCGAGGTCGGTCGCGATCTCGTACAGATCGAGCCCCCGATCCGGATCCAGGGTCGGGTGAACGGTGACGTGTCCCACTTCGTTGATGTCGAAGTGCCCGACCCCCCATCCCGGAACGTTGTAGAGCTGGCGGGCGTCATCGATGGTCCATTCCATGGCGGCGGCGGGCTGAGGTCAACAGGCGGAGCGTTGGTCTCCATAGGAGGTCCTCGATACTCGCGTCGAAAGCCGCCGTTCCATGCAGGCCGGGTGTGGGATCCGGGCTCCGGGTGTCACCACTCGTGGGAACAAGTGACCCACGTCTACGGTTGATAGGGTTCATTCTTCTGGAACCACCGACTCGGAGCGGGGCGAGCCATGCCGCGACGCGCCATCTTCTGGGCCCTGGGATTCGCCGTGCTCTGGTGGACGCTCACCGGTCCCGGGTTGGCGGGGTGGTATGCGGGCCTCCTGGCCCTCCTCCTGGCGACCCTCGCCTTCGCCGGCCTCGCCGGGGTGCCGATTCCGACGATCCACCCCCTGGGCCTCGCTCGCTTCATCCCCTACTTCCTGACCAGCGCCGTCCGGGGAGGAGTGGATGTGAGCCTGAGGGCCTTCTCGCCCAGGCTCCCCCTGGCACCTGACACCCTTCGCTACCGGATCCGGCTGCCCCCGGGGGCGCCCCGCATCCTCTTCGTGAACACGATCAGCCTCCTGCCCGGGACCTTCAGTGCCGAGCTGATCGACGACCGCGTGACCGTGCACCTCCTCTCGCGGGATCCGGGCACCGAGGCCCGGCTCACCGAGCTCGAGCGCAGGGTCGGAGGACTCTTCGGGCTGACCCTCGATGCTCCTCCCGAGGTCGAATGAGCCTTCTCCTCCTCGGCGCCGCCCTCTTTCTGATCCTGAACGTGGGGGCCGGGCTCCTGCGCGTGGTCCGGGGGCCGACCCCCGCCGACCGAATGGTCGCGGCCCAGCTCTTCGGGACCTCGGGAGTGGCGATCCTCCTCCTGCTGGCCGAGGCATCCGGCGAGGGCAGCCTGCGCGACGTCGCCCTGATCTTCGCCCTTCTGGCGGTGGTGATCTCGGTGTCCTTCGTCAAGCGGGGGTGGATCCGGGCCGAGGGTTCGAGCGACGGCGAGGCCGACCATGCCGATTGAACTGACCGTCACTCTGGTCATGGAGGTCGTCTCGGGGCTCCTGATCGTTGCGGGGTGCCTCTTCTTCCTCGCCGGAACCGTCGGGCTCCTCCGCTTCCCGGACCTCTACTGCCGCCTCCACGCCCTGACCAAGGCCGACACCCTCGGGCTGGGGCTGATCGTGGCCGGTCTCGTGATCCGGAACCCGGCCTGGCCGGCCCGGGTTCAATTGGTCCTTATCTGGATGCTGGCGCTCTCGGCCGCGGCGACCGTCTGCCACCTGCTCGCTCGCTCCTCGCTGGCTGCCGGGATCGAACCCATTCGCGAGCCCGGGGGGGCCTCCGCGGGAGTGACTCCCGCCGGGGAGGGTCGATGACGGCTCTCGGTCTTCTCCTCGACGCCTCGGTCGTGCTCCTCCTGGTGGCACTCGCCACCCGCCTCCTCCTGACCCGGCATCTCTTCGAGGCGATCGTCCTGTTCGTCTCGTACGGGCTGACCCTCTCGCTGGCCTGGGTGCGGCTGGGGGCGCCGAACATCGCGCTGGCCGAAGCGGCGCTGGGTGCCGGGGTGACCGGCGCCCTCTTCCTGAACACCTACCAGCGACTGGCCGAGCGGATCGGCGACGGTGCGAAGTCCCCACTCCTCGAAGACGACGGCTCGCAGGACCCCCCCTCCTGGTTCAAGGGCCTGCTGGGAGGCGGTGTCATACTCCTGGGTCTGGGCGCCGGCTGGGCCCTGATCGGAGCCGGGCGCCGTCCCGCCTTCCTGCCCCACGAGATCGCGGCACGGCTGCCCGAAACGGGGGTCCAGAACCCGGTCACGGGGGTGCTCCTGAACTTTCGGGGATACGACACCCTGCTCGAAATCGCGGTACTCGTGGCGGCGATGGCCGGGGTCTGGTCGCTCGACCGGGGGAGCCGCCGTTTCGGGCGGGCCCGGGGGGAGCCCGATGAGGACCCGGTGCTGCACGCGCTCACGCGATTCGCGGTCCCGGTCACCGTGGTAACCGCGGTCTACCTGACCTGGGTCGGCTCGACGGAGCCGGGAGGTGCCTTCCAGGCCGGCTCCCTCCTGGCGGGCGCCGGGGTGCTCCTGACGGTGGCGGGCATCCTCCCCCCACCCACCGCCGCCTCGCGCCCCGTCCGGGCGATGGTGGCGGGGGGGATGGCCGGCTTCGTCCTGGCGGGCATCGCGGTCCTCCCCCTCACCGGGCAGTTCCTGCACTACCCCGAGGGCTGGGCCTACCCCATGATCCTCGGAATCGAAGCCCTCCTCACCGTCTCGATCGCGGTCGTGCTCGTGGAGCTCTTCGTGGACGTCCCGGCGGTCCCCGAGCCCGATCCCGCACTCGAATCGATCGATCCCTCCGGCGACCCGCTCGGACGGGCGCTGCGCGGCGGGGAGGACTCGTGAACCCCGTCGACCTCTATATGCTCGCCGGGATCGCGATCACCCTGATCGCCCTGTACGCCGCCCTCACCCGGGCGCACCTGTTCTGGAAGGTCCTGGCAATCAACCTGATGGGCACGGGGATCTTCCTGATCCTCCTGGCCGCTCCGTCACGCCGGACCCCCGAGATCGCCGACCCGCTTCCCCAGGCGATGGTGCTGACGGGGATCGTGGTCGCGGTGGCCGCCACCGCGCTCGCCCTCGGGATCGCCCTGCGAGTGATCGCCCGGTCGGACCTTCCCTTCCTGCCCGACGGTGACGAAGACGACCCGGACTCCCCGGGTTCGACGGGCGAGGCGTCCCGATGACCCCGTTCGAACTCTGGAGCACGGTCGTCATTTTCGGGCCGCTCCTGGCCTCGGTGGTCGCCCTCAGCGCGCGCCCCGCCCTTCTTCGGGCCGGGCTCGTCCTGGGGTCCCTGAGCGCACTGGTCGGATCGGCCGGGCTCTGGCGGGCGGTCATCCTGTACGGGCCGGGGCGCCACCTCCTCGGCGGATGGGGACAGCCGCTGGGCATCGAACTGTGGATCGACGGCTTCGGCGTCGCAATGCTCGCGGTCACCGCGCTGGTGGGAGCCCTGACCAGCCTCTACGCGAATTCCTACTTCGGCGATCTCTCGGAGCTCAGCGTGCGCGAGTCTCCGGCGGGACGGGGTGCCCGCTTCTTCGCGCCCCTCTGGCTCCTCCTCTGGACCGCGCTGAACGGGATCTACCTGTCGGCCGACCTCTTCAATCTCTACGTGACCCTCGAGATCCTGGGGCTCTCGGCGGCCGCGATCGTCACCCTCGCCGTGTCGCGGCAGGCCACCGTGGCCGGGATGCGGTACCTGCTCGTCTCGCTCATCGGATCGCTCCTCTATCTCCTGGGGGTGGCGCTCCTCTACGTGCAGTACGGCACCCTCTCGCTCGAGGGCCTCGCCGCGATCGGACCGTCGGGGCCGATCCCCGCCATCGCGCTGGCGGCGATGACGGTGGGGATGGCGGCCAAGACCGCCCTCTTCCCCTTTCACGCCTGGCTCCCCCCGGCGCACGCCGGAGCCCCCGCACCGGGGAGCGCGATCCTCTCGGCCCTCGTGGTGAAGGGCTCCTTCTTCATCCTGGTGCGGCTCTGGTTCTCGGTGTACGGCGGGGGGTCCCCCGAGGGGCTCGTCCTGCTGGGGGTGCTGGGGAGCGGAGCCATCCTCTGGGGCTCGGTCCTCGCGCTGCGCCAGGTCAGCCTGAAGCGACTGATCGCCTACTCGACCGTCGCCCAGCTCGGATACCTCTTCGTCATGTTTCCCCTCCTGATTCCCGAGCCGGGACTCTGGAACGCCGACGCGTGGACGGGGGGGCTCCTCCTGGCCATCTCGCACGCCCTGGCCAAGGCGGCGATGTTCCTGGCGGCGGGGAACATGAGCTACGCGGTCGCCCAGGATCGGCTCACCGCGATCTCGGGGGTGGCACACCGCCTGCCCATGTCCTTCTTCGCCTTCGGAGTCGGAGGGTTGAGCCTGGCCGGGCTTCCCCCCTCGGCGGGCTTCGTCGGCAAGTGGCTCCTCCTGCGCTCGGCCTTCGAGACCGCCCACTGGATCTGGATCGCGGTCATCGCGGTCGGGGGGCTCCTCACGATCGCGTACGTGCTCAAGGTCCTCCGGTACGCCCTCGACCGCGATGAAGCCCCCGAGGACTTCCGGCCGGTCCCCCGTCGCATGGAGTGGGCCGCCGCCCTTCTTGCCCTCGCGGCGATGGCCCTGGGCGTCCGGGCGCTGGAGCTGGTCGAACTGCTCCTGGTCGGAGGCCCCTTCCCATGGTGAGTCCGCTCTGGGCCTGGGACGGGCTCCCCCTGGCGGTCGTCCTCAGCTCCTTCGTACCGGGCGTGCTGATCATGTTCTTGCGCGAGGAGCAGACCCTCCTGCGCAACACCCTCAACATGACCGGCGCGCTCGCGAAGGTGGGGTTCGTGGGCCTCATGCTCCAGGGCGTCGCGGCCGGGGCCAGCTACGAGTGGGCCTTCGAGATCCTTCCGGGCCTCGAACTCTCGCTCGCCGGTGACGCCCTCGCACTCCTGTTCGTGACCCTCTCGGCCGTACTCTGGCTCGTCACCACGGTCTATGCGATCGGATACATGGAGGCCTCGCGGAACCGGACGCGCTTCTTCGCCTTCTTCAGCCTGTGCGTGACCGCGACCACCGGGATCGCGATGGCGGGCGACCTGTTCACCTTCGTGATCTTCTACGAAGCGCTCACCTGGGCCACCTATCCACTGGTGGTCCACAGCGGCACGCCCGAGGCCATCCGGGCCGGTCGCACCTACCTGGCCTATACCCTCGGGGCCGGGGCGATCCTCGTGGTGGGCGCCGTGGGCTTCGAGGTCACCACCGGCACCGTCGCCTTCGCCGCGGGCGGGGTGGTCGACCCCATGGCCGTCGAGGCCGAGCCGATCCGCTACCTCCTCCTCTTCCTCTGCCTCCTGGTCGGGATGGGGGTGAAGTCGGCGATCTTCCCGATCCACGGCTGGCTCCCCACCGCGATGGTCGCCCCGGCCCCGGTGAGCGCGCTCCTGCACGCCGTGGCGGTCGTGAAGGCGGGAGCCTTCGGGGTCATCCGGCTCATCCACTCCCTGTTCGGGATCGAGGTCAGCTGGGAGATGGGGCTCACGACCCTGGTCGCAGTGCTGGCTTCGTTCACGATCATCTACGCCTCGGTCCGTGCGCTCGCCCAGACGGACATCAAGCGCATCCTGGCCTTCAGCACCGTGAGCCAGCTCTCGTACATCGCCCTCGGGGTCGCCCTCCTCGATCCGCTGGCGCAGGTGGGCGGCCTGGTTCACCTGGTGCACCAGGGGATCATGAAGATCACCCTCTTCTTCTGCGCCGGGGTGATCGCGCAGACGCTGGGGGTGAAGACCGTGGGCGCCATGGGCGGGGTCGCCCGGCGCATGCCGCTCACCATGGCCGCCTTCACCGTCGCGGCGCTGGGCATGATCGGGCTCCCCCCGGTCGCCGGGTTCATCTCGAAGTGGTACCTGGGCCTCGGGGCACTGGGCGCGGGCGCACCCTGGGTGATCCTCGTGCTCCTCGCGAGCAGCCTCCTGAACGCTGCGTACTTCCTGCCCATCCTGCGCACCGCCTACTTCGACGAGCCCTCGGAGTCCTGGTCCGACCCCTGGCCCCATCACCGACTCGAGGCCGACTGGAGGATGGTGCTTCCCGCCGTAATCACGGCCGCGCTCTCGCTCGCCGTTGGCGTCTTCGCCGCGTCGGACTGGAGCCCCCTCGGCTGGGCACTGCTCATCGTGGAGCGGGGAGGCCTCTGATGGAGTCCATCCTCACCCCCCTGCTCGGCCTGGCCTGGGGGATTCCCCTCGCCCTCTGTCTTCTCTGGGCCCTCCCGTCGGGCCACCGGCTCGGGGAGCGACTGGTCCCCTGGTCCGCGCTCCCCGCCCTGCTGCTCGCACTGCTCTCCGGTGGCATCGACGGATCGGGGACCGGGCTCACCCTCCCCCTGCTCTTCACGGGGGCCGAGTTCTCGCTCGATCCGCTGGGTCGCGCCTTCCTCCTCTTCACCGCCCTTCTCTGGCTCGCGGGAGGCTGGTTCGCCGCCGCCTACCACCGGAAGGACCCCCGCTCCGGGGCCTTCTTCCTCTTCTTCGCCCTGACCATGACCGGCAACCTCGGGCTGGTCCTCGCCGCGGACCTGCTCACGTTCTATCTCTTCTTCGCCCTCATGACCTTCGCGGCCTACGGGCTCGTGGCGCACGCCCGGGATCGTCCGGCGCGGAGGGCCGGACGCATCTACATCGTGATGGCGGTGCTCGGAGAGCTGGCGCTCCTCTCCGGACTCCTCAGCCTCGGCGCCGCCCTCGGCGGGGTGCCGACCTTCGGGGCCGAGATCGAGGGGAGCTGGCGCCTGCTCGAAGGGGGCGACGCCTCGGGGCTTTCGCTCCTCGCGACCGGAGTCCTCCTCGCCATCGGGCTCGGGGTGAAGGCCGGCATCGTCCCCCTCCACCTCTGGCTCCCCCTCGCCCACCCCGTCGCGCCCACCGCGGCGAGCGCACTGCTGAGCGGCGCCATGATCAAGGCGGGCCTGCTGGGCTGGGTCCGGGTCCTCCCCGAGGAGACGGCCCTCCCCGTCCTGGCGATGGGGTTCCTGGGCGTGGGAGTCTTCACCGCCTTCTACGGGGTTCTCATGGGGGTCCCCCAGGATGACCCCAAGACCGTCCTGGCCTATTCGAGTGTGAGCCAGATGGGGTACATGGCCATCGGGGTGGCCCTGCTCGTCCACGACCCGGCGCTGGCCCCCCTGGCGCTGGCCGCGATCGCGCTGTACGCGATGCACCACGGGCTGGCCAAGGGCGCGCTCTTCCTCTCGGTGGGACTCGCGGACCGGGCCCCTCGGGCGGCAGGCTCACCCGACGATCCCTGGCGACGTCGAATCCTGGTGGGTGCAGCCCTCCCGGCCCTGGCCCTCGCCGGTCTCCCCCTGACGAGCGGGGGCCTGGCCAAGAACGCGCTCAAGGACGGGCTCGGTGAACTGGGGGGCGTCCACTACGCCGTCGTCGACCCGCTCCTGCTCGTGGCCGCCTTCGGCACGACGCTCCTGATGGTGCGCTTCCTGGTCACCCTGGAGCGACGTCGTCGCGATAGCCTGGCGGACGCCGGCGCCGAGGGAAGCGAGGGGGCCGGCTTCGGCGGGCTCCTGTTCCCCTGGGCCGGGCTGATCGGGATCGGACTGGTCGGGGTCGCCTGGATGGGCATCTACACCCCGATCACCGGAGATGCCGCCCTCCCCGGCCTCTTCGACGGATGGCTTGCGGGGCTGGCCCCCGTGCTCCTCGGGGGGCTGGCCGGATTCGCCGTCCTGCGCCGAGGCGAGTGGCTCGGATCGTTCCGATCGGTGCGAATCCCCGCGGGCGATCTCCTGCGGCCGATCGAGTGGGGGATCCAGCGGCTCCCCCGACCGGACCAGGAGGCGATCGTCGAGCGGCTGGAGGCGCTGGGCGGGCGGGGAACCGGCTGGGTGGTCCGCGCCTTCGACCCGGTCATCGCACTCGCCGACCGTGACCTGAAATCCATCCGGGGCGCTCCCCTCGCGGTACTTGTCTTCGGGCTCGCCCTCGCCCTGGTCGTGCTGCTTCTGCGCTGAACGGCCAGCGCGGCGTGACCTGCCCGCGGGCACCGGCCAGAGGCGGATCGGGCGGCTCGTCGAAGGCCCGTGGGATTCGACCCGCGCGGGGTGGCCGGAAATCCCGCAAACGTCCCCGAAAACACGACCGATGCTGGATTTTCGGTCATTATTACCGGAAAGCGCGCACGGCTCGGTGAGCCATGACCACGCATGAGATATTTCCGGCAATTATTGCCGGAAATCCCGCAAGCGCCTCTTCCGCTGCGACGTTTGCGATCTTTTCGGTCACCCGTGGGCTGGAAGTCTGTCGATTGCAGACGAATCTCCGGTTCAGGACACTACGAGGGGGCCTCATCGATGCGCTCCTCGATCGCCTCGGGCGCCTGGATCAGGTCGGCGAAGTTGCCCTCCCAGCTCTGCCAGATCAGCCCGACCCCGATCAGTCCGAGGGCGACACCCGCGCCCCGAAGCGTCCTGCGGTACCATTTCACGTTCAGGTACCCCCGGCCGGTCGACACCCCCCAGGCGAGCAGGACCATCGCCAGGACGAAGCAGACCATGAAGGCGCCCACGAAGGCGATCGCGTGCGCCGGGCCCACATGCCAGCGGTTCACCGCCAGGGGCCCTCCGATGAAGAACCAGAAGACCCAGGGGCTGGGCGAGAGGATCCCGACCAGGATCACCCGGGTGAGGTGGCCGGCGAAGGGCTTCACATCGCCCCCTCCCAGCGGATCGGCGTCGCGGGCGTCGTGATACACCCTCCAGGCCATGTAGAGCAGCACGAGCCCCCCGGAAATCCCCACCCAGCGCAGGACGCCTCCGGGAAGCTGCGTCAGGAGGAGCACCGAGACCAGAAGGACCGGGATCTCGGTACCGAGGGGAACGAGCGAGACCTGGATCCCCTTCCTCAGCCCCCGCTCCAGGGTGGTCGTGGCCACGATCGCGAAGAAGGCCCCCGGCACCACTCCCGCGATGAGTCCGAGCACCCCTCCCAGGAGGATCGATTCGATCAAGCGTGAACCCCGATCTGGCCGAGGGCACGCTCCAGGTCCGCCACGAGATCCGAGGGGTTCTCGATCCCCACCGAATAGCGGATCAGGGCTTCGGGAATCCCCGCCCGAGCGCGAGCCTCCCGCGTCAGCTCCACATGGCTCGTGGTGGACGGAGGACCGACGAGCGTCGCGACCGACCCCAGCGAGGCGGCTCGATGGGCCAGCCCGAGCCCGCCCAGAAAGCGGGCCACGAGGTCCTCCGCATCGGCCGCCTCCCCCGACTCACCGGTCTCCAGGGTGTCCAAGGTCCCCACGGTCTCCACGGTCTCCACGGCTTCCACGTCCCCCACGTCCCCCACGGCGAGTGCGAAGCTGAGCACGCCTCCGAAGCCGCGCATCTGCCGACGTGCGATCTCGTGCCCCGGATGGCTCTCGAGTCCCGGGTAGTAGACGGCCTCGACGGCGGGGTGGCGAGAGAGGAAGCGGGCCACCTCGAGAGCGTTGGCGTTCTGCCGCTCCACCCGGAGCTCCAGCGTCTTCAGCCCCCGGGTGAGCAGGAAGGCCGACATCGGATCCAGCGAGGCCCCGTTGATCTCGCGGTACCGGAAGATCGTCCCGACGAGCGCCTCGGAGCCCGCCACGACCCCGCCCATGGCGTCGGAGTGGCCGCCCATGAACTTGGTCGCGCTGTGCAGGACCAGGTCGGCCCCGAGCTCCAGTGGGCGCTGGTTGATCGGGGTCGCAAAGGTGCTGTCGACCACGACCGTCGCCCCGACCGCGCGCGCCGATTCGGCCATGCGGGCAATGTCGACCACCTTGAGCGTCGGATTCGTGGGAGTCTCGAGGTAGACCAGCGAGCATCCCCGATCGATCTCGGCGGCCAGGGCCTCGGCGTCGTGGGTGGGCACGAGCGTCACCTCGACCCCCAGACGCGGCAGGAACTCGGTGAAGATCCGGTTCGCGCCCCCGTAGGTGTCGGTGATCGAGACGACCCGGTCCCCCGGCGCCAGGAGGGCGGAGAGGGTGTCGCTGATCGCGGCCATTCCGGTCGCGAAAGCCGTCGCGGCTTCGGCACCCTCGAGCTCCTGGACCTTCCGCTCGAAGAGCTCCACGGTGGGGTTGGTATTCCGGGAGTAGATGTGGCCGGGACGCTCACCCAGCGCCACCGCCTTCCACTCGGCCATGTCGTCGTAGCCGTAGGTGACCCCGTGATAGACCGGGGGAACCGTGGCGCCATCGGGGCCGAGCGAGGCCTCCCCGGCCCACACGCACCGGGTTCCGGCTCCCCAGCCGGCCGCTTCGGACGGATCCCGGCTCATCGCCGGCCTCCATAGGGGTAGAAGTCCTCGAGGCGGACGTTCTCGTATTCGAGGGCGTCGAGGCGGATCGTTCCGAACCAGTCGCCCGGAGCATCCACGATATGAATGGTGGGGGCGTATCCCGTCTCGTCGAAGCCCCGGCGGAAGTGCACGCGGGTCTTGAGCACGAAGATGTCGTAGTCGTCGGGTTCGATGCCGGCGAAGCGGATCGCCCCGGGCGTGGTGACCTGCTGGTACGCCGGCACCAGGATGATGCTGCTGCGCTCCCCGAAGTCGATCACGGCCACCTGCTCGTACCCCCATCGGGCCCCGCGCCAGCGCAGGGTGCCGCTCAGCTCGACCGGCTCGCCGGCCTGCTCCCCGGTGTAGCCGCCCACCGCTCCCTCAAACACGTCACCGGGCTGAAGGTCCGCCTCCCAGATCGCGTCGAGGGTGGGCTGCGCGCTGAGCGCGGCATAGAGGATCCCGTCCACCTCCTGCTCGAGGAGGGCCCGCAGGGTCCAGGTCGCGTCGCCGGGGCGGTCCCAGTAGTCGGCCAGGACGGCCGGCCCCTCGCCCCTCTCGAGCGCCTCCCGCGTCAGCCGGACGGCCTCGTCGGGCAGGGGAAACTCTCCCGACGCGTACTCCTCGCGAACCCGCCAGATGAACTCGGCCATGTCCTCTGCGATCGCATCGGCGAGCGCCTGGTCATCGTCGGTCATCACATGGACCGTCGTGCCCACGTTGGGCACGTCCGACCAGGGGAAGCCCAGGAACACGCTCACGTAGGCCCCGGGCTCCCGATCCTCCCAGCGTCGCGCCCGCTCCATGATGTCCATCACCGGGGAGGCGCCGGTCCACTGCAGCACCGTGGGCGTGATCACGGGCGGCCGGCTGGTGGCGGTGGTCGGCGTGTAGCGCCCGGCCATCACGGCGCGCAGGTACCGGGCCGCGCGATCCCCCTGCCGGTAGGCGTCGTAGTGCGGGAAGCGCTTCGTGACGAAGGCGCCGTCGGCCCACTCCAGAAACACTTCGTCCTCGTTCCCGTGGAGGTCGAAGGCGGCGACGATCGGCACATCGGGCCCGACCACCTCGCGGAACCGGCGCGCCATCTCCGCCTCGGGGCGGGGGATGTTGCGCACCGCCATGGCGCCGTGGAGCGCCAGGTACACGCCATCGACCGGAAGGGCGTCGCGGAGCTCGTCGATCATCCGGCCCACGAAGTGATCGAAGGTCTCTTCGGTGTTCCAGCTGCGGGAGGATCCCCCGAAGACCCCGCGCGGGGACGAGAGTCCAATCATCTCGATGTCTCCGTAGTCCCGTGCGCGGTCTACGAAGCCCCGGATGTAGGTGCCTCCCCCTTCGAGAAGATCGAGCCCGCTCTGCGGCTCTCCCATGAGGAGCCAGTCCTCGATCCCGGTGTCGCCGCCCGGACAGAAGGTGCAGGTCTCGTGCGAGAAGCGGGCTACGGCCACCCGGTAGGTCGGCCGCTCCCCCTCCACGACCGGAGTCGCCGAGGGACCCTGAGCTGCGGCGGGATCGCTGGCAAGGAGCGCCGGAACGAGAAGCGAGATCACGAGAAGGGGGAAGATGACGCATTGACGGGTCATGTCGGTCGGGATGTTCGGGGGTACGGAAGACGACCTTCGGACTCTCCAAACTAGGGTGCGCAAGCTCCACGCAACACACCTCGGGCCGCCTCGCCTCCCCCGGTATTCGGTGATACGGTTGTCGCCAGAGGCCCACCGTCGATCTTTCAGGTGGCGAAGCCGTCGCCGGTCAGACCAACCCCCACCCGAATCGACCCCCCGATGACCCGGAATCGAAACCCCGATCGTACCCGTCTCGCCCCTTCGATCCAGAAGGCCCACCGGAGGGTGCTGTTCGCCCTGGTCGCCTCGGGAGCCCACAGCGCGATCCTCCTGGGGATCGCGGCGTACCTCTTCTTCGGGGTCGACGCCGAAGGGATGGTCGTGGCACCGTGGCTCCTCGGGGGAGTCGCCCTTGTGGGTGCCGTCGTGGTTCCACTCCTGGGGAGGGCGTCCTACCGCGGAAACTCCTTCGCCGCCCTCCTCCTCCTCCTGACCTCGATCGTGCCCCCGGTCATCGCGCTCCTGGCCGGACGAGATCCGACCCTCACCCTCTTCGGTCTGCTCGCCGCCCCCTTCTACTTCGTGGGCGCTCGGGGAGCGATCGGGCTGCGGGGCCGACGCGGTTCGCGTCGGAAGTGACGCGTCGCCCGAACGCCTTTCCCCTTCGGCCGGCGCATGCGAGGTTGAAACCGTGATTCGCCGGGACCGATCCGGCTCATCCGCACACGGTCCTGATCCACCGAACCTCAACGCGTACCCGACTCCTATGACCGACCTGCTCGAAACCCTCGGTATTCGCAGCGAAAACCCCGGCACCTCGACCGGCCGTGACTTTTTCGCGGACGACTCGGCCGAGCTTCTGGCGAGCCACACCCCCATCGATGGCTCCACGCTCGCCCACGTCCGCCAGACCACCCGCGAGGAGTACGACCGCGTCGTGGAAGCGGCCGAAGAGGCCTTCGCCGTCTGGCGCATGACCCCCGCGCCCCAGCGCGGCGAGATCGTGCGGCAGATCGGGCTCGAGCTCCGCACGTACAAGGAGCCGCTCGGGCGCCTCGTCTCGACCGAGATGGGCAAGATCCACCAGGAGGGGCTGGGCGAGGTCCAGGAGATGATCGACATCTGCGATTTCGCGGTCGGCCAGTCGCGCATGCTCTACGGCAAGACCATGCATTCGGAGCGGCCGAAGCACCGCATGTACGAGCAGTGGCACCCGCTCGGTCCGGTCGGGATCATCTCGGCGTTCAACTTCCCCGTCGCCGTCTACGCCTGGAACGCGATGATCGCGGCGGTCTGCGGCGACGTGGTCATCTGGAAGGGATCCGAGAAGACCCCCCTGTGCGGGATCGCGGTCCAGAAGATCGTCGCCCGGGTCCTCGAGGCCAACGGCCTTCCGGAAGGCATCTTCAACCTGATCACCGGGGCCAGGGAGGCCGGAGAGTGGCTTTCGACCGACGAGCGCCTCCCCCTCATCTCGGCGACCGGCTCGATCCCCATGGGCCGCGAGGTGGGTCGCACGGTGGCCTCGCGCCTCGGGCGCACCATCCTGGAGCTCGGGGGCAACAACGCGATCATCATCTCGAAGGATGCCGACCTCGAGATGGCCATGCGCGCGACGGTCTTCGGCGCGGTGGGTACGGCGGGCCAGCGGTGCACCTCGACTCGGCGCCTGATCGTCCACGACGAGGTCTTCGACGAGGTGAAGGACCGCCTTCTGCAGTTCTATGCGAGCATCCGCATCGGGGACCCGCTCGAGGAGGGCACCCTCGTCGGGCCGCTGATCGACCAGACCGCCGTCGACCTGATGCAGCTGGCGCTCCGGAAGGTGGAAGCCGAAGGAGGAGAGGTCATCTATGGAGGGGAGCCCCTCGACGACCTCCCCGGCCACTACGTGCGCCCGGCGATCGCGGTGGTCGAAAACGACTACGAGATCGTCCAGGACGAGACCTTCGCCCCGATCCTCTACCTGATCCGATACCGGGAGTTCGACGAGGCCCTCGCCATACACAACGGGGTCAGGCAGGGGCTCAGCTCCTCGATCTTCTCGCTCAACCTGCGCGAGACCGAGACCTTCCTCAGCCACCGCGGGTCCGACTGCGGCATCGCGAACGTGAACATCGGCACGAGTGGAGCCGAGATCGGGGGTGCCTTCGGGGGCGAGAAGGAGACCGGAGGGGGCCGCGAGTCGGGCTCCGACGCCTGGAAGGCCTACATGCGCCGCCAGACCAACACGATCAACTGGAGTGACGAGATGCCGCTGGCACAGGGCATCGAATTCGACCTCTGACCTGCAGCTGAAGGGTTCATGGTCACGGGAGCGGCTCCCCGGCACCGTCGCAGAGGAGCGTCAGTCGCGTGGGGCGGTGCGGGGGAGCTCGAGACGGAGTCGTGTGCCGGCCCCCCGCCGGGAGTCCACCTCGAGGGTGCCTCCGGCGAAGCGGGCCCTCTCGTGCATGCGCAGCAGTCCGACCCCGTTGCCCGCGACCTTCCCCGGATCGAATCCCACGCCGTCGTCTTCGATCTCGACCTCGACGGCGTCGGGGCCATGTCCGATCCGGACCACGACCGTCGAAGGGTGTGCGTGACCCAGGGCGTTGGCCACGGCTTCCTGCACCACCCGGTAGAGCACCAGGGACTGATCGGGAGCCAGAAGGGCGTCGGGGTCTCCCCCTTCGACGCTAACGGCGATCCCGGTCCCCTCGAAGCGCTGCCGCAGGTGGGCCTCGATCGCCTTGCGCACCCCGAGCTCGTCGAGCTCCGGTGGGCGGAGCCCTCGGGCGATCCGCTGGATTCCCTCCAGAGCGGAGCGGGCCTCGCGCCGGGCCCCTTCGAGCGCGGCATGACACCCGTACACCGACGTCTCGCTCCCGGCGGCCTCCGAGGGCAGACAGCGGGCGACCAGCTTTAGCTGCAGAAGCATCGAGGAGAGCAGTTGCGCGGTCTCGTCCAGGAGTTCGTGCGAGATCCTCTTGCGCTCGAGCTCCTCGGCATCGAGAAGGCGGGCCGAGAGTTCCCGCTGACGCGCACGCGAGGTGGCGAGGGCCCCGAGCATGCTGTTGAGCCCGCCGGTCAGCCGCTGCAGACTCCGGTCGGCCAGGGGAGAGAGCGTGATGGTCGTATCGAGATCTCCGTCCTCGACCCGGCGGGCCGCGAGCTCGACGTCTCGCAGTGGGCGGAGGGCGAGGTGGACGAGCGCCCAGTTCAGCGCGACCAGCGCGAGGAGTCCGACGGACCCCCAGGCCAGGATCTGGGGGTCCGAGAGGGTCGGTGCGACAAGGGCTCCCCAACCGGCGGCCGCCACTGCGAGCACGGAGTTCGCCACCACGATCTTCAGGGTCAGCGGTGCCCGGAGAGGTCGGGCGAGCCACCCCGGCACCCCGGTCTCCCGGCGGGGTGCGGAGCCGCTCCGGCTCCCGGTAGCGCCTTCGATGTGAGACTCCTTCGACATATCGATCTCCGGCCGGTCGGTTCCCCGCAGTGGTGGCAGACCCTGAAATGTTGCATCTTCCGGCCGGTCCATCTGTCGGGATCTGGCTGAGAGCCGTGTGGGGAAATCCTCCACACCGGGGTCCTGCATCAGGACACCGGCCGGACACCACCGAACGGATTCCGCAAGAACGCTCGACCAGGACTCGCACCGGGAGATCATGGATGGCCTCGGATTCCGACACGCCCACCTTCAACGCCTTCCGTGCGGTCTTCGATGCTGCACCGGACGGCATTCTGATCGTGGACTCCGAAGGGATCATACGGGAAGCCAACCCGCAGTCTCTCGAGATTCTGGGGTTCGAGCGCGAGGAACTCCTGGGGAAAGCCGTCGAGCGCGTCGTCCCCCGGGACTCGAGGGGTCCGCACCAGGCGATGCGCGAAGCGTACGCCTCGAACCCGCATCGGCGTCCGATGGGGGCCGGCATCGAACTCCGGGCCCTCCGCTCCGATGGTCGCGAGGTTCCGGTCGAGATCTCGCTGAGCCCCTGTTCGACGCCGGAGGGCGACTTCGTGATCGCCGCGATCCGCGATATTTCCGCCCAGCGCAAGCTGAGACGCCTCGGCTCCGGTGCGCTCAAGGCCGCCGAAGAGGAACGGCAACGCATCGCCCGGGAGCTCCACGACGATACCGCCCAGTGTCTCGCCGCACTGCTGATCCGTCTTCGGCTCCTCCGCAAGGCCCGGGACGAGGAGGAGCGAATCCGACTCCTCGACGAGATGCAGAGAGAGCTGGGGATGGCGATGGAGGGTGTCCGGCGGATCTCGCGGGGGCTCCGCCCGCCGGCTCTCGACGACGCGGGGCTCGAGACCGCGCTGCGGAGCCATTTCCGCTCGGTCGTGGAGCCCTCGCCCCTCGTGGGCCGCATCGAGCTGGAACCGGTCGGTGCCCAGCTGGACCCCGAAACCCAGCTCGTCGTCTACCGGATCGTCCAGGAGTCGCTGGCGAATGTGATCCGGCATTCGGGGTCCGAGCGCGTCACCCTCGAGATGGCGGGTGAGGGCCCCGTGGTCCGGGTCACCATCGCCGATGACGGTCGCGGCTTCGACGCCGCCAGTCAGCTTCTCGACGGATCAGGGTTGGGGCTCATCGGGATGCAGGAGCGCGCCCGACTCGTCGGGGGGGAGCTGTCGATCGAAAGCTCCCCCGGCGGCGGAGCCCGGATCACCCTGATCGTTCGACGTGAACCCGGGGCCCCACCCGCGACGGCCCCTTCCGCTGCTCACGAGGATGTCCGCCATGTCTGACCCGATCCGAGTCCTTCTCGCCGACGACCACGCCATCTTTCGTGCGGGGCTGCGCGCGCTGATCGAACTCGAGGACGACGTCGTGCTCGTGGGCGAGGCTCCCGACGGGGATGCGGCCGTCGACCGGGCCCTCGAGCTGAAGCCCGATGTGATCGTCATGGATCTCTCGATGCCCGGCACCAACGGCCTCGAGGCGACACGCCGGATCGCCGCACTCGACATCGGGGTCAAGATCCTGGTGCTCACCGTACACGCCGAAGAGGAGTACCTCGTCCCGGTCGTCGATGCCGGGGCTTCGGGCTACCTCACCAAGTCGAGTGCCGACACCGACCTGATGGAGGCGATCCGTGTGGTGGCGCGTGGCGAGGTTTACCTGCCGGCGCGGGCCACGACCCTGCTCCTGAAGCAGTACCGAACCAACGAGGACGACCCCGACCAGGGGCAGGGGCTTCGGGACCTGAGCGCCCGGGAGCGCGAGGTGCTGGCCCTGACCGCCGAGGGCTTCTCATCGTCGGAGATCGGCAAGAAGCTCTACATCTCACCCAAGACCGTCGACACCTACCGCTCGCGCATCATGCAGAAGCTGGGGCTGAACCATCGCTCCGAGCTGGTGCGCTTCGCGCTGCGCGTCGGGTTGCTCACGGAGCTCGAATGAGCCCCCGGATGCGGCCCCCCCGACGCGCCGTCGCCCCGGCGAGCCTGCTGCTTTCTGCACTGGCGGGCCTGGTCCTGTCGGGGTGCGGAGGCGACCCCCCGGACGCCCGCGATGTCGAAGCCGGAGACCCGGACGCCGAAGTGCACGCCCCCCCCGTCACGGGACCCGTCGACTGGCATCTGGCGGGCGGTCGGGTCGTCGACGGATCCGGCTCCGAGCCCCGGCTGGCCGATGTGCTCGTGCAAGACGACCGGATCGTGTACGTGGGTCCCGTGGACCCCGACACCCTCGAGATCCTCGAGCGGTTCGACGCCACGGGCATGGTCGTCACTCCGGGATTCATCGACTCGCACGCGCACGGCGACCCCCTCTCGACGCCCGCCTTCGAGAACTTCCTCGCGCAGGGGGTCACCACGATCCTCCTGGGGCAGGACGGCTCCAGCCCGCCCGCGGGCGAGATGGACGCCCATTTCTCCGAGGTCGAACGCTCGGGCGTCGCCCCGAATGTGGCGTACCTGGCGGGGCACAACACCCTGCGCGGGGAATCGGGGCTCGGCTTCGGGAGCGGGAGCGACGAGGCGGCGCTGGCCCCTCTCGTCAGACTCGTCGAGACGGCGCTCGAAGCGGGAGCCTTCGGCCTTTCCCTCGGACTCGAGTACACCCCCGGTCAGCTGGCCGGAGACGAGGAGCTCGCCGCGATGGCGCGCCCGGTCGCGGCTCGCAACGGTGTCGTCATGAGCCACATGCGGACCGAGGATGCCGGCGCGGTCGCCGGGGCCGTCGACGAGCTGCTCGAGATCCGGCGGCGAACCGGGGCCCGCGTGCACGTCTCGCACATGAAGGTCGTGCTCGGATCGGACCCGGACGAGGCGACCGGGATCCTCTCGATGATGCAGGAAGCCCGGGAAGCCCGCGCTGCCGGCACCGCGCGCACCTCCGCCGGCACCGGAGGGGTGACGGGCGACGTCTACCCCTACCTGGCCAGCTTCACCGGGATCGCGATCCTCTTTCCCGACTGGGCTCGCCCCCCGAACGACTACGACGCCGTGCGGGCACAGCGGGGCGATGAGCTGGCCGCACACCTGCGGGACCGGGTGAATGCGCGAAATGGCCCCGAGGCCACCCTCTTCGGAACCGGCCCCTGGGCCGGGCAGACCCTCGCCGAGGCCGCCGAGGCCGAGGGGCGCCCCTTCGAGGAGTTACTCGTGGCACTCGGACCGGGAGGCGCCCGGGCGGCCTACTTCGTGATGGATCCGGAGGTGATGAGCGTCTTCCTGACCGATCCCCACGTGGCCGTCTCTTCGGACGGGAGCCCCACCATGGGGCACCCGAGAGGCTACGGGAGCTTCGCCCGGGTGATCCGGCAGTACGTCCTGGACGAGGGCCTGCTCACGCTCGAGGAGGCTATCCGGAAGATGTCGGCCCTTCCGGCCTCGATCATCGGACTCGACGCCGACGCACGCGTCGACGTCCCCCGGGGTCGGATCCTGCCGGGATGGGCGGCCGACCTGGCGGTCTTCGACCCGGCGGCCTTCATCGACCGGGCCGACTTCCAGAACCCCCACACCCTCGCCGAGGGAATGGCCGGGGTCTGGGTGAACGGCACCCTGAGCTGGACCGGGGGCGCTCCCGTCTCGGGTGCGCGCGACGGCCGAATGCTCCGCGACCGGGGCTCGCCCCCGTCCCCCGAGGCCACCACGGAAGTCCTCTCCGAAACCGAACCCGGTCCGAACCGCGAAGGAGGCTGAATGCCCCGCATGATCATCGACTGCCACACGCATCTGAACAACTACGACGAGGCACGCCCGAACACGATCGAGGAGCGGACCGAGGCGCTGCTGGCCTCGATGGACGAGGCGGGGATCGACCATGCGGTGGTGCTGAGTTCCTACACCGCGAATGCCCACAGACCGCATATCGACGAGCTGATCGACGCCGTGGGGGACCACCCCAGGATCAGCCTGGTCGAGGGGCTCCGGTGGCGCTACGACGAGGAGCGGACCGACCTGTTCCGGATGGAGGAGCGGATCCGGGACGGGCAGGTCAAGGGGATCAAGCTGTATCCGGGCTACGATCACTACGCGATCAACGACCCCTCGCTCGAGTCGGTCTTCCGGATCGCGGCAAAGCACGACGTGCCGGTGATGATCCATACCGGTGACACCTACTCGGCGCACGCCAAGGTGCGGCACGCCCACCCGCTCCTGGTCGACGATGTGGCGGTGGATTTTCCCGACGTGCGCTTCCTGATGTGTCACCTCGGCAACCCATGGTTTCAGGACTGCGCGCAGGTGCTCTACAAGAACGACAACGTCTACGCCGACATCTCGGGGCTCACGCTGGGCGACTTCGAGTACGAGTTCGAGCGCT
>REBS01000038.1 GCA_007692605.1 Gemmatimonadales bacterium
GGAGGGGTTGAGCCAGGTCCGGTCTGCGGTGACGCCGAGTACGGCCCCTGCCAGAAGCAGGAAGGCCATCGTCATCACCGCGCGAAGGCGGAGCCGTGTGGTGGTATTCATCGGTCTTCTTCGGGGGGAGGCGAAGTCCGGTCGGGCCGGTCCTGCGCAGGGGAATCATCGAGGACCAGCGTCGCCAGGACAGGATCCGCAGGGACCCCGAAGGCCGTCCACAATGCGGCCGGATCACCTTCGGCGGCCAGGAGCTCCAGCGCCGTGGCCTGGCCGGGGGATCCCCCCGACCCGGAGGAAGAAGCGGTCGGAACCAGGAAGAGGAGGCCGACGGCGGCGGCCGCCAGTGCGGCGGCGGGTTGCCACCATTCTGCCAGATCTGCCCACCAGGAGCTTCGGTTGCGGGCGCCGGACCCGGTCTCGACCGCTGCCAGGATCCGGGTCACCCGAAGTTCCCAGCCCGGGTCATCTGCCGGAGGGAGGGCATCAGGGAGCCATTCCCGCGGCAGCGGGTCGGACGGAGAGGGTCCGTGGGGGCGGATCGGGCCCGGGCCACGCTTATCGGTCATGCGACGGTCCTCCCTCGTTTCCGGTGGCTTCATAGTACTCGGCGAGCGTCGCGCGCAGCTCCCGGCGGGCGTGGTGCAGGTGCGACCGAACGGTTCCTGATGACACTCCCATGAACTTCGCGGTCTCGACGGCCGACATCCCTTCGATGTCCACCATTCGGAACGCGATGCGGCGCTGCTCCGGCAGGGATGCGACCCCCGCTTCGACCCGAGCCCGGATCTCCGCGCGCTCCGTCAAGAGATCCGGCCCGGGAGTCGGGGATTCAAGCTCTGGCCCGACGGTGTCTCGGAGCTGCGAACGGACCGCCGCAGAGCTCCAGCTCCGGGCGACGTTGCGGGCGATCTCGTAGAGCCAGGGAGCGAACGGACGAGCGGGATCGTATCGATCCATCGAGGCGACGATCCGCAGGAACGTCTCCTGAGCGGCGTCCTCGATGTCGGCGCGCTCGTCGAGAAACGACGCGACCACGGTGTGAACCGGACGTACGTAGCGACGCACCAGCCGCTCGAGCGCCGCACGGTCCCCACGTTGGATCCGACGCGCGAGTTCCTCGTCGGAATCCTCGCCCGGGTCTCCCTCTATCCCCATTCATATACCCCTCCGAAAGGCCTACCGCGAACCCCCACCCATCCTGCTCTGCATCATCCCCCGCATCATCGCGATCATGCCCTCGTCCACCATCTCGGTCACTTCGGCGGCATGGCCCTGGAGAGCCGCGACGATCTGCGGGTCCTCGGAGGTCTGGACCACGGCGACGCCGGTGTACGTGTACTCGAACTCCGATTGGATGCGATCGTAGTTCTCGAAGATCTCGGGGATCGTATGACTGAACAAGTTGAACACCTCACCCTCTTCGAGCCTCTGCTCCATGCTGCGCACATGCGAGATGATCAATCCTGCGATCGCGGGGCTCGTGGATTCGGTCAGGGTCCGGATCCCGTTGGGGAGATGGTCGACGGTTCGGGTGATCGCCGAATGATGGGTCAAAAGTTCGTGGATGATCTGCATGTCGGCCGCGAACGAGGGGTCACCGGTGGCACCCTGCATCATCCTATGGCTCATCCCGCCGTGGTCCATGGTCCCGTGGTCCATGGTCCCGTGGTCCATCCCCCCGCTCCGGTGGTCATCGCGCTGGAAGGCCATGAACTCGTGGATGGCCTCGAGGGCTTCGGGGTCACTCGTCACCATCCGGAGCTCCCCACCCCCGGGAAGATCCCGATACCGGAATTCGATCCGGTCCTTCCGCTCCGCCATCCGATCGGTGCCGGGAACGACCTGATCATGGACGAAGGCCGGGATGCTGAAGTCGCCCTCCCCGAATGCAGTCCGGATCTCCTGCAGATGGGCGCGGATCGTCTCGACGGCCTCTTCGTCCTGACCGTCATGCACAAACTCGATCCGCCCTCCGTCGGCTATGTCGTCGAACCGGTGGGTGGAGGCGTACTGATCCACCCCCATCCCCACCTCGCCCCGCTCCTGGAGGGCGGCGAAGTCGGCGTCCGGGTCGCTCGTTTCGGAATCCGAAGCGCAGGCGGAGACCAGGCTGAGGACTGCGACCAGCATCAGGGAAGAGAGCGCAGAACGGTATCGTGTGATCACGGGTGGACTCCTGCTGATGGGATGGGGCTTTGTCACCATCCACTACCGGCGAACCGGTCGAAACGTTGAATCGGTCCTGCGGACGCATCCCCTCACCACCCCACTTCGACCCTCAGCGTCCAGAGCTCCCCGGAATACGGTGCGGCCGGGGGACGACCGCGATCATGACTCAGCGAGATGGCCTCGATGCGGGTCCCGGCGGCCGACCCTCGTCTCCAGACGAGCCCCACCCGGAGCTCCTCGCTGCTCGGCGAGGCGATCTGCGAGAACCCGATGGTCCCCACGCCCGAGCGCCCTCGATGAATGGCGCCGTCGGCCTCCAACGCCAGGCCCGCCGGCAGGGGCAGGGCCCACCATCCCCGCAGACTCAGCCGCGACGAGTCGGCGATGTAGGGGCGAAGCTCCTCTTCTGGCGGATCCGAGGTCGCGGCCACCCCTCCGGAGCGGATCACGTGTGCCGGTCCGACGAAGACCGCCACCGATGGCAGGAAGGGCCGGGCCGGATCCGTCCACTGCACCTCGGGCCCCAGGGCCAGGACCTGGTTTCGGAAGTCGGAGGTGGACTCGAGCTGTGCCCTGAGGCTCGCTCCCAGGAAGCCGAAGTGATAGTCGCCGGACTCCCCGCGTCGGGACAGCGCCATCTGCAGCCCCATCGTCCCCTCGATCTGCGACACCGCCGGGAGCGGGTTCGAGAATCCCACCGGTGCCGTCACATCCCACGACACCGCAGCGACCCGACGTCGCGGCCGCACCTCCCGATCGTCCTGGCTCGCCCGGCACTGCCCCCCGCCCACCCCCGCCCCCCCCCCCCACCCCCCCCGGTCGGAGCGGAGGATCGAGGAGGTGACCGACATCTCCGGCTGCGTACCCATCGCGGCTGCGCACGCCATCTCCCCATCCGGGGACTGGGCCACCGCCTCGTCCGGGGTCGTCAGGACGAGGCCGGCCGCGATCACCCCGAGGAGCAGGGACTTCGGCCAACTGAACGGGGAAACGAAAGACATGCTGGACTCACAAATTGCTGGCAGGGGTAGGATGACGCCTGGGGCAACCTACGGCAGTGGAGGGCGGTGTGGCCAGCGGAGGGGTCCTCCATGCTTCTGGCACTCCGGTGGCGAGTATCTTAGATTGCGCTACGTGGATTCACGTTCGCGCTCGCTTCTCGAACTCGGGCCCGCCATGTCCTACGCCAGGGGCCTCATCCCTCTCCTTGCCCTCCTGATCGCATGCC
Organism: Gemmatimonadales bacterium; assembly: GCA_007692605.1. GTDB lineage: Bacteria > Gemmatimonadota > Gemmatimonadetes > Longimicrobiales > Gaopeijiaceae > SLBA01. The sequence goes on from REBS01000038.1 coordinate 3,401, forward strand.
AGGATGCTCCGGACACGTACAGCACCCGGATGCTGGAGTCGATCGGTGACGACGTCCCGGTGGTCCGCAGCGACCCGTCGGACCTGAACGCGGCACCCGCCGGGTGGGGGGTGACCGAGCTGGTTCGGCTGGGCGGGGAGGACCCGGGGAACCAGGCGGAGTCGTTCGGTGACGTTCGCGGCGTCGAGCTGGACGAGGAGGGGAGGATCTACGTGCTCGACCGGCAGGCCTCCGCCGTGCGGGTCTTCGGGCCGGATGGGGCCCACCTGGGTGACATCGGCCAGCGGGGAGAGGGGCCGGGGGAGTTCACGGCTCCTGCAGGCCTCGTCATGGCAAGGGATGGCCGACTCTGGGTGAGCGACCGATCGCGGTTTACGGTGTTCGAGCGATCGGGCGCAGTGGTCGAGACCCTGCGTCGCACCTCGGGTGGGGGCGGGGATCCGGTCGTGACGTCGGATGGGAGTCTCTACGAGTCGTTCCTGTTCAACTACGATCCGCTGAACCGGACCGGTGACTACGCCTTTCTGGCGCTGGCTCCGGACGGGGATCAGATGGTCGCCATCGATACGATCCGGCGGCCCGCGTTGATCGAGGCCTACTGGTGGGTGGAGTTTGGAGCGCAAGGTGAGGGTGGGATGTGGCCCGTCCCCTTCGCGACGGAATTCCACGACCATCCGGATCCCGACGGCGGGTTCTGGCGGGGCGCGACCGACGGCTTCCGCTTTGTCCGATTCTCGGCCGGGGGCGAGGCGGAGCAGGTCGTGGAGCGGTCCGGCGCGGGAAGGGAGCGCATGGATCCGAGCGTTCGAAGCGACACGATCGCGGCCCTCCGAGAGACCTTCGGCGAACGCATCCAGGTCGATCGTTCGATGATGCCGGAGCACCTTCCGGACTGGAGCGCCTTCTTTGTCGACGACGAAGGGCGACTCTGGGTCGAGCGGTTCAGGAGCCCGGACTCCAACCCGCTCGACCCGAGGCAGTGGGAGGTCTACGACCCGTCCGGCGGCTACCTGGGCGTCCTGGACCTCCCGCTCGAGAGCACCCCCAGGCCGAAGATCCGAAACGGCAGGATGGTCGGCACCGTGCGCGACTCCCTGGGAGTGACGCATGTCGTCCTCTTTCGCCTGGACACGGGGTGAGTCAGCGACCACCCCCGATGGTCATCCGCACGAAGAGACCCTCGATCCCCACATCCGGCCCATCGGCCAGGGAGTTGCCCCCGAGCCGCCAGTTGCTCGAGTAGGGCTGGAAGGTGTAGCCCGCATGCAGCCCGAGCGTCGGGCCTCCACTCCCGGCGCCGAAGCGGTAGTGCCCCCCGAGTCCGACGCTGACGAGAAGGCTCCCCTGTCGGAGGGTCGCTTCACGGTTGGGGCTGTTGACCACGCTGTCGAAGTTGTCGCCGGCTCCGGCGGGGCCGAGTGCGAGTGAAAAGCCTCCAGCCCCGAAGCCCGCGGTGGGGAAGATCTCGAGCCCCGTCCCGGTATCGTAGAGATAGCCGATCTGGAAGAGCCCGTACCCTCCGTCGAGCCGGACGTCCCGGCCTCCGACGGTGGACTCGCCCGAAGAGAGCCAGTAGCCCTCACCCCCGACCATCAGGGTTCGACCCCGCAGGCCGTATCCGCCCCCACCGATCGAGAGCATGGTGCGGTCGAATTCGGGATAGCCGAGGGTCAGGAGCCGTTCGTTGAGATCGTCGATCTCCACCGTCTGTACCCCGATTCCGAAATACCCATGACCACCACCCTGGGCCTGGAGGGGACCGGCGGTCCCGGCGAGTACCAGGATGAGGACCGCGAGGGACCCTCGCCCAATAAATGTCGAGACCTTCAGATCGAACCGCATGTGCGCCTCCGATTGGATGACATCGGGGAGGGACTACCGTCGGGGCATCCAGAGTACGACCGGAGGGCCGAAGGGTTCCCGTCTACGGATCCTCGCCCCGGAGGATCGCCCGGAGGGCGGCGTGGGCGCGTTCGTCGTCGCGCTGGGTGAGGGCATTGACCGTCGCGGAGCGGAGTTCGTCGCTGTCGGACTCGCGATAGGCCCGGATCAGCGCGTCGGTGGCTTCCTGCGAAGGACTCCCCGCCAGGGCCCACAGGATCTGTCTGCGGAGGAGGGTCTCGTCGGTGTCCCTGTACACCGAGAGCAGGAAGTCCATGTCCGCCCCGCGCCAGCTCGCCTGGTTGAGCGCGGCGGCCCTCATCTGGGCCGGCAGGGTGCGGTCGCCGACTCGCTCCCGGACCCACGCGCGATCCGCTTCGCGCGGAGAGGTGGAGAGCTGCGCGAGGATCGTGGTACGGAGGTGGTCGTCGTCGGCCGTCTCGAAGAGCGTGCGGATGCGGGCGGCCTCATCCGCCGATGCATCCTTCAGGATGTCGGAGATGATCAGGGCCACCCCGCGGGGCTCCAGCTCGCCCTCCTCGACCAGGGACAGGGCGCGATCCCGGCCCGCCCCATCGGGCAGCTCGAGCAGGGTGTGCGCCGCGAGCAGCCGCACCGTCTGGTCGTCATCCGTTCGTGCGATCTCGAACAGGAGGTCCCGATCCTCCGGATCCCCCCATTCCCTGATGGCATGGAGCGCGGCCCGCCGGGTGAAGGGGTCCGGCTCATTCCGGACGGCCTGGACCACGCGGTCGCGGTCGAGGGCCCCGGTCGCGAGGGCGTGCCCGAGCACCGTCGAGCGCAGGGGCATCGCGCAGGCATCCGCCTCGCCGGCGCTCTCGAGTTCCTCGAGGACATCGTCGAGGATCGCCGGGTCGCGATCGAAGAGGGTGTAGAACACGGTCACCCGCTCGCGGAGTCGGGCGGGATCGCAGTCGGCGGGCAGTTCGGAGGGGCTGCCATCTTCCCGCGTGACCCTCGCGACAGAGAAAGGAACGTAGGCCAAGCGGGACTCGGTCGACGTCGCGCCACGGAGCACGCTTGCATCGGTGACGGCCCCGGTCCGGGACACCGTCCCGACCGTGAAGGGGACCTCCCGTCGCTCCGCTTCGATCCTCAGGGGGAGCGAGACGGTGTCCCCGCGCTCCAGCATCCGACGATGCACCGCGAGTTCGGCGAGCACCGACTCCACCCGCAGGCGCAGTCGTGCGGTCTCCTCGACGGGCTCCCGGGTCTCCCTTCCCGCAAGGAGGGAGCGGGCCTCCTCGAGCCTGTCGGAGGCCTCCATCACCTCCGCCAGCAGCGCATCCCGGTCGACATCGGAGCTCGAGAAGGTCTCCGAGACCGCCTGGACCCGCGCGAGCGCCTCGTAGTAGAGCGCGTCCGCAAGATGGATCGACTCGGGCTCGCTCTGACGCAGCTCGGTGAACAGGGTGATGGCTCGCTCGTACTCCCGCCGAGTGAGCGCCCGTCGGGCTTCCCGGTAGAGGGTGTCGGCCGGGGTGAGCCGGTCGATCGCCGCGACCTCTCCGAACCGGTCGCCGATGTCGGGGCCGTCCGAGGACTGCGCCTCGGCACCGCCCGCTCCCACCGCCATCACGATCCAGATCATCATCAGGGGTCTCATTGCTCTGCTCCATCACGGGCGAAGGTATGGATCCGGGGGAGGATCCGCTGCTCGGACATCCCCTCGGCGATCAGTTCGATCTCGACTCTGGCGGCCTCGGATTCCGAGGCCGGAAGCCCCACGACCTGGACCAGGAGAAACTCCAGATCCTCGAGAAGCCGCATCAGTTCGGGATCGAGAGGCTCCGGCTCGGCCAGCAGGAAGCGGGTGCCGTCGAGAAGCGTGCGGGCCTGGTCGCGGATCTCGCCGGGCACGGTCCCGGCCTCGGGGTCGGCTCCCCCGGCCAGTCGGGTCAGGAGAGGACCCACCTCCAGCAGGTGGAGGTTCGTGACGAAGCGGAAGTCCGAGAGGATGGGGGTCTCCACGGGGAGCTCGGCCACCGAAGGCTCGGGGTCCGCCTCGGCGATCGGCGCGGGATCCGACCTCTCCCCGCTCTCGGGCTCCGCCAACTGGGCGACCTCTTCGACCTCCGGCGCGGGGGGGACAGGCGCACTCGTTCGCCCGATCACGAGGCCCGCGACACCCGCCGCCAGCAGGGCAGGGACCCACACGATCGCGGGGGTCCTCCGGGCAGGACGAGGCGTCGGGAGCTCCGCGCGGATTGCCGTCCACATCGCTTCCACCGGGGGCT
>REBS01000097.1 GCA_007692605.1 Gemmatimonadales bacterium
CCACGGTCCCCCCCCAGGCACTTCTGGTCTCGGAAAGCGGGATCCGAAGTGGCGAGGACGCCCGGCGGCTCGCCGCCGCCGGGGTGGACGCGATCCTGGTGGGCGAGGCGCTGGTCCGGGCGGAGGACCCACGCGCCTTCGCTCGCGAGCTCACTCCTGAGCGTGACAGCCGGAGCCGCCGATGAGACCCAGGGTGAAGATCTGCGGGCTCACCCGCACTCGGGACGCCGAGGTCGCCGCCGAGGCCGGCGCGCTCTACGTGGGCGCGATCCTCGTGCCGGAATCCCCGCGTGCGGTGACTCCGGAGAGGGCGCGGGAACTCCATGAGGCATCGGGGCTTCCCCTCGTGGTGGTGGTGGCGGACATCTCGGCGGTCGAGGTGGCGCTCGCCGCCGAACGGGCCGGGGCATCAATCATCCAGCTGCACGGATCCGAGGGCGAGGCCGATCTCCATGCGCTGCGGGGATTGGGGGACTGGGAACTCTGGAAGGCTCTGCGGGTCCGATCCGGCGCCGAGGTCCTCCAAGAAGCCCGGCGTTGGGTGGGAATCGCGGACGGTCTCCTCCTCGACGGCTGGCACCCCGATCAACTCGGGGGAACCGGGCGGAGCTTCCCCTGGGAGGAGGTCGAGGCGATCCGGACCGAGTGGCCGGAAGGCCTCTCTCTCATCGCCGCCGGTGGCCTGACGCCCCGGAACGTCGGCGAGGCGGTTCGACGGCTTCGCCCACAGACCGTCGATGTCAGCTCCGGGGTCGAGCACCAGCCCGGAGTGAAGAGTCCGGAAAAGATCCATGAATTCATAGCCGCGGCGCACGACGCCTGATTCGCCCGGCTCCTCCCCTTTGGAGCGCACCATGCTGACCAGAACCGACCCCGCCCCCGACCGGGTGATTCCCTCCGACCGTTTCGGGAGCTTCGGCGGGCGCTACGTCCCCGAAACCCTCATCGCCGCCCTCGACCAGCTGGAAGAGGCCTACGCAGAGATCCGCGACGACCAGGAATTCGACGCGGAGTTCCGCAGCCTTCTTCGTGACTTCGTGGGACGAGCCACGCCCCTCTACCGGGCACGGCGCCTGGAAGCGGCCGTCGATGCCGCGGCGCCCGTGTACTTCAAGCGTGAGGACCTGAACCATACGGGGGCTCACAAGATCAACAACACGATCGGCCAGGCCCTCCTCGCCCGGAAGATGGGCAAGAAGCGCATCATCGCCGAAACCGGCGCCGGACAGCATGGGGTGGCGACGGCCACCGCCTGCGCGCTGTTCGACATGGAGTGCGTGGTCTACATGGGCGCCGAAGATGTGGAACGACAGGCGCTGAACGTTTTCAGGATGCAGCTCCTGGGCGCCGAGATCCGACCCGTTACATCCGGAACCCAGACGCTCAAGGATGCCACGAACGAGGCGATCCGGGACTGGGTCACGAATGTGGATCACACACACTACATCATCGGTTCGGTGGTTGGCCCGTCGCCCTTTCCGAGAATGGTCCGTGACTTCCAGTCGGTCATCGGACATGAGACTCGTGAACAGATCCTCGAGGCCGAGGGTCGGCTTCCGGCGGCCGTGGTGGCCTGTGTCGGCGGCGGGTCGAACGCCATGGGGATCTTCCATTCCTTTGTGCAGGACAAGGATGTTCGGCTCGTCGGGATCGAGGCGGCGGGGGAGGGACTTGCATCCGGACGACATTCAGCGTCCCTTACGGCGGGAACACCCGGAATCCTCCATGGTGCGCTTTCCTACCTTCTCCAGGACGGAGACGGTCAGGTGGCTCCTGCCCATTCCGTTTCGGCCGGGTTGGATTATCCGGGAGTGGGCCCCGAGCACTCCTGGCTCAAGGACGATGGTCGGGCGGAGTACGTGGCAGTCGGTGACACCGAGGCACTCGAGGCCTTCCATCGCTGTTCCGAGCTCGAGGGGATCATCCCCGCGCTCGAGACCGCACACGCCGTCGCGTACCTCCTCGGCGAGGGCCGCTCCGAGATGGATCGGGGACCGGTCGTGCTCTGTATGAGTGGCCGGGGAGACAAGGACGTGGCCCATGTGGCCAGGATCGAAGGACGCGGATCGATTCTCTGAAATCGGCCGGTGCCCCGGCGCCGGCCCACGCCCGAATGGTGAGGAAGCGTTGGCGGAAGAGCTGAAGGAGCGGCCGAAGGAGACCGATACGGGGTCCTCCCTCGAATGGGAGGATCCCGATCTTCTCCCGGTCGAAGACATCCGCGAGTTCTTCAACACCCTCGCCAAGGCGCTGCGTGCCTACCAGCTCTATGACCGAAACAATCCGGTCTACCATCGATTCCTGAGCAACCTCACCGAGGCCTTCGAAGGGATCTGGGAGGATCGGGACGAACTCATCCTCTCGGTCGACGAGGATCGGATCACCTGGTTCGGTGAAGAGGTCTACCGGAACTCCAATCGTTCGGATTCGCTGGCGTTCCTCCTCTTCCGCGACGGCGTCCGGGACATCAAGTTCCGGCGCGGGCTCGAGACCGAGGAACTCGAACCGTTTCTCGAGGTCCTCCACCGAGCTCGCCACGCCCAGGGGGACGCGGACGACCTGGTCACCCTCCTCTGGGACCGGGATTTCCGACACTTCGAATACGAAGTCGTCGACCTGCTCGCCGAGGGAATCCCCCTGCCCGAGATCACCCCCACCGAGGACAACGACTTCCGGGGAATCCTCGACTCGGAGGGGGTCTTCGGGGAGGAGGACGAGGACGCCGCCGCCGATGCGCCCCCCCCGTCCGTCAAGACGCAGGACTTCAACCCGACCCTCTACGCGCTCGATCCCGCAGAGCGCCAGCTGCTCGCCGAGATGATCCGGGACGAGCACGACCGTCCCCTGCGCAGAGATGTTCTCTACGCGCTGTTCGATCGCCTCGAGGAAGCCGGCCGGCCCGATCGCCAGGCCGAGATTGCCGAGATTCTCCGCAGCCTACTTCCCAGCTTCCTGAGCCGAGGCCGGATTCCCTCGGCGGCGCTCATCCTCGACGAACTGGGCAAGCTTCAGGAGAGGGATCTGCTGAGCCCCGATGCCCAGGAGGTGGTCCGCGCACTCCTCGACGACCTCGCGCAGCCGGAGGTAGTGAGCGAGCTGGTGAAGGCGCTCGAAGACGGCACGATCAGCACGGACCCGAAGGAGCTTTCGCTCCTGCTGCGCCATCTCAGGCCGACCGCACTGGCCTATCTTCTCGCCGCGGTCGAGACCACCCCTCACCCGACGATCCGACGAGTCCTTCAGGATGCGATTCAGGTGATCGCGGCGGGCGCCCCCGAGCGGGTCATGCGGCTGCTCGGCCACGAGGACGACCGTGTCGTGTCGGGGGCCGTCCGGCTCGTGGGGATGCTGGGCCTGCCCCAGGGAAGCGCGGCCCTCGCGCGTCTCCTCGACGAAGGCCCGCCACGCGTTCAGCGCGCCGTGGTCGAGGTCGCCGGCGACATCCCTTCGTCGGCGCTGGCCGGCGCCCTCGAGCGCGCTCTCGATCATGTGGACCGAGACCTGCGGATCGGGGCCGCCCGGGCCCTGGGGAGGGCTCGGTACGCGCCTGCGGCCGAAGTCCTGCAGGCGATTCTCTCGAGTCGGGATTTCCGCGAGGCCGACATCTCCGAGAAGGTCGCCTTCTTCGAATCCTACGCACGACTCGCGGGAGAGCGGGGGATCACCTTCCTCGACCGCCGTCTGAACGGGAAGGGCCTCCTCGGATTCAAGGAGCCTCCGGAGATCCGGGCCGCCGCCGCGCAGGGACTGGGAGTGGTGGGAACCGACGCCGCCTTCGACGCTCTCGGGCGCGCCAGGGATGCTCAGGACCCGGTGGTTCGAAGCGCGGTGAACCGCGCCTACAGGGGAGGAGACCTCGAATGACGACTCCCGAACTCCAGTTGCAGGAAGACGGCCGAAGGCTCCTGGTCTCGTTCTATGCGGCGCTCCGGGCGGTGAAGTTCTATCCGATCGACAACGAGACCGTGCAGAAGGCCCTGTCTGATCTGGATCGGATGGTCAAGCGGCTGATCCAGCGGGAGGGGCTGATGGACTTCCGCGTGGTCGGTGACTTCTTCTTTCTCAACGAAACGCGCCTGCGCCTCGACCTCAGGAATTTTTCGACCTTCGGCTCGGTGGCGCGGACTCTCCACCTGCACGGGATTGGCGAGGTACACGTCGAGGAGGGGATCGAAAAGGAGGAATGGGCGGCGTTTCTCTCCATCATCCTGAGGGATCCCGAGGAGCAGGATCCCTTCGAGGCGGTTGCCAAGCGGATCATGGGGAGCAATATCCGCCACATCGGCATCGAGGCCGAGCGCGAGATCGAACCGCTCGATCTGGAGGAGGCGAAGCTGGACGGGGCCAAACGGACCTATGTCTTCTCGGTTCAGATGGCCCGTGACGTGCTCACCGACGTCCGGATCGGACGCGCCGTGAACGTGCGCAAGGTCAAGCGGGCGGTGCAGACGATCGTCGACCAGGTGCTGACCAACGAGCCGTCGATGGTTGCGATGACCCACCTGCGCGACTTCGACGAGTACACCTTCACCCATTCGGTAAACGTGTGCATCTTCTCGGTGGTGATCGGTCAGCGGCTGGGGCTCGAGAAGCTGGATCTCTACGATCTCGGCCTCGGGGCCCTCTTCCACGATGTCGGAAAGATGCGCGTGCCCGCCGAGGTCCTGAACAAGCCCGAGGGGCTGAATGAAGAGGAGTGGGCCCTCATGAAGGAGCACCCCACCGACGGGCTCCTCCAGCTCTTCCAGCTGCACGGGTTCAACGACGTCCCCTTCCGTCAGATGCTCATGGCCTACGAACATCACATGAAGACGGACCTGAAGGGGTATCCGTCGAGCCGCCGGCCGCGGTCTCCGACCCTTTTTTCGCTGATCGTGTCGGTGGCGGACGGCTTCGACGCAGGGACGTCGCGCCGGAGCTATCAGTATCGCCCGTGGCCGCCCGACGCCGTGCTGCGGGAGATGAAGGAGAATCCGAAGCGGGGGTTCCACCCCCTGATCGTGAAGGCGCTGATCACCGCCACGGGGATCTACCCGGTGGGCACGCTGGTCATCCTCGACTCCTACGAGATGGGCGTCGTGACGAAGGCCAACCCCGACCCGAAGAAGCTCCATCAGCCCGAGATCAAGATCCTCTCCGACGAGATGGGTACCCCGCTGGCCACTCCCCGGACGGTCCGCCTCGACGAGATGGACGAGACCACGGGTGACCTAAAACGCTCGATCATCAAGACCGCAGATCCCAACCGATACGGAATCCAGGTGGCCGAATACGTCACCGTAACCTGAGTCTCCATGACCGTCTCCTCGCAGTCCTCTACCACGCCGGCCGACGCCGCCTCCCCCTCACGCATCGCCGATGCCCTGCGCAGCCGAATGGACCGTGGGCAGTCCGCGCTGATTCCCTACATCTGCGCCGGCTATCCGGATCGTGACCGGTCCCTGGCGATGATGCACGCGGCCGCCGACGCGGGAGCCGACGTGCTCGAGCTCGGCATCCCCTTCTCGGATCCCCTCGCCGATGGGCCCACGATTCAGCGGGCCACCTTCGAGGCGCTGAAGCTGGGGATGACGGTGCAGGGCGCCCTCGGGATCCTCGAGGAGTTCCGCACCACCCGTGACACCCCGGTGGTCCTTTTCACCTACCTGAATCCGGTCCACCACTTCGGAATGGACCGGTTCGTGGCGGCGGCCGCCTCGGCGGGGGCCGATGGGCTTCTGTTGACGGACCTGCCGGCGGGGGCCGACCCCGAGCTCGAGGGGGCTGCGGCGCGGGGCGGACTGGATCTGATCCGGCTCCTCGCTCCGACCACGGCGCTCGAGCGGGTGTCCCGCGTCGGCGAGGGGGGCGGAGGATTCATCTACTACATCTCGCGCACCGGCGTCACCGGCGCCCGGACCGAGCTGCGTCAGGAGCTCGCCCGCGAGATCGAGGCGCTGCGCGAGAAGATCTCGATTCCGATCGCGGTGGGCTTCGGAATCTCGACCCCGGAGCAGGCGGCGCTGGTCGGGGGACTGGCCGACGGCGTCGTGGTCGGAAGCGCCCTCCTGGACGCGGTCGACGAGGGGGGCGTCGAAGGCGCCGGGGCGTTCTTGAAATCGCTCCGCGAGGCCATGGACGGCTGACGCCCGCCCCTGGGCTTCAGTCCCGCCCCGCCGTCGCGAGCACCCGCAGCCGCTCGCCGGCCTCCCGCAACGTCTCGACCCGCTTGCAGAAGGCGAAGCGGACCAGGTGTCTCCCGTCGGCGGGGTCGCTGAAGAAGGAGGATCCCGGGACCGGTGCGACCCCCACCTCGCGAGCCAGCCACTGGCTGAAGTCGGCATCGGACATGTCGGTCAGCCCCGAGATGTCGGCCATGATGTAGTATGCACCCTCGGGGCGCTCGCATCCGAAGCCCGCCTGGATCAGCGCCTCGTACAGCACCTCGCCCCGTTCCCGGTAGCTCTCTCGCAGCTCGTCGTAGTAGTCGGCCCCGAACCCGGTCATCGCCGACGCCACCGCCTCCTGAAGGGGCGCGGGCGCCCCCACGGTCAGAAAGTCGTGCACCTTGCGGATCGCGCTCGTGAAGGGCTCGGGAGCGACGATCGTCCCGACCCGCCACCCGGTCACGCTGAAGGTCTTCGACGCCCCGCTCACCGTGACCGTGCGCTCCCGCATCCCGTCGAGGGTGGCGAGCGGGATGTGCTCTCCCCGGTACAGGATGTGCTCGTAGATCTCGTCGGTCACCGCGAGCAGGTCGTGCGTCCGGCAGATCCGCGCGACCGCCTCGAGTTCCTCGCGATCGAAGACCCGTCCCGTCGGGTTGTTCGGGGTGTTCAGGATGATCGCCCGGGTCCGCGGGGTGATCAGCGCCTCGAGCCGGTCGGGATCGAGCCGGAACGCCGGGGGCTCGAGCGTCAGGTGCACCGGGGTCGCGTCGCAGAGGATCGCGTCGGGCCCGTAGTTCTCGTAGAAGGGCTCGGGCACGATCACCTCGTCTCCGGGGTCCACGAGCGCCAGAAGGACCGCCGCCATCGCCTCGGTCGCCCCGCAGGTGACGGTGACCTCGCGATCTCCCTCGATCGCCATGCCGTAGAAGGCGGCGTACTTCTCCTCGAGGGCAAGCCGGAGGGCGGGCGCCCCCCAGGTCACCGCGTATTGGTTCACATCGTCGCGGATCGCCCGGCACGCGGCGTCCTTCAGCAGCTCGGGGGTGGGAAAGTCCGGAAAGCCCTGGGCGAGGTTGATCGCGTCGTGCTCCCGCGCCACCCGCGTCATCTCCCGGATCACCGACTCGGTGAACGAATGGGTGCGTCGGGCCGGGCCCGGGGAGCGTCGGGGCGATGGGGTCGTCATGTGGTCTCCAATGGTGGCTGAGGTCCTCTGCGGTTCATTCGATCTCGAGTCGGTCCCTGAGGGCGGGGTCGGGTTCCACGAACACCGTCTCCACCCGATCTGGAAGCACCGCACCCGGCGGTGCGTTCCGTGGCTTGCGTACATACTTCCGCCGGGTCCAGTCGACCGGCACCGTTCCGGCGTTGCGGGCTTCGGAGCCGAGCGCCGCGAGGGTGGCGGCCTCGAGCAGGTCCCGCCGGGGGGGATTTTCCTTTCGTCCCCAGCGCAGAATCACGTGTGCTCCGGGCGCCTCGCGCACGTGCATCCAGATGTCGTCGGGCTTGGAATGATGAAAGGTGAGGTCGTCGTTGCGTCGCGCCCCGCGTCCGACCCGGATCTCGAGGCCCCCGGAGCTCCGATACCGATGGTAGGGCAGGGAGGGCGACTCGCCCCCCTTTCCCCTGCGTCCACCCACCGTCTCCGGCCCGAGTCGTTCGGCCAGCGTCTCCGGGGGCTCCTCACCCGCCTCCACCGCCTCGATCAGCGCCGCCCATTCCCCGGCCTGGGCTCGCGCTTCCTCGACACGAGCGGGGAGCTTCTGGAGCACCCGCTCGAGTCGGGCGGCCTCGTCGTAGTAGGTGCGGGCATTCCGGTCCGGGGGGAGGGCCGGGTCCAGCTCGACGGTGACCTCGTCGCCCTCGAAATCGGTGAGCACCACCTCGTCGGCCCCTGCCGGGACCTCGTGATAGCGAGCCAGGATCAGGTCGCCGATGGCCCGCACCGGCCCCGGATCCCGCGCCGAATCCAGCTCCCGGGCCAGGCCGCGCACCTTGCCCTCGAGCTTCCTCAGCCGTCGTCGGGCTCGCTCGAGCAGTCGGGTCGGCAGGAGCAGGGCGTGTTCCGGGGAGGTCGATTCCGAGGCCCCGCGGGCCCGGGCAATCGCCTCCAGGAGCGACTCGACCGGCTCCCCTTCACCGAGGGCCAGTGGATACGGCTGCGGACCCCGATCCGTCTCGATCAGGTGCGGCTGCCACCGGGTGGGGTCGATCATCTGCCGCCAGCGCTCCCAGCCCCCCTCGAGCAGGGCGTCGGCATTGATCGACGAGGTCCAGGCCACCCCGCTCAGCAGGGCCCGGCGGCGCTCGGAGGGCTCCTGTGCGGACCCCACGATCGACTCCCACTCCTCGCGAGGGAGCTCTCCGTCGCGTCCCGCCCGATCGTTCGAGGGCGGCGGCTCGTAGCGATGGCCGACCTCGAGTCGCCGCTCCCGCTCCCGTCTGGGGACCAGAACGTGCCGGATCTGGCGGCTTCGGTAGCCTACCACCAGCCCGTTCCAGCGGTTGCCCGTGTACTCGGCGACGAGCTCCACCCCCTCGTCCTTTCCCCGGATCCGCTGCAGACCGAAGATGATTGCGCTCTCGTCGGGAAGTGATCGGACCCCGATCACCCTCGACGCCAGGGGACGGGCCGAGGGGAGCGGCTCCCGCGGGTCGAGCAGCGAGATCCATCCCGCCTCGGGGTGCAGCTCGAGGACCAGCGTCGACTCCCTCAGGTAGAGCAGGATCCGCCGCTCGTCGGGTTCGATCAGGAGGGAGCGCACCCGGGCCCGGTCCAGGCGAACGGCGAGCTCGGCCGCTACGGCGCGGGCGAGCAGAGGGTCCCAGCGCATCGGCACGATCGTCGCCTCGGTTCGGGGAGGGGACGGGTTTTCGTCCCTCGAGATTCAGTGTGAGGAAGGGAGGGTAGGGTCCGCCTCCCACCGGGCGCAATCCCGGCTTCCGGGCGACCCGCGGCCTCGTCCGCCGAGATCCGGGTCGGGGATGCGGAGTTTGACACCACCTCGCCGCCTTTCTATCGTCCGGCGGTCTCCGGTCTCCGGTCTCCGGTCTCCGGTCTCCGGTCTCCGGTCTCCGGTCTCCGGCGCCCGGCTCCCGAAACCTCCCGCGAGCTCCGGTCTCTCCCGCTGCCCACGCCGACCCTCCCGACCCGGTTCCCGTGCCCGTCCAGCCTCACTCCTCGCTCCGCCTGATCCGCCATGTCCGGCTCGGACGGGATCGTCACGACCCACGACTCCCGTCCCCCGACCGGAATCGCCGGGCATGAGTGTCGACCCGTCCCCATCCGGTACCGAGACGTCGGCCACATCGTCGCCGACCGCTCTTCGCATCCTGCGGGATGCCGCCGAGGGCCGACTTCCCGACTGGGCCGTGGCCGGAAAGAGCCGGCGTCGTCACATGGAGCGGGTGGCCGGGCTTCTGGACGAGTGGGCGGATGCGCGTCAGCTCGGGGCCGAGGAACGGGTCCGTTGGCGCGCAGCGGGATTCCTGCACGATGTCCTGCGAGAGGCGACTCCGTCGGATCTACGCCCCCGGGTTCCCGTGCAGCTGCGGGCTCTTTCCGGGCCGCTCCTGCACGGCCCAGCCGCGGCCGAACGGTTGCGGGACGAGGGGGTCGGCGATGAAGCCTTCCTGCGGGCCATCGCCTTTCATACCATCGGGCACCCCGATTTCGACGCCCTGGGCCAGGCATTGTACTGTGCGGACTACCTCGAGCCCGGCCGCAGGGACCCCGAAGGATGGAAGGCGAAGCGGCGGGCCCGCTTTCCGAAGCGCCCCGACTTCGTCACCTTCGAGGTCCTCCGTGCGAGGATCCGGACGATCCTCGAGGCGGAGCGGCGCCTCCCCGACGCGACCGTGGCCTTCTGGAATCAGCGGGTCGGCAAGGACGCGAAGGGGGGCGGGCGTAGACCGGAACCGCCGGGGACCGGCCCATCGACGGAAGTGACGCGAGAACCTGGGGAGGAGCGGGAGTGAGCGGACGGAAGCGCCGAAAACGGTCGCGAAGAAAGCGAGACAGGTCCCGGGCTTCGACCGCGCTCGGACTCCTGATCCTCCTGCTGGCAGGAGCAGGGGTCTGGTACGGTGCCCAGTGGTCCGAAGGGGAGGGCTTCGGGGTCTTTCCGACCCTGGACGGGAGTGTGGATGGAGACGAGGACCACGGGCTGCCGCACCTCCCACCCGACGTCCGGGTGCGGGTCGAGGTCCTCAATGCCGGGGGGGTGAGGGGGATGGCTGCGGACGCCCGCGACGAGCTGCGCGATCTCGGCTTCGATGTGGTGTATTACGGGAATGCGCCCACCTTCGACGCCGAGGACTCCGAGGTGATTCATCGGGCGGGCGACCCGGAGCTGGCCCGGGCGGTCGCGAACGCGCTGGGGATCGAAACCCTTCGCTCCGAGCCGGACTCCACCCTCCTGCTCGACGTGACCGTCCATCTCGGGTCGAGCTGGCTGGCGCGGGAACTCAGAGGGATCCACCGTCCTGAAGCGGATGGCTGAACCAACGATCCGGAGCGCCCGAGGGCGCCCGGACCCAGAGGGATCGAATCGGTGAGTCGAAAGGAATCGAAGTCAACGGGACGTCGCAGGCGGTCCCGGGGGACATCCGAAGCGTCCGCGCGTCGAACCGGCGGGGATTCGCAGGACGGCAACGCGACCCTGGCCGAGTGGGCCAAGACGCTGGGCATCACGATCGTGCTTCTCGTCGTGATCCGCACCTTCCTCGTGCAGACCTTCGTCATCATCTCGGGGTCGATGGAGGATACCCTCATGGTGGGCGACTTCCTGATGGTGAACCGGCTCGCGATCGGATCCCGAATCCCGGGCACCGAAATCCGGACTCCGGGCTACTCCGAGGGGCGCCTCGGCGACGTGGTGATCTTCGATCCGCGCCACGAAGAAAACATGAAGCTTGTGAAGCGGATCGTCGGGATGCCGGGCGACACCCTCGAGATGCGCGAGAAGGAACTCTACCGAAACGGGGAGCGCCAGGATGAACCCTTCGTCCAGTGGCGGGACTTCTCGGGCGACCACGAGCACCCTTCGATGGGCTGGCAGGCCGACCACCTCGCTCCCGGGGTGGACGCCGCAGACTATACGCCGACCCGAGACAACTGGGGCCCCCTCGTGATCCCCGAGGGCAACTTCTTCATGCTCGGAGACAACCGCGACCGCTCCCTCGACTCCCGCTACTGGGGGCTCGTCGAGGACTGGCGGCTCGAGGGCCGCGCGATGTTCTTCTACTTCTCGTACAACCGGGGCTCGGCGACGCCCTTCGCGGCGATCCGCGAAGTCCGCTGGGACCGGATCGGAAGGAGGATCCGATGATCCGTCACACCCGTGCCCCCCTCGCACTCCTGGCGCTCCTCCTCACCGCGGCCTGCGCCGACGAGGCCGATACGCCCGCCACGGACACGGACCCGCCCCCCGCGACCGATCTCTTCCTGGTCGAGCTGTCCGCAGGCGACGACGGCTTTCCCCGGCCGGGGGACGTCCGCGGGCTCACCGATCGGCCCCTCTACGACAACCAACCCTTCTTCCTCCCGGGCGGGGAGGCCATCCTCTACACTGCGGGGCGCGAGGACCAGGGGACCGACATCCATCGGCTGGAGATCGGGTCGGGCGAATCGAGGGCGCTCATGAGGACGGATCCCGAAAACGAATACTCGCCCACTCCGCTGGGCGACGGGGGGGTCGCGGTCGTTCGGGTCGAACGGGACGGCACCCAGCGGCTCTGGCGCTTCGACATCGAATCCGGGGAGGTTGATGGGGACCGGGCCGAACTCCTCCTTCCCGACATCGAGCCGGTGGGCTACCACGCCTGGCTCGACACCGACCGCGTCGCCCTGTTCATTCTCGGCACCCCGGCCTCACTTCAACTGGCCGAGGTGGGCACGGGCTGGAGTCAGCTCATCTTCGAGGGGATCGGCCCCTCGATCCAGAAGATTCCCGGCGAAGATGCCGTGAGCTTCGTCGAGGTCGGCCAGGATGGGCGCAGCTGGATCCGGCGACTCGACGGCTCCACGGGTTCCACTTCACGGATCGTCGAGACCCGGGATGGGGGGAGCGATCACGCCTGGACCCCCGACGGGGTCCTTCTGATGGCCTCGGGCCGGGAGCTGCTGGCCCATCGCCCGGGGGTCGACGACGAATGGCACTCGCTCGGCGAGGTCGGGCCTTCGGGGCTCGAGTGGACCCGCATCGCCGTGAGTCCCGAGGGGGACCGCCTGGTGATGGTCGGCCGCGAGGCCTCCGGCTCCTGACGCCGTCGGGTCAGCCGGTCGCGCCGGCCCCGTCACCGGTCGGCGATGCCACGGTCGCCCGGGCTCGCGGCCGCGCGGTCGAGGTGTCCGATCCCTCGATCTGGACCAGCGCGTTCGCCCGCAGCTGCCCGCATGCGGCGTCGATATCCCGGCCCCGTGGCTCCCGCACCGCCACCGAGACGCCGGCCTCGTCGAGCGTCCGCCGGAAGTACTCCACCCGCGCGGGGACCGAGGGCTTCCAGTCCTGGTAGGGGATCGGGTTGAAGGGGATCAGGTTGACGAAGGCGTGCACCCGCCGCGCGAGCGCCGCCAGGGCGGGGGCGAGTGACTCCGCGTCGTTGATCCCCCGGATCATGGTGTACTCGAAGGTGACCCGCCGGCCTCCCGCCCGAACGAACTCCTCGATCGCGTCGATGAGCTCGGGGAGCGGGTGCCGCTTCTCCAGCGGGATGAGCTCGGCCCGCAAGGCTGCGTCGGGGGAGTGCAGAGAGAGCGCCAGCCCGAACTGTTCGGGGCGTGCCGCCAGCTCCCGGATCCCCGGAACCACGCCCACGGTCGAGACGGTGATTCGCCGCGCTCCCAGCCCGAACCCCTGGTTCAGGATCGTAAGCGTCGGATGCACCGCCTTCCGGTTGGCGAGCGGCTCTCCCATTCCCATGAACACGACGTTGTTGATCGGTCCGTAGTCGTTCTCCTCGGCCCACCGGCGCGAGTTGCGGAACTGCGCGGTGATCTCTCCCGCGGTGAGCTGCCGCCCGAAGCCGCCCCACCCCGTCGCGCAGAAGGTGCAGCCCATGGCGCACCCCGCCTGCGACGAGATGCACAGCGTCAAGCGGTCCGAGGTGGGAATGAGGACTGATTCGACGAGCTCCCCGTCACTCATCTTCCACAGGTGCTTGACCGTTCCATCCGAGGAGCGCGAGATCGTCTCGGCCTCGGGGGCCTCGAGGCGGAAGGCCTCGGCGAGCGCCGTGCGCTCCTCGAGCGGGAGATTCGTCATCTCGGCGAAGCTCGTGACCCCGGACTCGTAGAGCCAGGTGGCCACCTGGTCGGCCCGGTACCCCGGCTGCTTCCGCCGCTCGAAGTGCCCGGCCAGGGCGGCCTCGACCTCGGCGGGAATCAGCGAGAGCAGATCGGGGCGGGGGTCGGTCCCCGAGGGCTTCCGCTCGGGGGCAGTGCTGGGCGTCATGACGATCCGGGGGTTGGGGGACTCGAACGCGGGGCTCCGGGGAGTTCGACTCCGCTCGTCGGGAGGGGCTTCATGCGGTCGGACGCGTTCTTGAGCCCTCTCCCACGGGCCGTTAACTTAGCGCCGCTTCTCTCTACCCGGTATGCGGTGCGCGCGTCAGGGTTCCCGCACCGTGCGATTCCGGGTCCCCGAGCGGATCCGGCGGGCGGTCCGAAAGCGGACGACGCCCCCGTGCCGCACACTTCGACTCTTCCTCCTCGCGAAGGCATTCAGCGGTTCTCCATGACCCATTCCGACGACTCCTCCCGTCCCATCAGTGCCACCTCGCAGCGCACCCGTGAAATCGGAGGGATCCGCGACGACCATGCGGGATCCCGTCTCACCCTCACCGGCTGGGTGCACCGCCGCCGGGACCTGGGAGGCCTTTTCTTCGTCGATCTGCGGGACCGGAGCGGGATCGTCCAGGTCTCGGTCGGACCGGACACCATCGACGCCGAGGGACTCGAGATCGTGCGGGGCCTGGGAGCCGAGGACGTGATCCGGGTCGAGGGCGAGGTCATGCTGCGTCCGCCCGAGGCGCAGAACCCCGAGATGGCCACCGGGCAGGTCGAGATCCGGGCCGACCGGGTCGAACTACTGAATGCGGCCCGGACCCCGGCGATCCCGGTCTTCCGGGGGCCCGAAGACGAGCTGCCCTCCGAGGAGCTCCGCCTCCGCCACCGGCACCTCGACCTGCGGCGCGAGGAGCTTCAGTCCAACCTTCGACTCCGCCATCGACTGATCCTGGCCGTGCGCAACTACTTCGACCGGCTGGGCTTCGTCGAGGTTGAGACCCCCATCCTCACCAAGCCCACACCCGAGGGCGCCCGCGACTACCTGGTCCCCAGCCGCGTCCACCCGGGGGAGTTCTACGCGCTCCCGCAGAGCCCGCAGATCTACAAGCAGGTTCTGATGGCCGCCGGGTTCGACCGCTACCTGCAGATCGCCCGCTGCTTCCGCGACGAGGACCTTCGGGCGGACCGTCAGCCGGAGTTCACGCAGATCGACCTCGAGGCCTCGTTCGTCGAGGCCGATGACCTGCTCCTCTGGATCGAGGGGCTCATGGAACGGCTCGCCGAGGTCGCCGGGATCGAGGCCCGGACCCCGTTCCCGCGGATGAGCTGGGCCGAGGCGATGGATCGGTTCGGATCCGACCGTCCCGACCTGCGATGGGACCTCGAGGTCTCGGACTGGACCGAGCTGATGGGCAGCGCGGATTCGAACATCCTGAGGGGAGCGGTCGAAGGGG
The DNA here is from genome assembly GCA_007692605.1 of Gemmatimonadales bacterium. Classification (GTDB taxonomy): domain Bacteria; phylum Gemmatimonadota; class Gemmatimonadetes; order Longimicrobiales; family Gaopeijiaceae; genus SLBA01. The sequence continues at coordinate 14,892 of REBS01000097.1, forward strand.
GCGGGCGGATCCGGGGGCTCCTGATCGCCGGAGGCGGTGAACTCTCCCGTCGCCAGATCGAAGAGATCGAAGGGGCCGCGAAGGCGGCGGGCGCCCCGGGGCTGCTCTGGGCGAAGCGCACCGACGACGGGGGAAGCGGGCCCCTCTCGCGCTGGCTCGAGGAGGCGCACTTCACGGGCACGGGAGCGGTCGCGGGCGATCTGCTCCTGGTGGCCGCGGGCGACGACCGGATCACCTCTCCGGCGCTTGCCGCCACGCGCGGAGCGGTGATCCGGGCGATGGATCTGCCGAAGGAGCGGGAGCACGCCTGGCTCTGGGTGATGGACTTTCCCCTCTTCGAGGAGGACGATGGCGAACTCTACGCGAACCATCATCCCTTCGTGCTCCCCCACCCCGACGACGCCCACCGGCTCGCCGCCGACCCCCTTTCCGTCCGGGGCATCGCCTACGATCTGGTGTACAATGGCTCGGAGCTGGGATCCGGAAGCCTCAGGATCCACGATGCCGAGCTGCAGCGGACCGTCCTTCGAACACTCGGGTTGTCCGACGAGGATGTGGATCGGAAGTTCGGCTTCCTCATCGAGGCTCTCGGCTCGGGCGCGCCCCCGCACGGAGGGATCGCGCTGGGAATGGATCGGATCGTTAAGGACTTCCTCGGGGTTGCAAGCCTGAGGGACGTGATCGCCTTTCCGAAAACGACGGCGGCACGGGCACTTTTCGAGGAGGCCCCCACCCCGAGGTCCGACGAGGACCTGCAGGAGCTGCACCTGCGGGCGATCCGGAAATCGACCGAGGGAACGGCCGTCGACCACTGACCACCGGCGGGACGCCGGCGACCGATCGTTGAGCAACGCGAACAGGAGGAGCATGGCGAATTCGAATCGCACCATGGTGGAGCATCGGCTGGACGCCGAGGGAGCGGACCAGCTCCTTCTGGCCGGAGTCAATGATCAGAACATGCAGGAGCTGGCCCGAATCTTCGGCATTCGGGTGGTCCTGCGCGGGGATCGGGTGATTCTCTCCGGCGAGCTGGAGCCGCTCGAGCGGGCGGTGCCCGTCACCCAGCACCTGATCGAGCTGGCGCGCCTCCGCTCCCCCTTCGATGTCTCCGACGTCGCTCGGCTGGCGGCGGACTTCCAGCTTCAGGGGGGCGGCCCGCCCCCGACGCACGAGGAGCTCCGGATCGCCCTCCCCGGGACGCGCAAGATCATTCAGCCCAAGAGCCAGGGTCAGGCGACCTACCTCGAGGCGATGCGAGAGCACGACATCGTGATCGGGATCGGTCCGGCCGGAACCGGAAAGACCTACCTGGCGGTTGCGGCCGCGGTCGACGCCCTGCACCGCAAGCGGGTGAAGCGGATCATCCTGGCCCGTCCGGCGGTCGAAGCCGGAGAGAAGCTCGGATTTCTTCCCGGTGACCTGCAGGAGAAGGTGGATCCCTACCTGCGTCCACTCTACGATTCGCTCGAGGACATGATGCCGGCCGAGCGGGTCCAGCGCGCGCTCGAGGATCGCACCATCGAGATCGCGCCGCTCGCGTACATGCGGGGCCGGACCCTCTCGGACGCCTTCGTGATCCTGGATGAGGCCCAGAACGCCACCAACGCCCAGATGAAGATGTTCCTCACGCGCCTCGGTTTGAACTCCAGGGTGGTGATCACGGGAGACAAGACGCAGATTGACCTTCCCCGCAGTTCCGGTTCGGGTCTGCTCGAGGTGGAGAGGATCCTGTCGGGGATCGAGGGCATCGAGTTCGTCTACCTGGACGGAGCCGATGTCATCCGCCACCGGTTGGTGAAAGACATCATCCGGGCCTACGCCGAGGCGGAGGAGCTTGAATCGGCGAAGGACGAACTCCACGAGGAGACCGTGTGAGTCGAGGTTCCAAGCCGGACTGGGCACGTTCGGGGGGGGCGCTGGGCGCCCTTTCGGTTCCGCCGGAGCGTCGCTGGCCCGACGGGGTGCTGCATCACGGAGCCCGCGTCGGGCTCCTGCTCCTTCTCGCCCTGGCCGTCTCCTTCTTCTTCCCGCCGGAGACGGGCCCGGACATGGCCCGCTACGAGGTCGGGATGGTGGCCGACGAGGACATCATTGCCTCGCTGGCCTTCGGTGTGCCGAAAAACCCGGATGAGCTGGAGCGGGAGCGTGAGGGGGCCGCCGCGGCGGTTCCCCCGACCTTCGAGCGCCGGCCTGCGGCCGTCGAGGAGATGGAGGAGGACCTCGCAAGCTTCTTCGAACGCGTGAGCGATGCGGCCGAGGCGGAGGAGCCCGACTCGGCCGTCGACGGAGTCATGGCCGACTATGGCATTCCGGCGAATCAGGCGCAGCGCGAGGTTCTGGTCAATCCGTCGAGTCGGGCGACCCTGGCCACCGCGGCCCGCCGCGCGACCGACGAGATCCTCCCCCGGGGGGTCATGGACGAGGGGGCCCGGCTCGACCCTTCCGTTTCGAGAATTCTCGAGGTCGGGCCCGAGGGAGTGGACCGCTACCTCCCGAGGGATTCGATCTTCACCGCGCGGGAGTTCTACGAGGCCGCGGCTGCGCTCCTCCCCGTCGGGGCCGGATCCGAGGCCGACGAGCTCCTCCGCTTCGTCCTGATCCGCTTCCTGAATCCGACGCTTCGCTACGACGCCACGTCGACGGAGCGGGACCGGAACGCGGCGCGTCAGGCGGTGCCGACCACCCGGGCCACCGTGCTCCAGGGGGAGGCGGTCGTGCGCGCCAACCAGCAGGTCGGAGAGTCCGAGGTCGAACGCCTCGCCGCCTACGAGGAGGCCCTGAGAGCCCAGGGACAGCTGGAGGATGCGGGGCTCCAGATCGTTCCCTTCGCAGGGAGCGTTCTCCTCAACTTCCTGATCCTCGGGGTCTTCGGGGTCTTCCTCTTCCTCTTCCGCCCCGAGATCTACACGAACATCCGCTGGGTCGCGCTCCACGGGATCCTGATCCTGGCCTTCACGGGGGCCGGAGGGTTGATTGCGCGACACGACCTTCCGGTCGAACTTCTGCCGATCGCCTTCGCCTCGCTCGCGGTGGCCGTCCTCTGGGACGGGCGGATCGCCATCATCCTGACGGCGACGCTGGCCGCGCTGGCCGGAGCCCAGATTCCCTTCCAGTCGGTGCATGCATGGCTTCCGGTCTTCGTGGCCGGTGCGGCCGCGGGACTCTCGGTCCGAGCGGTACGCAGGCGAGCCCAGACCTGGGTCTTCATCGCGATCATCGCCGCGGTCTACTTCGTCGTGGTCGGCACCCTGGGAGTGGCCTCCGGGCGTGACCTTTCCCGTATCGCACTCTCGTGGTCCTGGGCCGGGGGGAACGCGGTGGTGAGTGCGATTCTCGCCATGGGGTTCCTGCCGGTCTTCGAGTGGTACACCCGCATCACGACCGACCAGACCCTCCTGGAGTGGGCCGACCCCAACCGCCCCCTCCTGAAGCGGCTCTCGATGGAGGCCCCCGGGACCTACGCACACACGATCAACGTGGCGAACCTCTCGGAGTCGGCCGCCAACGCGATCGGTGCCAATGGGCTGCTCTGCCGAGTCGGCGTCTACTACCACGACGTGGGAAAGATGCTCAAGCCCCAGTACTTCATCGAAAATCAGCCCGGGGGGCGAAACCCTCACGACAAGCTGAAGCCGGCGACGTCGGCCCAGATCGTCCGCGAACACGTGACCGAGGGGATCCGGCTGGGCCGTGAGGCGAATCTGCCCGATGTGCTCATGGACTTCATTCCGGAACACCATGGCACCCAGGAGATCTCCTTCTTCCACGAGAAGGCGCGGGCCGAGGCCGGAGAGGACGAGACCATCGACCCTGCCGACTTCCGGTACCCGGGGCCCCGCCCCCGGAGTCGGGAAACGGCGATCGTCATGCTGGCCGACTCCGTCGAATCGGCGACCCGCACCCTGCAGGACCCGACTCCGGAGCGCGTGCGAGAGCTGATCGCGACGATCGTCGACGGGAAGATCGAGGCCGGACAGCTCGACCTGGCTCCCCTGACACTCCAGGACATCGGGACGATCAAGGGCGCCTTCGAGAAGGTGCTGGCCGGGCTGTACCATCACCGGATCGACTACCCCAAGACCCGTCATCTCACCGAATCGCCTTCCCGCCGAACCGATTCGGCCGCCGAGGCACCCGGTGACGATCCCGTCGAGGAGCCGGAGGGCGACGACGACCCCCGTGGTCACCACCGTCCCCCGACCCCGCGTGACGCGGCCCGCACCTCGGGTGCCGTCGCGCCTCCGGTCGCTCCCACCCGGCGGGCCGGTCTTTCCGACCCGGCGCCCTCGCTCTTCCCGTCGGACGACCCCGCCGGAGGTGAGGATGGAGATGACTCCCACTGATCCGCCCGATGGCCCGGAGCTACACCTGAACGCCCCGTCCGGGCGAGCGATCCCGGAGTCCCGGATTCGGATGGCGTTCGCCCGCCTCTTCGCTCGGCTCGAACTCGCTGCGGGAGAGTTCTCGGTGACCGTTCTCGACGACGCCGCGATCCGTCGCATGAATCGGGAGCATCTCGATCACGACTGGGTTCCCGACGTCCTCTCCTTCGCCCTGCATGAGCCGGATCGCCCCACCATCGCCGACATCTACGTCGGTCTGGATCAGGCGGCGCGCCAGGCGGCGGAGCACGGGGTGCCACTCGAAGAGGAGCTGGCACGACTCGCCCTCCACGGGGCGCTCCACACCCTCGGCCACGACCACCCGGATGACCCGGTCGAACGGGAGGACAGCCCGATGTACCGTCTGCAGGAGGAGATCCTGAGCGAGCTCCCGCCGGCGTCGGGTTCCCCCGGGGATCCCGAGGTCGTGCGATGAAGCGGATTTCCCGGGGGCTGCACGTCATTGCCCGCGCCCTCCCCTTTCTCTGGGCGTTTCTGAGGGACCGCCGCCGGTTCATCGTCCTCGGCCGTCCGGCGCGCAGGACGCCCGCCCATCACGAGAAGCGCGCGGCCCGTCTCGCCGCCACCATCGCCGCGCTGGGGCCCACCTTCATCAAGCTCGCCCAGATCTTCAGCGCACGGGCCGACCTGTTCCCCGAGCCCTACCTGTCGGCGATCGGCACCCTCCAGGATCAGGTCCCGCCCGTGCCCTCCGACGCGGCCCGGCGCGTGATCGAAGAGGAACTCGGCTCTCCGCTCGAGGAGGTCTTCGAGGACTTTCACGAGAAGCCGCTCGCCGCGGCCTCGCTCGGCCAGGTGCACCGGGCCCGGTACCAGGGGCGCGATGTCGTCCTCAAGGTGCTGAGGCCGGGAGTCGAGGAGATGGTCGCGCTCGACCTGGACCTCTCCTTCCGGATCCTCTTCTGGCTGAACGTGCTCTTTCCCAACCACCACGTGCAGGGCATCAGCAACGTGGTCCGGGAGTTTTCGGTCCGCGTCAAGGAGGAGATGGATTTCCGGGCCGAGGCCGGGAACATGGAGCGCTTTCGCAAGGACTTCCGCGACTCCCCGCGGGTGAAGGTTCCCGGGGTCTATCACGACGTGACCAGCCGCAGGCTCCTGGTCATGGAGTTCATGCGGGGGACCAAGGTCGACGCCCTTCAGGATCGGTTCGCGTCGGGCGAGCTCCGCTTCGAAGACGTGATGGAGCGCCTCTCCAGCCTCTACCTGCGCATGATGCTCATGGAGGGCTTCCTCCACGCCGACCCGCATCCGGGCAATCTCCTCATCTCCCCCGAGGGCGACGTGGTGGTGCTCGACTGGGGGATGGCGCTCGAGGTCTCGCGCAGCACCCGCGACACGATCCTCTCGATCGCGCTGGCCACCGAGCGCGAGGACCTCGACGGGATGATCAACGGGATGTATCGGCTGGGCATGATTTCGCCCGAGGTCGCGCGCGGTGACATCCGGGAAGCGGCCCGCGAGGTCATGAAGATCATGGAGAAGGCCCGCAGTTCGTCGCGCGAGCGGATCCAGGAGATCGTGCAGGAGGTCTGGGACACCTTCTACACCTGGCCCCTGCTTCTTCCCCAGGAGCTGGTCTACTTCTTCCGCGCCGCCGTGCTGCTCGAGGGGATCGGCTTTCGCTACGACCCCAACTTCAACGGGCTCCTCCTCCTGCGCCGGGTCCTGACCGGCTTTCGAAAGGAGCTCCTGCGGGACACGGCACGCGAGCCCATGACGATGGCCCGCGACCTGCTCACCGAGGGTGCGCACACCCTGCGCCTGGTGCGCGACCTCGTGACCCGGCTCGAACGCGAGGAGCTCCGCATCCGGGTGCATCCCCGCGATGCGCAGAGCCAGGAGAGATTCCTGCACCTCCAGGCCCGGCGTCTCCTGCTGAGCGTGTTCGCCACCGCCACCGCGATCATCTCGGCGATCCTCTTCCTGGCGCTCGGGAACCTCTGGCTGCTGGCCGCCGGGCTGCTCGCCGCCCTGGTCATGTTCCTGCTCACCCTCCTGATTCCAACGCACCTGCTCGAGAACCCGCTGCGGCACGCCCGGGGGATCCGACCCCGATGAATCGGACGCCGAGCGTGTCGCTTCCCCGCGGTGGATTTCGCGCACTCCCGTGAAGACCTTGTTTCGTTCATCCTTCAGCGCAGGCCTTCTCATGTGCTCACGATCCGATTCTCGCCGCGGCTTCGGCCCCCTCGTTCTCGTTTCGGCCGCTCTCGTGATCCTGACGCTCCTGACCCCGGCTCCCGACGGACCGGCATCGGTCCCGTTCGGGGTCTCGACCGTCCAGGCGCAGGCGCCCGAGGACCTTGGCCCCCCGCCGATGTACGTCGGGGGACACTTCGTCATCGCCCAGCCGCAGGGAGAGTTCGCCGACTACGTGGACCTGGGGATCGGGGTGGCCGGGTTCTTCCGGGTCCCTCTCGACGAATCCCAGCTCCTCAGTCTCAGGGTCGACCTGGCCGGAATGACGTACGGGAGTGAGACGCGCCGGGTCTGCCTGGTGTTACCCTGTCTCGTCGAGGTCGACCTGACCACCTCGAACAACATCCTCCTCGGTGGGATCGGTCCCGAGATCGGCCTCCCCCTGGGGAACCGGGCCCGACTCTACGTCAACGCCGGTGCGGGCTTCAGCTATTTTGCCACCACCTCTCGCATCGACGATGATCGCGACGGCGAGGCGATTGCCTCGAGCACCAATTTCAGCGACTTCGGATTCGCCTGGAACGGAGGCGGTGGCCTCCAGTTCACCGTGTCCCGGGGGGAGCATCCCGTGGCGATCGACCTGGGGCTGAGCCATCAGGGCAACGGGATGCGCGAGTACCTGACCGAGGGGGACATCATCGTGCGCGACGACGGCTCGGTCGAGTTCGACGCCCAGCGCTCCGAGGCGGACCTCCTGCTGTGGCGCATCGGGGTGTCGGTGGGACTTCGCTCCAGCCGATGACCGTGGTGGCCGGCCTCCTGATCCTGATCAGCCTGACGATCGTGCATGAGGCCGGTCACTGGCTCGCGGTCCGCCTGAAGGGAGGGCGGGTCCTGCGACTCTCGATCGGTCGGGGTGCCCCGATCGTGCGTCGGGGCGGTGATCCCGAGATCCGGGTCGGACTGCTCCCGCTGGGGGGACGGATCGATTACGAGGGGATCCCCCGCGGAATGGGGCAGGCCGTCGTGGCCCTCGGGGGCTCGGTCGCCAATCTCCTCTTCGCGACCGTTCTCTTCGCTGCGGGGGCCCTCCTCTTCGGGGTCGACGCGTTCGCTCCGGCCGGCTGGACCGGCGGGGGTGCCTGGGCCTTCGCACTCGAGTCGGTCTCCGGATGGTTCTGGATCATCCCGGGCACGATCGCGGACCTCGTCGTTTCCCAGCAGATGGGAGGGCTTCGCGGGGCCGTCTCCTTTCTGGGCGGGTTGCTGGCCGGCGGAGAGGCGGCCGGGCTCGTCTACCTCTTCGCAGCGGCCTCCGCCCTCTGGGCTTCGCTCAACCTGATCCCGATTCCCGGTGTGGGAACCGATGGATGGCACGTCCTGCGCTCGGTCGCGGGTTCGATCGGCTCCTCGGTCCGGGGCTCGAAGAGGGACCCGGAACCGGAGCGGCCCGACACCGACGCACCGGCAGATTCACCGGCAGACCCGCCGGCGGACCCACCCGTCGGGATGGATCGATGAGTTCCGCACCCGGTTCCCGCAAGCCGGGCCCGCCGGCCCAGCCCCTCGCGGCCCCCACCGGGGTCAACCACGGGCTGCAGGTCACCGTCTTCACCCTCCTGTTCGGGGTCGCGATCCCGCTGATGGCCCTGCACGAGATGGTCACGCAGGGGTGGGAGAGCCGGCTGGTCCTGATCGGCGCCGCCCTCCTGGCGGGTCCACCGGCCTGGATCTTCCTGCTCGAGTCCCGGTTCCGGATCACCGTGAGTGGCCGGGGGGTCGAGGCGCGTAGCCTTGTCGGGGAGCGGCGCTTCCTGCCGTGGAAGGCGATCCGGCGGGTGGAGTTCGGTGCCATCACCCGAACCCTGATCCTGTATACGGGCGAGGGCGACTCGGGTGTCACGCTGAGGGTGAGCCTCCTGCGTCGGGGGGTCGAGTCGCTGGGTCGCGCGATTCCGCACTACCTGGCCGACGACGTGTACGCCGAGGCCTGGAACGAGATGTTCGCTCCCCCGCGGCGCTGACCGATCGCGCGCGAGATGGACCCTGGTCGCTCGTCGATGGTACACGGCCCAAGCCCGACGCAGGCGGGGGCCCGTTGCCGACCGAGACCCGGCCCCCGTACGCGACCCCCTTTCGCCCCCGACGCGAGGTTGCAATGGACCGCTCGAAGCTGGAACCGATCGCTCTCAACGTACTCCGGATCATGGCCGGATTCCTCTTCTTCCAGCACGGAGCGGCCAAGCTCTGGGGATGGTTCGGGGGAAGCCAGGTCGAGTTCCTGGAGCTGCGCTTCTTCGCGGGGGTGATCGAGTTCTTCGGGGGGATCCTGATCCTCCTGGGTCTCGGAACGCGAGCGGTGGCCTTCCTCTCTGCGGGTCTCATGGCCTTCGCCTACTTCATGGCGCACTTTCCCCGGGGCTTCTGGCCCTACGAGAACGGAGGCTCCCTGGCGGCCCTCTACTGCTTCGTCTTCCTCTACCTGGTGGTGCGGGGCGGAGGAGCGTTCTCGATCGACGGACTCCTGGTGCGGCGGGCAGAAGCCGAGGCCGAGGCCGAGCGGACTCCCCCGATCTGAGCGATCTGGAAGGCCGTTGAAGAACGTCAGGGTGCGCCGGGACGGGGTCTTGCGCGACCCACACGCGATGCGTGCGGATGCCCCGGGTCAAGGCGGGCCCCTTACGGCGATGCCCCGGCATCGGTGAAGGGGCCCTTCCAAGGGCGGGGGGTGGGGCACGCCGGGCTCGCAGGGACCCGCCGGTGGCGGACCTTCGGCCGGTTCTTCGCTGTAGAGGACGGAGAGACCGGCGCGCCCCCGTGACCGGACCGACGCGCAGCACCGGAAACGGAGCCCGGCTCCGAGCCGATCGATGTGGATTCGGTGAGCGCTTGCCGGGGTCGGACAACGTCGATACTCTCCGAGCGTCCGCTCGTTCGTACGGCTTTCCCCACGTGACCCAGTGAGGCTTCATGAATCAAGGACCAGATCAATCTCCCGCACACTCGCCGGGTGGCCGGCCCCCCGCGGCCGGAACGTCGACCGGACTCGACCCCAACATCAGCGGGGCCCTCGCCTACCTGCTCGGCGTATTCACCGGCATCCTCTTCCTCCTGATCGAGAAGAAAAGCCCCTTCGTCCGCTTCCACGCGGCGCAGTCGATCGGGATCTTCGTCGCGTTCATGGTCTTCTGGGTCGTCATCTCGATGCTGAGCGTGGTCCTGGGGATCATCCCATTCATCGGAGCGGTGGCAGGATTCTTCTTCTTCCTGATCTCGTTGGTGGTAGGCTTCGGGGGGTTCATCCTCTGGCTCTTCCTGATGTACCAGGCCTTCCAGGGGAAGGAATGGGAATTCCCATTCGTGGGCCCGCAGGTTCGCAAGATGCTGCGCTGATCGCGGGCTGAACCCGGCCCGGAGGACCGGGCAGGACGGGGCAGGGGTGAGCCCGATAACCGGCCCCACGCTGGCACCAACCCCATGAACGAAACGCCCCTCCGGCCGGAACCGGAGGGGCGTTTCATTGTCCGGTGGATCACCCGGGGGTGGTCACGACCGGGGTGTTGCCGTGTTCAGTGACTCACTGCGGAATCACGTTCTCGGCGGCGGGGCCCTTCTGGCCCTCGACCACGTCGAACTCGACCCGCTGCCCTTCGGCCAGGGTGCGGAACCCGTCGGCCTGAATGGCGGAGTGGTGCACGAAGCAGTCCTTCGAGCCGTCGTCTGGGGTGATGAATCCGAAACCCTTGGAATCGTTGAACCACTTCACAATGCCGCTCGTACGCATACCGAACTCCAGTGCTGGTACTATGGTGAACTCATGGGTCCGGTAGATCCGCACCGTTCACTCACCAAACCTGCGGGAAATTCCGCTCCCGCCGTGCGAATGGGGACCGCAGCGTCCGGACTCGACCGAGGGCCGCCGAACCGTGCAACGGTCCGGGGTTCGGACGATTTCGGGCCAGAACCGGCCTCCAATGTCGCAAAAGTGGTGCATCCTTCGGCGAACGTCAAGTCTCGTGGAGTCGGTGAGGGTTTTGCGCTCACATCCGGTTCCCCGGCGAGTCCGGGCGCCATCGGATCGGTGGGTCGCCCGCCTGCCCCTCCCGGCGGCGTCGAGGGCGTTCTACCTTTCGGAGCCAACTCGAAACCAACGCGGGTACCGAATCGGTCGCTGATGCGCCCGTTCGGTTTCGGCGCGAGCCCCCGATCGCCTGATCCCCTGGGAGGACGTCTTGCGACCCCTACACATTCTTCCGGTCCTGCTGACCGGACTCTGCATCTTCGCCTCGACGGCCCCGACTCTGTCGGCCCAGGCCCCGGCCGATCGCCCCGCGGCGGAGACCCCCGTCCTGCATGACCGGATCATCTCGGTCAATCCCCTCCTCCTGGTCTTCTTCGGTTACGTCTCCCTCGACTACGAGCAGCGCGTCGGCGAGGCGACGAGTCTGGGGGCCTCGCTCTCGAGCTTCAGTCTCTCGGACGCCTCGTACCTGACCTTCGAAGCGAAGGGACGATACTACGTGTCGGGGCGAGCGCTCGACGGGCTTGCGATCGGAATGGTGACCGGCTACACCCGGCTCGAAGACGACGAGACGGGGGTGCGCAGCGGATCGCTCGGAATCGGATTCAAGGTCGAAAACCAGTGGCTCCTGGGCGTGGACGAACGTTTGGCACTCACGGCCGGGGTCGGGGGAAGCCGCCTCTTCTTTGCCGATGACGTCGAGTCGTTTCGGAGCGTGATCCCGATTCTCCGACTCTCGCTGGGCTGGGCCTTCTGATGAGCGGGGGCAGGGGCCATCGGGGCCTTCCGGGCTCGACCATTCCGTCGGCGCTTCTCCGGGTGCTCGCGGGCGCCCTGCTCGTTTTCTTTCCCGCAGCCGGCGCGGCCGACCTTCGGGCCCAGGCCGGCGCTCCCGGTAGCGCCACCACTGGCGCCCCTGCGCTGGAGTGGCAGACGACCGGCGCCGAACTCCCCGCCCTCGGGATCGAAGACTACGGGCAGTGGCGCACTCTGGCCGGCGAGACCCTCTCGCCCGACGGCGCTTGGCTCGCCTGGACGGTGCGCCAGCTCCGAGGCGACGACCTCCTGCACGTGCATCCCGTCGACTCCCTGCCCCTGGCCACTCCTGCCGCCCCGACTTCGGACACCGGGCCGGCGGAGACGGGGCCTTCGGACACGACGGGGGCGCAGGGCGTCGCCGGGGGGTGGGTCGTCCCCCGGGGCTCGGCGCCGACCTTCTCTCCGGACGGTCGATGGCTCGCCCTGTACCGGGTCCCCGGGGTGGCCGAGGCGGAGCGTCTCGAGCGCGCGGGCGAACGGGTGCCCCGTCGACTCGAGCTGCTCGAGCTGGCCACCGGGGGGCTGCAGGGCTGGAGCGACGTCGAGAGCTTCGCCTTCGCGGCCGAGCGGCCCTTCCTGATGGTCCGCAAGCGGGGGGGCTCGGGTGGGGGAGGGGATCTCATCGTGCGCAATCTCGACGAGCGCACCGACGAGATCTTCGCCCACGTCGACGAGGCCGCCTTCAACCGCTCCGGCACGGTGCTGGCCTACACCCTCGCCACCAGCGACCGCGAGGGCAACGGCCTCCATGCGGCCTATCTGGACTCCGGCGTGCGGCGTCCCCTGCACTCCCACCGCTCCAGCTTTCGTCGACTGAGCTGGCACCCCGACGGGGACGCCCTCGCGGTCCTGCGGGGAGACACCGTCCCCGGCCACCTCTTCCGCGAGAACCATCTCGTCGTGGTGCAGGGGCTCGAGGCAGCGGCCGGGGGGGCGGCCTCACCGCGCGTGCGGACGCTGGGCCCGGAGGGCCTCCCCGAAGGCCAGATCATCACGGAGCTCACGGGGATCGACTGGAACGAGTCCGGGGATCGGGTCGTGGTCGGTCTCAAGGCGCAGGAGCCGAAGCCCGAGGAGCCCGGGGCAGGGGATCGGTGGCCCGATGTTCACGTCTTCCACTGGAATGACGACCGGATCCAGACGGTGCAGCAGCGGCAGGCCTCGGCCGATCGGAACCGGAGCTTCCCGGCCGTGGTGCACCTCGACGAGCTGCGCCTGATGCCGATGGCCGACCCCGGGATGCGGCAGCTCCAGATGACCCGCGACGGGCGCTGGGGCCTGGGTGCGAACCCGCTACCCTACCAGTCGGACTGGGAGGAGAATCGCGCCGACTACTACCGGGTCGACGCCGACACCGGAGAGCGCACCCTCATCGCCCGCGAGCTGAGGCATCCCCGCGGACTCTCGCCGGACTCGCGCTTCTTCCTCTACTGGGAGGGGGGGCACTTCCACAGCTACGAGTTGGAGTCGGGCACGCATCGGACCCTGACCGACCGGCTCGAGGTGAGCTTCGCCGACCCCACCTTCAACCGCTTCGGAACGACGCCCCCGGCGCCGGTCCGGGGCTGGGCCGAGCCGGGTGACCGGGCGCTGGTCACCGACGGGTTCGACCTCTGGCTCCTCCCGATGGACGGAGGGGAGCCCCGCAACCTGAC
>REBS01000131.1 GCA_007692605.1 Gemmatimonadales bacterium
AGGATCGAACCCAGAGAGACCATTCGGCTGACCACGACCGCGACGAGCCAGACCGCAAAGGCCGCGAGGAGTGCCCAGGGGGCGAGTGCGAGGAACACTCCCGCGCTGGTCGCAACCCCCTTCCCTCCCCGGAACCCCACCCAGAACGAGTAGACATGTCCGATGATCGTCGCGGCGCCGTAGAGCAGCGCGAGCCACGGTGCGGCGCTCCCGTCGATCAGGGGGAAGAGCGCCACCGGTGCCCATCCCTTTGCCAGGTCGACGACGAGAACCGGAAGCGCGGCCTTCCATCCAAGCACCCGAAGTGCGTTGGTTGCCCCGAGGTTCCCACTTCCTTCCCGCCGGAGGTCCCTCCCCGAAATGGCCCGTCCCACCCAGAAGCTGGTGGGGGTCGCGCCCAGGAGATACGCAGCCAGAACGAGAAGCAGTGGGATCACCGATCGCCTCTCCCGTCACGGCCCGAGGAACGGATCCGGATGCGAAGTGGGGAGCCGAGAAATCCCCAGGCCTTCCGGAATCCGTTGTGCAGGTATCGTTCGTAGTGCGCCGGAATCTCCTCCGGGAAATTCGCGAAGAGCACGAAGGTCGGAGGCGCCGTGTCAGCCTGGGTTCCGTACTTCACCTTCACGGCGCGGCCCTGGGAGTGAGGGGGCGGCTGACGGCTCGTGAGCGCTTCGAGTACCTCGTTCACCTCGTGGGTGGGGACCCGGCGTTCCCGGTCCGCAGCCACCTTGAGAAGGGCATCCAACGTGTGCCTCACCCGGAACCCGGTGAGCGCCGAGATGAACAGGACCGGTACCCATTCGAGAAAGGGCACCCGCTGCTTCAATTCGCGCAGGAAGCGAGGTACGGTCTGATCGTCCTTCTCGACGGTATCCCACTTGTTCACGGCCAGGAGCACGCCGCACCCCGCATCCCAGGCTTGCTCCAGGATCTTCACGTCCTGATTGGTGAGGCCCTCCTGGGCATCGATCAGGACCAGGCAGAGCTGGCTCATCCGAACCACGCGGGCCGTCCGAAGAGACGAGTAGTACTCGATCGACTCGTCCACCTTCGACTGGCGGCGAAGCCCGGCGGTGTCGATGAAGACCAGCTTCTTCCCGTGATAGGTCATCGTCGAATCGATCGCGTCCCGGGTGGTGCCGGGCACGTCGCTGACCACGACGCGCTCCTCGTTGAAGAGCCGGTTGATGAACGACGACTTTCCGACATTGGGCTTCCCGATCACCGAAATCCGGAGATCTCCCGTCTCCACGGGCTGGGAGCCCTCGTCCGGAAGCGCTTCGACGATCCGGTCGAGAAGGTCTCCCGACCCCTTTCCGGAAATGCTGCTGACCGGGATCGGTGCCCCGAGCCCGAGGCGCCAGAAGTCGTGGCGGGCCAGGTCGTCGGGGAGATTGTCCAGCTTGTTGACGACCAGCAGGATGGGACGCCGGGTATCGCGCAGCAGGGGGGCGACCTTCTCGTCCAGGGGGTGAATCCCGTCCTTTCCGTCCACCATGAAGAGGATCACGTCGGCTTCGGCCGCCGCTGCGAGTGCCTGCTCCCGTACCGACCGATCCAGGGGCTCGTCGCTTCCCTCGATCACCCCGCCCGTGTCGACGAGATAGAACGAACGTCCCGCCCAGTCCGCCTCTGCAAAGTTTCGATCCCGGGTCACCCCGGGCGCGTCGTGGACGATCGCCTCCCGGCGTCCCAGGACCCGATTGAAGAAGGTGGATTTTCCCACATTCGGGCGACCGACCACTGCAACAACGGGGAGTCTCTCGCTCATACGCGCCTCAGGGCTTCGGTGATTTCATAGGCCGGACGGACCTCGGCGGGCTCCAGTGCGGCCCGAAATTCCGAAAACGGCAGCGAGTCGATGAAGAGGTCATCCTGGTTGAGCGTCTCGGCGGGAATGAGCACCAGGTCGCCCGGGCGGGGGTCCGGGACGGCCGCCAGCAGGTCTCGGCCACCCAGCAGGCCCGCCACCGTGACAGACTCTCCGTAGAACTCGTTGATGACTGCGGTCACATCGACGGGGACACCCGTCGCCTCCGAGAGCGCCCCGGCTCGCTTCCTCAGGAGGGGCGCCATCGAGGTTCCGGTCAAAATCCGGATTCGGGAGCCCTCCGGACGTCGCGGAAGGTCCATGATCGCCGCGTCGAGATCGTTCAGGAAGTGCCGAACGGCGCCCACCCCATTTTCGAGGAGGGAGCTGTCGTCGTAATACGGATCCGCCGGTAGTTCACGCCCCGAGGCCAGGAAGAGTTCATCGGCCGCATACGCCCAGCCATATCCGCGTTCCCTCTTCGCCTGCTCGCGTACCCCCTCCAGCTGGTCGATCGCGGTTCGGCACTCCTCGGCCGTGAGTGGCCGGACCGGGCGATTGATGTTGAACCGGGTCAGACCCACCGGAACCACCGAGAGCGTCCGAATGCCCTCTCCCAATTCGAAGAGTTCCCGCACCGTCCGATCCAGGTGCGCCCCATCGTTCCACTCCGGGCAGAGCACGATCTGGGTATGGACTTCGAGTCCATGATCGGTCAGATAGCGCAACTGGTCCATGATCAGGCCCGCCCGCTCGTTCTTCAGCAGCCGAACCCGAACCTCGGGGTCGGTCGCGTGGACGCTCACGTAGAGGGGCGAAAGACGCTGCTCCACGAGCCTCGAGAGTCCGCGCGGGCCCAGGTTGGTGAGGGTAACGTAGCTCCCGTACGTGAACGAAAGACGAAAGTCGTCGTCGCGAATCCACAGCGAGTCCCGGACGCCCTGAGGGTTTCCATCGATGAAGCAGAAGACGCATTCGTTGGCACACTCGCGTACCGCATCGGGCGCGGGCACGATCCCCATGCTCTCCCCGGGCTCGCGCTCGACCTCGAAGATGGTCCGCTCCCCGGCGGGGTCGACGGTCTCGAGGGTCAGGACCGGATCCGCGAGCAGGAAGGTGAGATCGATCCCGTCTCGTACCTTCTCCCCGTTGATCCGCACGACCCGGGTGCCGATCTGGAGTTCGAGCTCCTCGGCAATGCTTCCCGACTCGACGTCGGCGATTCGAATCAATGCGCACCTTCCCCTGCATCGGGACGGAGTACTGCTCCGGGAACCGCCAGGAGCAACCACCGTCGGACAGCCTTGTAGGTTAACGTAAGGTAACGCGTTTCTCAAGGAATGGCGCGGGATCCGCGCCATCGATCGGGTCCGCGAAGTACCTTGGCCCCACACGGTCCAGGGGGGAACTCTGGCGAGAACCGTGTCGTATGCCGTATTCATGGTTCCCATGTCCTCGAACATCCTCGTCCCCAGACCTTGCCGGGTCACGGGCCACCGGGCATCCCGGTCTCCGTCCGGTAGGCGCCGTGTGCTGCACTGCGTGCTGTTTTTGGCTCTCGTCCCGATCGCCGGCTGCGGCGTGGAAGAGGTGATCAGGGAGGCCTTTCGGGGCGAGACTCCCCGTGAGCGGTACATCGAGTCGCTCGGGCAAGCGGGTCTGGCGGATGCCGAGCTGACACGACGCTGGATCGGATTGTCCGAAGTGGTTCTTCGTGCCCCGCTGTCGACCTCCCTACCCCACCTGGAAGCCGGGCGTTTCGAGGCTTCGGAACCGACGGCACTCAGCTGGCGATTCGAGCTGCAGCGAGGGGAGCGCGTGACCGTGTCCCTCTCGCTGGATCCATCCCCCGCCCTGGCCCCGTCCGGGTCCACGGCACCGACCCCGAAGGTGTTTCTGGAGCTCTATCGCCTGAGAGATCCGGATGACCCGGATGCCGATCCCCTCCTGGTCGCCTCGCCGGAGCCCACGGTCGACACCGTGGCCTACGAGGCCCGAAGCAGCGCCGACTATCTGCTCCGGATACAACCGGAACTCCTGGTCGAGGGGGACTTCGAGGTCGAAATCCGTACGGGCCCTTCTCTCGCTTTTCCTGTCGAGGGACATGGAACGGGCCACATCCAGAGCGTTTTCGGCGACCCCCGGGACGGCGGACGCAGAGAGCACCACGGTGTCGACATCTTCTCCCCCAGGGGCACCCCGGTTCTCGCGGTCAGTACCGGCCGTGTGACACGGGTCCGGGAGACTCCGGTCGGCGGAAAGGTGGTGTGGGTGCGCGATGATGCATGGGGAATCTCCCAGTACTACGCTCACCTCGACTCCCAGGAGGTGACCTCGGGGACCGACGTCCAGCCCGGCGATACCCTGGGGTTCGTGGGCAACACCGGCAACGCCATCAGCACCCCTCCACACCTTCACTTCGGTCTCTATATGCGGGGCGAAGGTCCGGTCGATCCTTGGTACTTCCTGCACGACGCCGGGGGGAGTCCGGCCGAGCTCCGTGCGAGCCCCTCGGACTTCCGCTCCAGAGGATGGACGACGGGGCCCGAGGTGCGGATCAGGGAATCCCCCTCGGCCTCGGCGGCATCCACCGAGGATCCGGAGGGCCCATCCACCGGTCTCCAGCGATCCGGCGACAACGCGGCTCCGCCCCTTCGGGTGCTTTCCGCCACCGGGGCCTGGCTGAGGGTTCGAATCCCCGATGGGCGCCATGGCTATCTGTCACACGCCGATTTCCAGGCCTTCGACGAAGGGGAGCCCCAATGATTCCCGAGTTGCAGACACGGATCGACGCCCTCGAGGATGGGCGCCGCCTGATCCTCCAGCAGCTCGGGCAGCTCCCCGCCGAGGCGAGAGGGTGGAAGCCTCGTCCGGACGCCTGGTCCTCGATCGAGGTCGTCCATCACCTGGCGCTCGTCGAAGGCCTGACTCTGAAGGGCCTGCGGACTTCGGCCGAGCGGCCGCTTCGACCCCGGGGGTGGCGGGATCGACTGGGCACGCTTCTGGTGCGGGGCATTTTCCGCTTCGGCCTGAAGGTTCGGATGCCGACGACGAAGGTCCGCCCGGACCCCACACTCCCCTTTCCCGCCGTCGAAGACGAGTGGAGTGAGAATCGTGAGGCCCTGCTTGCTCACCTGCGGGCACTCGAGCCATCCCGATATCGGGAGCCGGCGATGCGACATCCGGTGGCGGGACCCATGGACGTGCTTCAGACCCTGACCTTCCTCTCCTCCCATCAGGCGCATCATCTCGGACAGCTCAGACGCCTTCGGGCGCACCCCGACTTTCCCTGGTGAGAAGGGCCAGGCCGTTCGATTCCTGACGGGGTCCCCTCCGTGCCGCAGGATCCGTCCACTTCCCGATCGTACCGTCAGCCCCTGAGACGCGAAAAGCCCCCGACCCGAATGGTTCTTCCCGGGTGGGGGCTCCTTCGTGCCCTGTGCAGCGATGCGACCTCGATGGCCCCATCTCTCGAAGCGGGCGACCGGACTCGAACCGGCGACCCTCAGCTTGGGAAGCTGATGCTCTACCAACTGAGCTACGCCCGCATGCTGCAACGGTTGATGTCCAAATGTAGCGAGGCCCCCCCCGCCGTCAAGCGCCGGGAAGGGCCTCGTACATGAAAGTCGCGGTGGCCTATGGCCTGCCGCGCACTCCGGTCACATCAACTCGTAGCGGAACCCGAAGAGTGTTTCGTCTTCAGGCGCGACCACCTGGAAGACCACGGGCTCGCCCTCGGCTCCCAGCTCCACCGTGGCATCCTGCGAGCCGAGGCTGCCGCCCTCGACATCGTAGAAGTGCACGCGAAGGGTGACTGAACTTCCTGCCGGCGCTCCGTTGTTCACCAACTGACCGGCCACGACGAGGTCGTCCCCGGCAAACTGCAGACCGAGGCCCTGCATGTAGAACTCCAGAGCTTCCCGCTCATCGAGAACCGCAACGCCCTCCTGGTCACGCTCGAGGCGGATCAGCGCCTGGGCCAGGAACGAGTACGCGTTCTGGTTCAGCGGGTCGATCTCGACCAGCTGTTCAGCGATCGGAAGGAGCGCCTCCCAGTTGTCGGAAACGTAGTAGCTCTGCGCAAGGTTGTACACGACGTCCCGATGCTGCGGTACCCGTTCGTACGCCTGCTCGAACGCGGCGGCAGACTGCTCGAAACTCTCGGCCTGGTAGAGGCCGACGGCGATCGCGTAGTAATCGGAGGCGTCGAGCCCGGGTCGGTTCAGGAGGTCATCGAAGAGGGCCTCCGCGTCCTCCATCCGGTCGGCGCCCACCAGCGCAGCTCCATAACTGGCCATCAGCTGAAGATTGTCGGGGTCGTCGGCCACGAGCCCCTCGAGGGCTTCTGCCGCCTCATCGAAGCGCTCCTGGAAGAGCAGGAGCTGTGCCCGGTTCGTCCGAGCCACATCGAGCTGCTCCATCCACCCCTCTCGGGTCTCTTCGTCGGTACGTTCGGCCCACGGACCCTCGATGACCTCGATGGCCTGGCCGAACATCTCGATGGCATCATCGTAACGCTCGAGCTGCGAGTAGACCGACCCGAGGTTCAGCATCGCCTCCGGGCGGTTCTGATACATCATGTGCGCACGCTCGAAGCTCTCGATGGATCCCTGGATATCGCCGGCATCCTGACGATCGAAGCCCTCGTTGAGCTCTTCGACCCAGGCGATCTCTCGCGTGACCATCGTTTCCCAGATGATCCGGGGATAGATCTCTTCCGCCCGGTCGAACATTGCCGCACCCTCTTCGAGCCGGCCGAGGTTCACCAGCGCCTCTCCTGCCTGACGCAGGAGCTCGGCATTGTCGGGATCCTCGGCAAGCCCCTCCTCTGCCGCCTCAAGCGCCTGCGAGAAGAAGCGGTTCGCATCGGCGTCCTCCTCGGCATTGTACGCCTGGGCGAGGTAGAGAGCAGCCTCCCCGATGCTGGGGTTGTCGCCCGGTTCCTGCCCCGCGGGCAGCTGTTCGACCCAGTCGGGGATCTCGTCGTCCTGCGCCTGCGGGACGAGACCATTGCCGGGGCCGGCTGCGGCACCTGCGCCGCAACCTGAAATGCTCACGGCGAGGCCGAGGAGCACAAAGACACCGAATCGGAAATTCATCCAGCTATCCTCCTGGTGACATTCCAGAGTAGTACTGATAGACGAGGAAACGGACCGACACCGCGCTGTGTCCCTCCCATGCCGGGAGGCCGAAGCGTTTTGTCGATCCGAATGCTAGTAACCCCGAAAGGTAGGGAGGATCCGCCGCACGAGTCAAACCCCAGGGCCGTGCGGTTGAAGCCGGCGGATCACCTCGTCTCGGCCCAGGGCGACCATGATGCCTCCCATGTCGGGCCCCGAGCGGGTACCCATTAGGGCGAGTCGGACCGGGTGGAACAGGCTGGGCCCGCGAGCGCCGATTTCCTTTCCCCGCTCGCGAATCCGCCGGTTGATCGATTCTGCCGTGAAGGGCTCCACCTCGGCCAGCGCAGCTTGGATCTCCGCTACGATCGTTTCGCCGGCATCCTCGTCCTCGAGGAGCTCCCGCCATCCGGCCCGAAGCTTTTCGTCGCCCGGATAGAGGAGCTCCAGCGCCGGAACGATGTCCGAGAAGACGCTCAGCCGGGTACGCACGGCATCGACCGCGAGAGGCAATCGCTCGGCTTTGATGGGAAGCTCCACCGAGGTGATGAAGGGTCGGACGGCCTCGGTGAGCTCCTCGAGGGACATGAGCGCGATATGCTGCTCGGAGCACCAGAGGAGTTTTTCCGGATCGAAGACCGTATCCGAGGCACCCACACGGTCCAGGGTCATCGCACGGACCAGCTCGTCCCGGGTGAGGATCTCGCGATCGTCGCCGGGGGACCAGCCCAGCAGCGACACGTAGTTGACGACCCCATCGGGGTGGAATCCCCGCTCGCGTAACTCGGTCAGGGCGGCGGACCCCTCGCGCTTCGAAAGCTTCTTTCGGTCCTCTCCGAGCACGGTCGGCAGGTGGGCGAATACCGGTGGCCGCGCGTCCATGGCCAGGAAGAGCAGGTGCTGCTTGGGCGTGTTCGAGAGGTGCCCTGCCCCTCGGATCACATGCGAGATCTCCATGGCGATGTCATCGACGACCACGGCAAGATTGTATGTCGGTCGACCATCGGCCCTGAGGACCACGAAGTCGCTCACGTCGCGCCCATGAAAGCTGACCTCGCCCCGGATCGCATCCTCGATCGTGATCGTGCCGTCCGGGACGGCGAAGCGAAGCGTGGGAGACTCCCCCTCGGCGCGACGGCGCTCGGCCTTCTCGCTCGAGAGATCTCGGCACCCCCCGGGGCATCCGGGCCCCACCACCTCCGGATCGGCACGTGCCGCCTCGATGGCGGTCTCGTCACAGAAGCAGAGATAGGCAAGTCCGTCGGCGTGGAGCCGCTCGGCCGCCCTTCGATGCAACGGCTCCCGCTCGCTCTGGTGATACGGAGCGAAGGGCCCCGGCCGCTCCGGGCCTTCGTCCCACTCCAGTCCCGCCCAGCGCAGATCATCGAGAATCGCCTCGAGCGACCCTTCCTGCGTGCGCCCTGCGTCGGTATCCTCGACCCGTAGCACGAAGTCACCCCCGTGATGCCGGGCGAAGAGCTGGTTGAAGACGGCGATGCGCAGGTTGCCCAGGTGAAGGCGGCCTGTGGGACTCGGTGCGAAACGGGTGCGGACTCGGGTCATTCCGTGGACTCGGACGGGGGGGGGGTCGAACTCTCCTCGCCAAGGTACTCACAAACGCGGCGTGCCAGTACCCCGGAGAAGCCGGGCACGCGCTCCACCTCGTCGGCTCCCGCCTCGAGGATCCCCCGGACCGATCCAAATCGAGTGAGCAGCGCCCGCTGACGACTCGGGCCGATCCCCGGGATCTCCCCCAGCCGACTTCGAATGGTCCGCTTTCCCCGCAGGTTGCGGTTGTAGCTCACCGCGAACCGGTGCGCTTCGTTGCGCATCCGCTGAAGGAGGCGCAGCGTGGGATCCCTGCGCGGAATCCGGATGGGGTCGGGTCGCCCGGGCAGGAAGACCTCCTCGTCGCGCTTCGCCAGCGCGGCCATCGCCACCTCCTCGACCCCGAGGCGCTCCCGAATGGGGAGGACCGCCGACAGCTGGCCCCGGCCTCCATCGACCAGGACCAGTTCGGGAAGGGGCTCCCCCTCGTCCAGCCGTCGCTTCAGGTACCGCTCGACCGCCTCGGCCATGGACCGATAATCATCGTTCCCCCACTCGCCCCGGATCTTCATGTGCCGATAGAGGGCTTTCCTGGGCTCCCCGTTCTCGAAGGCCACCGCCGACGCGACCACCTCCGTACCCTGCGTGTGCGAGATGTCGAAGCAGACCATGAAGCGGGGGACGACCTTGAGGCCCAGCCGGTCCTGCAGATCGTAGAGGACCGACTCGGCCCGATCGATCGACCCTTCGAGCGTCGTGACCCGGTCCTCGACCAGGTGCCGGGCGTTCGTCGAGGCCAGCTCGACCAGGCGCCGCTTCTCACCCCGCGCGGGGGTTCGCAGGTGGACCCGACGGCCGGCGGACTCGGAAAGGACCTCCTCGAGCACCGGACCGTCGGGAACCTCGAGGGGGAGGAGAATCTCCCGAGGAAGCTCGCGGATTCCGGCCTCCCCCCTCCCCAGGTAGTACTGGCTGGCGAAGGTGCCGAGCAGTTCGGCGTCCGACTCCTCGTCGATTCCGCTGAATCGGTGGGTCTCGCGCCCCAGCAGCGTCCCCTTCCGGACACGGAGGACGACGCCGGCACCGTGCGGGCCGTCGCGGGCGATCCCCAGAATGTCCTGGTCGCCCCCCTCGACCCGCTCCACTCTCTGTTCCCGAGCGATCACCGTGAGTCCCTCGAGTACATCACGGTGCCGCGCGGCCTCCTCGTAGCGCATCTCTCCGGCCGCCTCGGCCATGCGCCCCTCGACCTCGTCCCGAAGGCCCGAGGTGTCCCCCTCGAGCACCCGCAGGATCTCGCCGATCATCGCGCGGTACTCCGACTCGCTCTGCAGCCCCACACAGGGAGCGAGACAGCGCCCGATGTGGTAGTCGAGGCAGGGCCGGGGGGGAGATTCCCCGGGGAGGTCGTACCGGCACGACCGCACCGTGTACAGGCGTTTCACCACCTCCAGCGCCTGGCGCATCGGCCCCACGCTGGTGAAGGGCCCGAAATAGCGCGCACCATCGTCGCGCAGCCGACGGGTCACGAAGACGCGCGGGAAGGGCTCCTGCACGGTGACCTTGATGTACGGATAGCGCTTGTCGTCGCGCAGCCGGATGTTGAAGCGCGGCTGGTGCTCCTTGATCAGGTTCGATTCGAGCAGAAGGGCCTCGGCCTCGGAGCCGACCACGATCGTCTCCACCTCGTCCGCCCGTCGCGCCAGCTCCCGCACGCGGATCCCCTGCCCCGCGTCCCGGCGAAAGTAGCTGCGCACCCGGGTTCGCAGGGAATTCGCCTTCCCGATATACAGGATCTCGCCCTCTTCATCCTTGAAGAGATAGACTCCGGGGGCGGTGGGGAGGGCGTTCAGTCGCTGGGCGTCGATCATTTCCTACTGCGACCCGCGAGGGCCCGCAGCGGTTCCCCAACCCCGAGCAGGAGGGCGGCCCCGAAGTAGGTGAGGCCGAGCGCGGGAAGCACGATCAGGGCGGTCAGGACCGGATGGGCCATGGCCGGAGGCAGGGCCGGTACCAGGAGGAGCGTCGCCCACCCCGCCCCGACCCCGACTCCTCCCGCGATCAGGAGGCGCCCCAGCGTGCCGGGGACCATCCCGTGCGGGCCGATCCGGCGCGTCAGCGCCCGTCGCAGGATCCCGAGCTCCACCCACGAGGCGAGCGCGGAGCCCAGGGCGAGACCCATCGCCCCCAGCCGCAGTCCATCGCCTGCCGGGATCCGGTCGAAGGGAAACATGAGGAGCGCGCCGACCGCGAGGGCGAGACTCACCCGGATCCAGGCCGCACCCGCCGGGGTCTTCGTGTCTTCGAGGGCGTAGAAGGAGGAGGAGAGGAGTCGCGAGACGGCCGACGCCCCCATCCCCAGGGCGTAGGCACCGAGCGCGGCCCATGCCACCAGCACCTCGGCCTGGCCGAAGGCCCCGGTCCGGTACAGCCCGGCCACGACCACGTCGCCCAGGGCGATGTAGCCCAGAACCGCCGGCACCAGGAAGAAGGTGACTCGGTGGATCCCCACCCGGACCTGGCGAGCGAGCGCCTCGCGGGTGGCCAGGGGGATGCGTTCGTGCACCCCGTCCCCTCGACCGGTTCCCCCCCGGGGATCACTCGAATCCGCGCCTTCGACCGCACTCGCTGCATCGGACGCACCCGCCGCCCGCGCACGGGAGAGTTCGGGGAGCTCCGAGGCCGCGACGGCCATCCCGAACAACGAGATCGGGAGGATATACAGGGTCTGCGCGTAGGAGAGCGAGGCCACCGCACCCGCCGCCAGGTACGAGGCCAGGGCGTAGTCCAGCCATCCCCCGAGGTTCACGGCCCCGCGCGCCATGACGACCGGAACGAAGTTCGAAATCGCCCGTCGCACTCCCTCCACCGCCAGCGAGATGCGGGGGCGAAAGCCCCCCAGGAGGCGCAGCGCCGTCGGAAGCTGAACGAGGAACTGCAGCACCCCTCCGGCCAGGGCGCCCCATGCCAGGATCCGAACCAGCTCCTCTCCTGCCTGCTCCAGCGTCCATCCGGCATCGGGCCCGAGGCTCCACGCTCCGAAGCCCAGGGCCGCCAGCATGGCGAGATTCCACACGACCGGCGCCGAATAGGAGAGAAGGAAGTGGCGATGGGAATTCAGGATACCCAGGCACCAGGCCGACAACACGAGGACCGCGGTCATCGGGAAGAGGATCCGGACGAGAGCCACGGTGAGCTCCTGCACCGCGGGGTCGAACCCCCCGAAGAAGATCGCCACCAGGATCGGCGCGAGGGCGATCCCGAGCAGCGCCAGGAGCCCGGCCACCACGAAGAGGAGCCCGAAGATGGCACCTGCGAAGGCGCGCGACGCCTCGTTCCGCTCCTCCTCTTCCATGGCGGCGTAGATCGGGATGAACGACGCCGAGAGCGTCCCCTCGCCCAACAGGTTCTGGAGCACGTTCGGCATGCGCAGCGCGGCCTTCCACGCGTCCGCCACGGGGGTGGCACCGAAGAAGTATGCGATCGCCCGCTCCCGGGCGAGTCCGCTGAGCCGGCTGAGGAGGATCCCCAGCGAGACAACGGCGGCTCCGCGACCGGAACGGCCGGCCGGAGGGGCCTCCGGCTCGGAGATCTCCGCTACCCGGGGGGCCCCGGGGTCCTCACTCGCCCGCGTCACCGCGGGGGAGTCGGGAGTCGGAGGAGCGCCGGGTTCGCGAGGGGCCACCCGCGGAGCGTTCGCTCAGGAGGCGCTGGAGGAAGTCGCTCTCATCGCGCAGGCGGCGGACATCGTCGGAGAGGCGGTCCACCTCGCCCTCGAGGTAGCGGATCCGCTCGTTCACCGCACCCTCCCCTTCCTTCCCCCCGGACTCGAGGCGCGCGGCCATAGCTCGGCCCAACCGCGAGTCGAGCACGGTCGAGATCACCTCCGGAAGGAGGAAGGCCAGAACGATGAGTGCAATCCACCACATGGCTGCAAGCTACCCGCGTCGGGGAAGAGGAGGCAATGCCGAAGCGAGGAAGGGTCCCTCCGACGGCCTCCCTGTCCTTCGTACGTTTCGAGGGGTGTCGAGATTCACCCCGCGCTCCCGGCGGGCGTCGGCGGTCGTTCGGAGTCCGGGGCGGCGGCCGACGGGAGGAGGGCGGAGTCTGCGGCCGCTTCGAGCTCTTCGAACAGACCATGGCCGTATCGGAAGAGATAATAGAAGGGGGAGATCACCCGCTCCTGGGGAGTGCCCTGCGGGAAGAGGTGGAGTTGCGCCTTCTCGAGCTGCTGGAGGGCGATTTCGTTCTCGCGCTTGAGTGCCTGGGTGACTTTCTTTTCGAGGTCGTCGAGGGCGCTGAATCCCTGGCGGCGCACCCCGTCGACCGACCCCTTCAGCGTCGGATCCACCGTGGCCACGGCGTCGGCGATCTCTCGACATCGGCGCGCAAGCTGTCCGCGCAGCCCACCGATCGCGGAGCGCACCTCGGAGGGGATCTCGTCGCGCGTGAGGTCCCCGGCCAGCTCGTGGTGCGGGCGGCTCAGCTGATCCAGCTCGAGCCCGAACTTCTCGACCACCTTCCCGACCTTCGACTCGATGAGAATCGCCGAGAGTCGTGGGTGCACGATCGGCAGTGTCCGGCCGGCCGCGGCGAACAGCGGGAGGGTCTGCGGGAAGTAGGCGGTCTCGCCCGGGCCCGCCACGTATGCCAGGGTGGGTACGAGGGTGCTCTCGACCACGGGGCGAAGGAGCACGTTCGGGGTGAGACGGGCCGGATCGGCCTGCGCCAGCTCCCGAAGTTCGGCGAGAGGGATGCGCCGATCCGATCCCCGCGTGTGGAAGCCCCCGTCCTCGGTGCGGAAGAGCCGCTCCCGGCCCCGGTCAGTGCTCACGAAGAGGTTCACTCCCCCGTCCAGAAGGGGAACCTGTAGGGCATAACCCGCCTCCTCGAGTGCCCCTCCCCGCTCCCCGACGGCGGTCTCGCGCTCGCTCGCCTCCGAGAGCTCCGCCAGGAGGACCGGGAGCGCCGCACGGGCCGGGTCCACCCGGTCCGGGCGCAGAATGAAGACCCCTGCGGGGGCCAGAAGCTGTTCGAGGAGGGCTTCCTCGGCATCGGCCAGCCCCCTCGCCTCTCCATGCGATGCGTCGAGTATCGCCCGGTACGGTTCCGAGAAGTCCGTGGTGGGAAGCGCCTCGAGGAGCCGGACTCTCGCTTCGGAAAGGGCGTCTCCCAGCTCGGGTTCATGGAAAGAGTGCGCGGGCATCCCCTCCGGAAGCGTGAGTTCGACGCTGGCCAGCTCGTTGTCGATGTCGGGGAGATGGGTGCGGCGGACCTCCTCCCAGTCATGGTCCTGCGTGGCGAGCCAGAAGACGGGGATCACGGGCCGGCCCAGGGCGCTCTGGAGCCGGCGGGCGAGCGCGGCGGCCGAGAGCGCCTTGTAGAGCTCGAAGAGGGGGCCGCCGAGCAGGCCCGGCTGCTGTCCGGTCGTGACCGCGAAGCCCCCGTCCTCGACGAAGCTCTGGAGGCGCTCCCGGGCGTCCCCTCCCCCTCCCCCCAGGATGCCGGCGAGCCGCTCCCGTGCGGCCCGGTCGAAATGCGGCTCCACCTCGAGCATCTTCGCCCGGTAGCTCTCGATCCGGTCCGGCCGCAGGCCCCCGTAGA
Organism: Gemmatimonadales bacterium; assembly: GCA_007692605.1. Taxonomy (GTDB): domain Bacteria; phylum Gemmatimonadota; class Gemmatimonadetes; order Longimicrobiales; family Gaopeijiaceae; genus SLBA01. The sequence goes on from REBS01000131.1 coordinate 14,086, forward strand.
ACCCCAGAGCGGGCTCCCGGGCGGCCAGGTAATCGGACACGAGCGAGGCTCCGGAGATTGGACGTGGCACAATCTTCATTTCAACTCCATCAGACGGCGCGGGCAAAGACGATGGCGCGTGGGGTCTCGGGGCCATGTGAGCCGCCCCCGTAGTCCCCGAAGAGTTCGAGAGGCTTCAGCCCCTCGCTGGCCAGCAGGCGGGTCAGTTCGTCCGATTCGTACAGTCGCACCCTCTCCGTGAAGCGCTGCGGAGGCCCGGAACCGGGCCCCGTGATTCGGATCTGCTTTTCGACCCGACGCCCGTCCTCGAGGAGCCGTCGCTGCTGCACGACCTCGCGGTCACCGATCGTGTGAACATCGTGGGGCCGCAGCCCCGCCCGAACCTGCGCGGCGTTCAGAAAGTCGAGCAGGACATGTCCGCCCGGCTTCACGACGCGCCGGATCTCGCGGAGCACGCCCCGGTCCTCGCGCTCGGTTTCGAAGTACCCGAACGAGGTGAAAAACGAGGTGACCACCGTGAAGGTGGCGTCGGCAAAGGGGAGATGACGCATGTCTCCGCGCAGGAGGCGGGGGGTCGTGAGGGTGGCCCGGGCCTCCTGCAGCAGGTGCTCGGACAGGTCCAGCCCCACGGCCGATACCTTCAGCTCGGCGAGCGCCCCGAGGTGTCGCCCGGCACCGCACGCCAGGTCCAGGACATCCGGTGGACCCGTCGGAGGCGTCTGGGGCAGGTCCACCCCGGCGTTTTCGAGGCGGTGCAGGAGGAGTTCGACGGCTCTGCGAGCCTCCCGCTTGTCGCGGTGCGGGTAGACCCGAAGGTACTCCTCACCGAACCAGCGGCGGAACCACGGCCCCTCGTCACCCGGGCGTTCGCTCACCCCTTCCCCCCCTTGTGATAGGGTTCGCCCCGCAGGATCGTCCCCGCTCGGTAGAGCTGCTCGGCCAGGATGAGTCGCGCCATCTCGTGCGGTAGCGTCATCGCCGACAGCGAGATCGTGCGGTGCGCCTGTTCTCGAAGCTTTTCGCTGAACCCGAACGCACCTCCAACACACAGGGCGAGGGGGCGTCCTCCATGGAGCTGGCGGTCAGCCAGCTTCCGTGCCAGCTCCGGTGAACTCATCGACCGGCCCTCGCGGGTCAGAAGCCAGAGGTCTGCGCCTTCGGGGATGCGACCGCGAATGCGCTCGGCCTCGGCGGCCCGCACCTCCTCCTTCGCGGCCCGGCCTCCCCGCCCGATCCCCGCGTCGACCTCCTCGATCGCGAGCTTCCAGTACCGTGCAGCCCGGGTCTCATACTCGCGCACCGCCTCGTCGAGAGGGGGACGCGTTCGGCCCACGACGATCACCGTGATCAAGGCAGGGCCTTATCCAGGAGCTGCTGCACCCAGTCTTCGACCCGAGGACCGACCGAAATCATGAGGGGCAGAACCCGGAACCGGTCCATGGCCGACGGCGCGGCCTCTTCACAGAGGGGAATGAGCTTCACGGCGTCTTTTTCGGTCGTCACCACCATCCGGTCTCCTGCGGTCTCGAGGATCTGGCTCAGCTCTTCGGACGTGTAGGGATGATGGTCGGGAAAGGCCAGAAGTTCCACCCCTTCGTCCCCTTCGGACCCCGAATGCAAGCCTCGGGCTCGCACGAGGGAGACAAAACTGCCCGGCTGGGCCACCGAGGTGAGGGCCAGGAGCGGCCCGTCGGGGGCGCTTGCAGGAGCGCCACGCAAGTCGCACCACGAACCGGGCAGCAGGGTGAGAAGGCGAGCCGGCGGGTGCCCCGGCAGTGACCGCACCTCGTCGAGAAGTCGATCGGCGGTGGCATTCTCGGCCGGAGACTTGACCGTGACGAGGACCCCGTGGGCTCGCCGAAGGCTTCGCAGGGGCTCCCGGAAGGGGCCCCTGGGAAGGAGCCGGATGGGGAGCGGATGCGCGGGTGAAAGAAGCACCAGGTCGAGCGATCGACCGAGTGCGCGATGCTGAAAGCCGTCGTCGACCACGGCCACCGTGCACCCCCGGGCGGCGGCCGCGCGGACCCCTTCGATACGACGGGGCGCACGGATCACCGGAATGTCGGGATGCCAGCGCCGGTGAAGGAGGAGTTCGTCCTCACCGAATCCTCTGGAGACGATGGCGGGGCTCTGCCCGCGGGCGAGCAGGAGTTCGACGAGCCAGCGGCTGACCGGCGTCTTGCCGGTACCACCCACGGCCAGGTTCCCCACCGAGATCACCGGAATGGGGGGGGGCTTCGTGCGGATCGCCCCGCGGTCGTACAGGACGTTGCGGATCCGCACACCCGTCGCGAAGAGGACCGAAAGGGGGGCGCCGAAGATCGAGAGGAGGGCCGAAACGAGTCTCGAGGACTCGCCCGACCAGTACGCGCGCACCGTCCCCTCGAGGCCTGCGCGACGAGCGACCTGCGGGCCGGTCATTCCCGCGCCCCGGCTTCGGCGGTGAGCCGGTTGATCTCATCCTCGAGGCGGGAGGCGAGCGCGGTCAGGTCGGCGTCGTCGGCTTCCCGCGGAACGGAGAGCGGAGGACCGTAGTGAATCCGGATCCGCGAGAAGGGGCTCGGAATCATGAATCGGTCCCAGGAGTTCAGCCGCCAGGCTCTCGAGGCGCCCGCGGCCATGGGGAGAATGGGCAGGCCGGAGAGCTGCGCCGCGATGAGGGCGCCCCGCTTGACCTCGCAGGCGGGCCCCCTGGGGCCGTCGGGAGTGATCCCCAGGTCGTGTCCACTGCGGGCCGCCCGGATGAGGCCCTTGAGCCCCTGCACGCCCCCACGGGTCGAGGAGCCGCGAACGGTCTCGAAGCCCCTGCGCTCGATCACGCGGGCGATGTACTCCCCGTCCTTGTGCTGGCTCACGAGGACCACGATCCCCTCGTTCCGGTGGTGATGAGCCAGGGGGAGCAGCTGGGCGTGCCAGAAGGCGAAGATGAAGGGGGTACCGGACTCACGGAGCCTCCGGATATGCTCCTCGCCCCGAAGCTCGAACCGCCAGCTTCCGCCCAGAAGGGTCAGGATGGCGCTGCCTCCCAGCTCGACGGACCGGAGCTTCCACTCGGGAGGCGTCATGGGACCTCGCCGCCAAGGAGATCCACGGCCATCTCGGCTACCCGGTCGGCCGCGCCCGGGCTTCCCAGTCGCTCCCGGATCATCCGAAGTCGGGCGAGCATGCGCTCTCGGGCGTCGCCCTCATCGAGCAGGGGCAGGAGTGCCGGGACCAGGCGCTCCGGGGTGACCTCGCCCTGAAGAAACTCCGGCACGACGCGATCCCCAGCCACCAGGTTCGCGAGCGCCACATGCTCGACCGATACGAGCTTCCGGGCGATCCGATACGTGAGGGGACTCGTTCGGTAGGCCACCACGAAGGGGGTACCCTCGATGGCGGCCTCGAGGGTCGTCGTTCCCGACTTCACGAGGGCGGCGAGGGAGTGCCGGAGGAGCGGTCGACTTCCGCTCACCGGTGTGCAGTCCTCCCACGACTCCGCTTCGAGCTCGACGCCGGGGACGCGGGCAAGCGCGATCTGAAGCCCCGGACGGGCCTCCCGAAGGCGACGGGCCGTCTCGAGAAAGGGGGAGAGGTGACGCTTCACTTCCTGTGCCCGGGATCCCGGAAAGACCGACAGGATCGGGCGCTCAGGGTCGAGATCCCACTCCGCGCAGAAGGCGGCTCGATCCGGAATGGCCTCGGTATGGTCCAGAAGCGGGTGTCCGACGTATCGGGCTCGTCCCCCCTCGGCCTCGAAGATCTCTTCCTCGAAGGGCAGAATCACGGCGATCCGGTCCGCCGCGTCGGCGAGGCGGGCCGCGCGCCCCTTCTTCCAGGCCCAGACCTGGGGGGCGATATAGAAGATCGACGGAACGCTCCGCCGGTGTGCATACTCCACCGCCCGCAGGTTGAAGCCCGGGTAGTCGATCGCGATCACGAGATCCACCTCCTGTCGATTCAGGATCCCGCGGATCCGCCGCTCGAGCTTCCAGAAGTAGGGCAACTTCGAGAGGACCTCGACGAACCCCATGACGGCCAGGCGGTCAAGGCCAGCGACGAGCTCCACCCCTTCGGCAGCCATGGCATCGCCTCCGGTGCCCCGAAGCTCCACATGGGGCATCCGCGCCCGAAGGGCCCGCGCGAGGTGGGCCCCATGAAGGTCCCCCGAGGCTTCCCCCGCCAGCAGGAGGATCACCGGCGGCGCCTCAGTCAACGGAAGTGTCCTGGTCGCCCACCCCGGTCGATTCCGGCATCCCTGGTGTTCAGAACTGGGTGCCGAGGAACCAGATTGCAACAACCACCAGGACCAGCAGAAGGAGGAGCATCCGCGGGGAACGCCCCCGACGGACATCCACTCCCTCACGCTTCCGACTATTCCGAACGCGAATCAGCGACATGACGCAGGATATGGGATTCAATGGCGAGTGCGGTCTCCAGCGCCCGTCGGCCCTGGATCCCGGGAACCGGGGTCTCGCGGCGGCCCAGTAAGGCGTCGCGGAAACTCTCCTGTTCGCGGCGGAGCGGTTCCGCGGGCTCCACCGACAATGGTATCCGCTCGATGATGGCACCGATATCGGTGGCCAGGAGGCCCTGAAGCGCTTCTGTATCATGTACGCTTCGCAGCGCCGGGAGGTCCTCCTTCAGACGCAGGAACTCGCCGGTGCCGGTCGCCAGGTCGAGACTCAGGTAGCCGGAACGCTGGAAGATGCGGAGCTTGCGCATCCGCTCCATCGACACGCGGCTGGCCGTCAGGTTTGCCACCGCTCCCCCTTCGAAGGAGATGCGCGCGTTCGCGATATCCACCGACGGGGTGAGGATGGGGATTCCGGTGGCGTGGATCTCATGGATCGGGCGGTTCACGAGCGCCTGGACGAGGTCCACGTCGTGGATCATGAGGTCGAGCACCACGGCGACATCGGTCCCGCGCTCGGTGAAGGGCGCAAGTCGGTGCGACTCGATGAACAGGGGGGTGTCGAGGTAGGGACGCGCACCCACGATCGCGTCATTGAAGCGTTCGACGTGTCCGATCTGGACGAGGGCACCCGACCGCTCTGCGGCTTCGAGGATCCGGTCCGCCTCTTCGAGAGACGAGGCGATCGGCTTTTCGATGAACAGGTGCACACCCCGCTCGAGTGCGGCCTCGGCCACCTCCCGATGCGTGGTCGTCGGGGTCGCGATGATCAGAGCGTCGATCTCGTCGAGCAATCCATCGAGGCTGTCGAACGGGCGAGCGCCGAGCATCGAGTGGACCTCCTCGGCCCGTTGACGGCGGGGCTCGAAAAATCCGACCCGCTCGACGTCCTCCAACGCACCGGCGATCCGGGTGTGATGGAAGCCGAGACTTCCCGTGCCCGCGATCCCCAGTCGCACCGGCGCTGATCCGATCATCAACCCGTGACTCCTCGCTCCGAAGACTCGATGAATTCCAGAAAGTAGGTCACCTCGGGCGTCATTTCGATTTCGGCTCGGGCCCGTTCGACCCCCTGGGAGATGTTCAGGTCGGACTTGAACACCAGCCGGTAGGCACGCTTGAGCGCCGATCGCGCGGCGGGGCTGAAGCCGCGGCGATCCAGCCCCACCGAGTTCAGCCCGTAGAGCTTCGGCGGGTTCCCGACGATGCGGCAGTAGGGCACCGCGTCCTGCGCGATTCTTGAGGCCCCCCCGACGAAGGCATGGGCACCGATCCGGACGAACTGATGAATCGCCACCAGGCCGCTGATGATCACCCAGTCACCGACCGAGACATGACCCGCCATCTGGGTGGCGTTCGACACGATCACGTGATTGCCAAGGTGACAGTCGTGCGCCACATGAACGTAGGCCATGAGGAGACAGTCGCTGCCCACGACGGTCTGCCCGGACCACGAGGTGCCTCGGTTCAGGGTGGCGTACTCGCGCACCATGGTGCGATCGCCGACCCGAAGCCAGCTCTCCTCTCCCTGGAACTTCAGGTCCTGAGGGTCGGAGCCGAGAACCGCCCCATGGAAGATGCGGCAGTCGCGTCCGATTTCGGTGTTCTTCTCGATCAGCACGCCCGCCCCGATTTCGGTCCCCTCTCCGATCCGCACACCCGGGCCGATGATGGCCCGCGGCCCGATTCGAACTCCCGAGGCGAGCTCCGCGTCGGAATCCACGATCGCCGTCTCGTGAATCTCGACTCCGGTCCCGACTTGCCCGCTCATCGATCCACGACCCGTGCCATGAGCTCGGCTTCGGCGACAAGGGCGCCATCCACGAAACCTTCGCCCCGCATCTTGCAGATGCTGCGTCGAAACTGGAGCAGCTCGAGTTCGAAGATGATCTGATCGCCGGGTGTCACCGGGCGCCTCCACTTCACGTTGTTCAGCGACATGAAGTAGACCACCTTTTCGTCGGGGTTCTCGATGGTGTCCATCAGGAGAAGCCCGCCGACCTGAGCCATCGCCTCGATGATCAGCACCCCCGGCATGATCGGGTGGCCCGGGTAGTGTCCCTGAAAGAACGGCTCGTTGATCGTCACGTTCTTCACCCCGACGATCCGACGACCCGGCTCGAAGTGGGTGACCCGGTCGACCAGGAGCATTGGATAGCGGTGGGGGAGGTACTGCAGAATTTTCTGGGCGTCGACGATGGCGTCCCCTTCCCCGCTCCGTCGACTCTCGATCTCGAGCTTCCGCGCCAGCGCGACATTCCCCGCATGGCTGGGCCGCTCGATCAGGATCTGCCCTTCGAAGCGGGCACCGAGAAGCGCCAGGTCTCCGACCAGGTCCCCGATCTTGTGCCGCAGGAATTCGTCGGAGAAACGCAACCCGTCGTTCATCACCCCGTCCTGGCCAATCACCACCGTGTTCTCGAGCGAACTTCCTTGCGCGAGTCCCCGGCTCCGCAGCGCTTCCGCCTGGTCCTCGAACCCGAACGTGCGGGCGGCGGCGATCTCTTCGAGGAAGGTCTCCGGGGTGAGTTCGAAGCTCCCGAACTGCCGACCCACGGCCGGATGATCGAATTCGATCGCGCCGGCCACGCGCAGGCCCGATCCGGGAGTGACGACGTAGGAGGTCCCCTCGCCGGCATCCAGATGCAGAGGCTTCCGAACCCGGATGACGGGGACCTCACCCTCGAGGGTGCGGGTCCCCACATCGAGCAGCGCCTGCAGGTAGGGCAGGAAACTGCCGTCGAGGATCGGGGGCTCGGCGCCGTCGATCTCGACTCTCGCCGTGCTGATTCCCGCCGCGCTGAGGCCGGCCATCAGATGCTCGACGGTCAGGACGCGATTCACATCGTCATGCCCGATGGTGGTGCCCAGATCCGTTCCGAGCACGGATTCCAGACGTGCGGGGATCTCGTTGGCATCGGGAAGATCCGTGCGCACGAACCGGATTCCGGTTCCGACCTCTGCGGGTAGGATCGTGACCGTGGAGGGCTTCCCCGTGTGGACTCCGATTCCACTCAGGGTGACGGGGCCGGCAGGCGTTCGGTGTTCTGGACCGATCATGATGAGACGAAGAAGCTCCGATCTGGAATGAATGTCCGCCGCCCTCCCGGGCGCCTGCGTCGACACGCATCGCCTCGTCGGGAGGTAGGCATTAAACCCGCCTAATGTAACATCTCGGGCCCGCTCCGCAGGACCCGACGGTCAACCCTCCTCCCGCTCTCCCATGGCCCGTTCGAGCGACCGCACCCTGCGCAGCAGGTCACCACTCTTCTTCTGTGCGGCAATCGACCGCAGAAACTCCAGCCGAGGTCTGGCCGGAAACCCCGTGACGGTCTCGCCCGCGGGCACATCCCCGATGATTCCTGCCTGCCCGGAAAGCCGGGCCCCATCACCGACCGTGAGATGGCCTCCCACGCCGACCTGTCCCCCGGCCATGACTCCGGCACCCAGCCGCGTCGATCCGGCCACCCCCACCTGCGCCGCGAGTACCGTGTGCTCTCCCACCTCGGTGTTGTGACCCAGTTGGACGAGGTTGTCGACTTTCACGCCTCGACGGATCCGGGTGTCACCGATGGATCCGCGGTCGACCGTCGTGTTCGCGCCGATCTCGACGTCGTCTTCGACGATGCATCGTCCGACCTGAGGGACCTTTCGATGTCCTCCATCCCGAAAGACATAGCCGAACCCATCGACCCCGAGCCGGGCACCCGAATGTATCCAGACCCTTCGCCCGATCTGCGTACCGGGGTAGAGCACCACATGCGGAAAGATCCGCGACTCCTCGCCGACCTGCACACCGGCGCCGATGACGCAGTGGGCACCGACCCGCACATCGCGCCCCAGCGTGACATCGTCTTCCACCACCGCGTAGGGGCCCAGCGAGACGCCCGTGGCCAACGAGGCCGAAGGGGAGACGATCGCGGTAGAGTGGATTTCGGGTTCGGTCGGTGTCGCCGGTACCAGCCGCTCGAGGAGGATGGCCAGAGCCTGGTGCGCATCGGGCACGACCAGCGCAGGAGGCCCCCCGTCCGGCAGCTCACCGGCGAGTTCCTCCGACACCAGGAACGCGGCCGCGGAACTCTCCGCCAGCTCTCCCAGGTAGCCACGCGCAGCCAGGAGTCCCATCTCCCCCGCTTCCGCCTGAGCGAGGGGGACGATTCGTTGGATCTCGGGATCACCCTCGCCGAGAAGGTGTCCGTCGACCCAGCGGCTCAACTCGGAGAGAGGCACCGAGTCTCTCACCCGTTCGTATCGTGGAAAACTGCTCATTGGATGGATCTCCCCGCTGAACATGAAAACGGGCCACCCCCCCCCCCGAACAGGGGAAGGAGTGGCCCGCGATCTCACGATCCCGCCGCCTCGCGACTCAGTTGTCTCTGTCGGAGTTCTGCTGGAGCCGACGGATCACCTCGTCGGTCAGGTCGAGCGCCGGATCGGCGGCGATGATCGAGCGCTGGGCCGCGTCGAAGATCATCGCATAGTTGCCTTCGGAGCGGATGCTCTCGATCGCATCGGTCATCTCCTGAAGGATCGGCTCGACCAGTTCCTGCTGGCGCTCGGCCGCCTCCATCTCGAGTTCCTCGACCCGTTGCTGAAACTGCGTCTCCTTGAGTCGGATCTCCTGCTCCCGAATCTCCCTCGCCTCGGGGTTCAGTGCAGACTGCTGACGCTGATAGCTGTCGATCAGATTCTCGAGTTCCTGCCCGAGGCGCTGGATTTCCTGCCGATACCGCTCCATGTCCTGGTCGAAGGCCTGTTGGGCCTGCATGGCACCGGGTGCGGCCTGGAGGATGACTTCGGAATCGATGAATCCAATTCGGGCGTTCTGTCCTTCGAGGGCCGTGGCGGACCCCAGAAGGAGCAGGCCCGCGAGTACGAACGCAGAAATTCGCATCCTGAATCTCCATTGGGTTGAGGCAGGCCGCAACGCGGGGCCTTGCCTGTCGTGCTTCCAGTGATCTCCGATCAGAACGGCCCCCCGCCGCCCATCCGGAAGTGAAGCTGCCACCCCGGCACCGGCTGGTCGAAGCCGTAGGCGTAATCGAGCCCGATGGGCCCGAACGGGGTCACGACCTGAATGCCCACACCCGCTCCCCGCACCAGCCGGGTCGGATCGACCTCCCGCACATTCCGCCAGACGTTACCGGCTTCATAGAAGGCGGACAGTGAGATGGCGTCACTCAGCCGCATCGCGTACTCCGCACCGAGAACCAGGAATGCGTCTCCCAGTCGTTCGATGTCAGCGATCTGAGAGGACCCTCTCGGGAAGTACCCACGGGGAGTGATGGTCGTCTCCTCGTACCCTCTCAGCGTCTCCCCGAATTGTACACCGCCGAGCCAGAATCGGTCGAAGGGAAAGTTGTCGGCGTCGCCGACGATCGCTCCGCCTCGTGCCGAGAGGCCGAGCGACATGATGACCGGCCTGGACGCGGGGCCGCCACTCCCGATCTGGCCCACCGGGACCCACCACTGTCCCTCGGCGATGTGTTTCGCGAAATCGCCGTCTCCACCGAGAATGCCTCCGTTGAACTCCGTGGTCCACGAGAGTTCCGAACCGACGGTCGGAAAGAGGGGGGAGTCGAGTGTGAAGCGCCGCATGCCGACGGAAACCTGACTCTGGGTTCCGGGAGGCCGTCCGAAGAGCGAGGTGTCATCGACGCCGCCGCGCAGATTGTAGTTCGTGCGGGACAGCGAGTAACCGACAAACGCCCGAGTTCTCTGCGCTCCCGGGATCGGGACGCCGAAGCGGGTGAGGAACCCACGACGCACCCGCTCACCCGTCGCGAACGAGAAGAACTGGTCCCGACTGTTGAAGAGCGAGAGGCTCCCGCTCACCCGGGACTGGAAGAGGGCGGGGTCGCTGTACTGCAGCACGAAGTTGTTCTGGAAACGCCCGAAATCCCATCGCAGACTCCCCGACTTCGCCTGCCCGAAGAGATTGGGCTGCTCATAGCCGAGGAATCCCGAAACCCCGGTGACGCCGCCCATCGCGGTCCCGAAGTTGATCGAGCCGGTGGGACGCTCCTCTACGACGAAGGTGATGTCGACGTCTCCGGTCTGCGGATCTTCATCGATGTTCGGAAATGGGAGCGGCGTTTCGAAGAAGCCGAGACCCGAAATGGCCTGGTAGCTACGAAGGATGTCCTGTTCGGAATAGACTGAGCCGGGCAGCATGAAGATCTGTTCCCGGATCACCCGGTCATGGGTGAAGGAATTGCCCTCGATGTTGATGCGCCGAATGTAGGCCGGATCGCCCTCCCGGATCCGCCAGGTGAGTTGTACCTCGGGGTCGCCGTCGGAGTCCTCCGCCGACACGCGCTCGATCAACGGGTCGACCTGCACATAGCGGTATCCCTGGTTCCGATAGAGCTCTCCCACGCGCTGAACGGCCTCGAAATACGCGATCTGATCGAAGATGTCCGGACCCTCGGTCGCGGGGCGGCGAAGCCCCAGCGACTGAAGAAGGCCCCCTTCCTCCGTCTGGTAATACTGCTCGAGCTGTTCCGTCGGAAAGCGGCGGTTCCCCTCGATCCCGAAGGAGGCCACCCGATAGCGCGGACCTTCCTCGACGCCGATCTCGAGGCGACCCTTCCCCGACGATGGATCGATGATGAGTGTGTCCGAGAGCACCTGGGCGTCCAGATATCCCTGCGAGGCGTAGAAGTCCGGCAGTCGGACCGTGAGATCCTCCTCGAGGGTGGCCTCTTCGAAGGTCCCGGTACGGAACCACCAGAAACCCTCCTGGCGTGACCCCATCGCGCGCTGGAGCTCGGAGTCCGAAAAGGCGTTGTTCCCGCTGAAACGCACCTCCGCGATCGCGACCCGCTGACCCTCCTGGATCTCAACCGTCAGGTCGATCTGCGAAGGACTGTCTTCGACGGGGGTCTCGATCGCCTCGACCTGAGCGAAGGGGATCCCCTTCTGAGCGAGCTCCCCGCGGATGAAGTCGCGCGCTTTCGCGATGCGGTCCGGCTGATAGATGTCTCCCGGACTGAGCTCGAGCGCATCTCGGATGTTACGCTCGGTCAGGTTCTGGGCCCCCACGATCTCGAGACGCCGGATCGTGGGTCGCTCCTCGATCCTCAGTACGAGAATCACCGGGTCGTCGTCCCCACCGCGGACACTCAGCGTCATGTCCGAGAAGCGGCCGGTGGCCCAGAGTCGTCGCTGACCCTCCTGCAGCTCCCGATAGGTGATCCGGGTCCCCGTGGGCACCGCGAAGGTGCTGAGCACCGCGGAGCGCTCGACCATGCGGTTCCCCTGCACATCGATGGAATCCAGAACCACCCCGGGGCCGCCCGCGGCTGTCGGATCGTCCCCAACCTGGCCCGAGAGCGCGCCGGGCAGAAGGAGTGCCGCCGTCAGGAGGAGCGTGCGAAACCACAGGGCACGCCGCCCTCGGGGCGACCTTGAAAACGTGTCAGTCATGACTTCTGCGCTCGGCAATATCGGAATGAGCAGGTTGTAGGAGTTGATGATCACCGGATCGGCGCCGACCCGCAACGCGTCCCGAGACTTGGATGTCAGGTCTTGGTCGCCGACGCGGTTCGAATCGCCAGCTGTTCCCCGTCGGGATCGAGGTCCACCTCGAGTTCCGCGCCTGGGCCGAACTCGGCCACCAGGATCTTTTCGGAGAGCGGGTCTTCCAGGTAGCGCTGAATCGCACGCCGCAGCGGTCGAGCACCGAACTTCTTGTCGTACCCCTTCTCCACCAGGAAGTCGATCGCCGCATCGGAGATCTTCAGCGTCAGCTCCTCGTCCTCCAACCGCTTGCGAACATCCTTCAGGAGGATGTGCACGATCTCGCCAATCTGCTCCCGGGTCAACGGGTGGAATACGATCGTGTCGTCAACCCTGTTGAGGAACTCGGGGTTGAAGGCGCGCTCGATCTCCTCGCGCACCTTGTTCTTCATCACATCGTAGCTGGACTGCGGGTCGGCGGTGTGGAAGCCGAGTCCTCCGCCCTTGGTGATGTCACGGGCTCCCAGGTTCGAGGTCATGATGAGCACGGTGTTCTTGAAGTCGATCACACGCCCGTAGTTGTCCGTCAGGTGCCCCTCGTCCAGCACCTGAAGCAGCAGGTTGAAGACGTCGGGGTGGGCCTTCTCGATCTCGTCGAGCAGGACGACCGAGTAGGGGCGACGACGCACGGCCTTCGTGAGCGTCCCGGAGTCCTCGTAGCCGACGTAGCCCGGAGGCGCACCGATCAGACGGGAGACCGAGAACTTCTCCATGTACTCGCTCATGTCGACCCGGATCAGCGCTTCCCGATCCGCGAAGAGGAATTCGGCCAGAGCTCGGGCGAGCTCGGTCTTCCCCACACCGGTGGGACCGGAGAAAATGAACGAGCCGATGGGGCGACGCGGATCCTTGAGCCCGGCTCGACTCCGTCGGATCGCTCGGGAGATCGCTTCGATCGCATCGTCCTGGCCCACCACCCGCTTGTGCAGCTCGTCTTCCATGTTGACGAGCCGCTCGGTCTCGGCCTGACGCAGCCGCGTCACCGGAATCCCGGTCCACCGCGACACGATGAAGGCGACCTCTTCGGGCCCGATCGAGGGGCGATTCTGCTTGCGCTCCTCTTCCCAGCTCTCCTGGCGGTCCCGGATTCGCTGCTGCACCCCTCGCTCCTCGTCACGCAGCTCCGCCGCACGCTCGAAGTCCTGATCGCGGATCGCGGATTCCTTGCGCTCGGAGATCTCCGAGAGCTCGTCCTTGAGCTCGTCCATGTCCGGCGGCGGAACCTGCGACGCGATGCGGGCGCGGGCTCCGGCCTCGTCGATCACATCGATCGCCTTGTCCGGAAGGAAGCGGTCAGTGATGTAGCGGTCCGAGAGCCTCGACGCGGAGTCGAGCGTCTCGTCGGGGATCGTGATCTTGTGGTGATCCTCGTAGTGAACCCGCAGACCCTTCAGGATCTCGACCGTTTCCTCGACTCCCGGCGGGTCGACCACGACCGGCTGGAAGCGTCGCTCGAGCGCCCCGTCCTTCTCGATGTACTTGCGATACTCGTTGAGCGTCGAGGCCCCGATGCACTGGAGCTCACCGCGGGCGAGTGCCGGCTTGAGCATGTTCGACGCATCGATCGCGCCCTCGGCGGCACCCGCGCCGACCAGGGTGTGCAGCTCGTCGATGAAGAGGATGACGGTGCGGTTCTGCGAGATCTCGTTCATGACGGCCTTGAGCCGCTCCTCGAACTGACCCCGATACTTGGTCCCCGCGATCACGGCAGCCATGTCCAGCGCCAGAACCCGGTGGTCCCGGAGCGCCTCGGTGACCTCGCCCTTCGAAATGAGCTGGGCCAGACCCTCCACGATGGCGGTCTTCCCGACTCCGGGCTCCCCGATCAGGACCGGGTTGTTCTTCTTGCGTCGGCAGAGGATCTCGACGACCCGCTCGATCT
>REBS01000037.1 GCA_007692605.1 Gemmatimonadales bacterium
CCCGGCTCAAGGTTCACCACCTCGTGATACCAGAGAATGTTCAGGGGGACGGCCAGCCGGGTCCCGTCGAGGTCGAGCGCGATGACCCGATCCTCGTCGGCCAGGTAGTTGGCCCCGCTGTGGTTCACCCCCACGATCTCGGGGTTCTGCAGCGACGGAAGTCCGTCCCGTCCGGAGCCCGTGGCCACCACCTCATTTTCAGGGATCTGGCACTGGAAGTCGATCTGCTCGGGCGACGATGGCGAGGAGAGGTCCACGCACCCCGCTCCGGTCAGCGCGATCAGGGCGACGACCAGCCCGCTGCCGGACGGGCAACGGCGCAGGGAGGGGCGGTGGGAAGCGTGCTTCGATGGACCGAACATCACTCGACTCCGGGATGAGGGGATGCCCTCCAAATCCCCCCGAGCCGCCCGGGGGTTCCCCTCGCCGACTCCGCCATGCTCGAACGGTTCGCAGGAAGGCCTACGGTTGGGTTTTGACGATCGGCTCCATCGGCTCGATGTCGTCAGCGGCGATTCAGCTCTCGTCGCAACTCCGCGAAAATTCCCAGATCTTCACCTGGAGGACTCCCTCGTCCGTCTCCTCCAGGGTGTAGTAGCGGTTCCGGTCCGCGAAGCCGCGTGGCATGCCCTCGAGGAGGACCGCATCGGTGAGTTCGGCGTCGCTCGACAGGTAAAAGAGCACCGTCGCATGCACCCGGTTCGCGACCGAAGGATGATAGGTGACCACCGATGTGGCTCTGGGCTCTCCCTCCAGCGAGTCGACATGCTCCCGGCGAATCTCCTCCTCCTGTCTCTCGGTCACTGCCGGCGAACGGGCGAGCCCCCAGGCACCCCCCGATCCATCCGGAATCATCCCGATCACGTAGCCGGTGAAGGGAGAACGAAGTTCGGAGGTGCGGTGGCCGAGCAGATCCGCTACTTCCTCCGCCCGGACGAACGTCTCGGCGCCCTCGGCCGTCCAGCGAGCCACCCAGGCATCGGGGTCGACCCTGCGATGTGCCGTGCCCCAGAATACCGAATCTCCCATGGCAGCCAGACCGAACGGGTGCGTGGATCGCTGAGGAGGTCTCGACTGGGCGCTGGGGGATTGCCGGACGGGCCCCAGTGTCCAAAGTGCGTTGCCGTCCCGGTCCATCACGATCGCCCCCAGATAGGTACTGCCCGGGACGACCTGGTCCTGATCGTCGACCTGCAGCCAGCCCATGGTAGCGAACGGAAATCCAGCTGGCGTATGACCATCCACGCCGTACTGCTCGGGGGATACGATCGTTCGGCTCCCCCCATCCGCTCCCACGACGACCGCACGCCCAAGGCCGCTTGCAATCCAGAGGGAGTCCGACGGGTCCAACTCGGTCCGATTGGGCAACCTCACCTCCCCCGGGCCTTCTCCCCACGGCAGGAATCGACCCTGAAACTGCCCCTCGGCATCGTAGGAAAGAACGTATTCCTGGTCCGGGTCGCCCACGACCCATCCATTCGAGGCAGGAGCCGGAGCTACGTCGAAGCCCACCGGATTGGTAAGTGAGGCCGAATCCTCCAGCGCACCGAGCGTCGGTCCCGATCGAACTTCGATTCGGCACTGCTCCGCTGACGACTGCAGGGCGAAGAGGGGCTGGGCGGTGCCAGGACTTGCGAAGACAAGGCTGACCGCGAGCATACTGGCACCCAACGGGCCTGCGAAGTTGATCGGTCCCCCGTTCCCGTGTCTCATCCTGGATCATCCCTCCAGCGGCGAAATCGGCAGACGGGCAACGCGCCACTAGATGCCTACGACAACATACGGATCGACTACTTCAAGCGATAGTCGCCATGGAAGCCGACCAGCCGTTCGCGATTGGCAGCGCAGGGGAACCCGGGCTACTCTGAGCGAATCGCGACTCGAACACGGAAGGCCTCGATGGACTCACGGCACCCTCCGACGACCTCCCGCGGACCCACGACCCTCTTGGGCACCACGCTCCTCGTGACCGCACTCCTGACCGCCTGCGGCACCGACGCCAACTCGACCGACGGTACGATCCTCCGTGACAGCGCCGGCGTCGCGATCGCCGAAAGCACACACACCCGGCCGGCGTGGGGAGACGACGGGTGGACCCTGAGCGCCGAACCCGAGCTCCGAATCGGGTCGCCCGACGCCTCGGGACCCTACCAGTTGCACGGGGTGTGGCACTCCGCCTTCCTGCCGGGCGACCGGGTTGGAGTGGTCGACGGTCAGACGGACGAGCTTCGGATCTTCGACCTGGAGGGCACCCACCTGCAGACCCTGGGCAGGTCGGGAGAGGGCCCCGGGGAGTTCACCCAGCTCTGGAGGGTGTACCTCGGCCCCGCAGACTCGATCATGGCCGTCGACCTCTACCGGGCGGTCTCGGTCTTCGATCCGGAGGGAGCGTACGTGCGGCGCTTCGTTCCGACCGGTGAGTCGGGAGAGAGGCAGGGAACGCACCGGGGACAGTTCGAGGATGGATCTCTCCTCCTGGCGCAGTATCAGCCCCTGGATCCCGAGGCGCTGGGCGTCCTGCGAACCCAGATGGAGCTCCTTCGGGTCGATCTGGAGGGAGAGGTCGTCCGGAGCTTCGGGCTCTTCGACCATCAGACCGTCCGCAGAGAGACCGAGCGCTCGCAGTACATCTTCGGGGCTGCAGGAGTGTTCACCGCGCATGGGCGCACCCTCGTGTACGGCCCCGGAGATCGCTTCGAGGTCCGCATGTACGGGCTCGATGGAACGCTGGAGCGGCTGGTCCGGCTCGACGCCCAGCCGGACCCGGTCGTTCAGGCCGACCGTGATGCCTGGATCCAGGCCATGGTCGAATCGAATCCGAACACTCCCGAGGAGGTTCTCAGGGACCTCATCGGCGAAATCGACTCCCCACCCCACTTCCCCCACCACGGTCCGCTCCTGGTGGACGACAGCGACCATCTTTGGGTGCGGGACTACCCACGGGGCACACCGATCGAAGCCGGAATCCTGTACGTCTTCGATCCCGCGGGCGCGTATCTGGGATCGGTGCCCGTCCCCGCTGGCCTGGTGGTGCACGAGATCCGAGGAGACCGGCTGCTCGGCCGCTGGATGGACGAGTTCGAGGTCCAGCACGTGGTGGTCTACCGGATCGAGGGGCGCGAGCCCGGGTGACCGCCCTCGAGCACGGTCCCGAATGGTGACGGGAGTATCCCGCGGGTCCTGAGGGCGAGGGGCTTCTCAAGGTAGGATCAGTAGTGATAGCGACACATCAGGAAGTCGATGCGTTGATCGCGCACCAGGTAGACCAGTCGATGTTCTTGAGTGATCCGCCGGGACCAGATGTTGGGGCCGAGGTGGCGGAGGGGCTCGGGTTTGCCGATGCCTCGAAAGGGATCGCGGAGCACGGCTTCAACGAGTTTCAGGATTCGCAATGCGATCTTTCGATCGGTCTGGACCCAGAAGCGAAGGTCATCACGAAACTCGTCCTGGAAGACAGAAAGCTGCTGATCATCAGATGGATCAGTCTTCCGCTTCTTCGAGGCCAACGTCCCTCCGGAGTTCAGGGAGAGTGCTTGGCTTCACGTCGGCCTCGAGTGCACGCTGAAGCGCTCGGAGGAGCCGGCGGGCGTTCTCCGGAGAGCGGAGGAGATGAGCCGTCTCTTCGACGGAACGGTACTCGGCTGCGGGAAGGAGGACCATTTCCTCCCGATTGCGCCTGGAGATATAGACTGCCTCCTGATTATCCTCGGCCTGATCGAGGAGGGAAGCGAGGTGCTGCCGGGCGTAGCTGTAGGAAACCTTGGTTGCCATCATTGCATCTCCAGATGAATTGTACAGCATTATTGTACATGTTTGGGTGCGGCGTGGTCAAGTCGGGCGTCACGGATCAAGGCAGAGGCGGACGGTCTTCCGTCAGCCCGGCAGGACCCGGCAGGACCGTGAAGCCCTCGAGTTGGGCCGCCAGAGCCAGGCGCTCGTCCAGGGTGACGATCTCGCTCTTCCGGTCTGGACCCGCCCATGTGATCGCTGCGGCGAGCTGGAGAGCATCGGCAGCCTTGAGCGAGTGCGTCCGCAGGAGGCGGCCGGCCTCCCGACGCAACGGCTCGGAAGGGCGGATTTCAAACCATGCCCCCTCGAGGTCCTCGAGGAGGGCGAGGACCTGGACCTCCTCGTCGACCGTGAGCAGGCCCTCGCGTCGGAGCCGGGCCGCAGCCGACGCACATTCCACCGGCGTGCCCCACCAGGCCGCGATCATCGGGTCGGATTCGAGAAGCGGGCGTACCACATCGGAGGCCTCCTGCTGCAGAAGGAGTGGCACGACGCCGGAGGTGTCCCAGAACCTCACCAGCCTTCGCCGCGTTCCTCGAGGACCACGTCGAGACTTCGCCCGCCCGGATCGACCGGTCGAGGAGTGTCCAGGAAGGAAGGAGGAAGGGCGGATCGGGGCTCCCGAACGACGCCGGCGCGCACGAGCCGGGCGAGGTGCCCGTCCACCGCGTCCGTCCCCACGAGAGGTGCGAGCCGTGCGATGGGCGTTCCCCTGGAGGTGATCACGACCTCTTCTCCAGCCCGGGCGCGGGCCAGGTACTCACTGAGTCGGGCCTTGAGCCGGCCCACTCCGACATGAGACTTGTCAGGCATGTGGTCCCCTCCATTCCGATGGTATGTGACCAAGATAGTCACATTGGCGATCGTGTGAAAGGAAAAGGTCTGAGGCGCTGAGGTGCGACCCGTTCTCGCATTCCAAGGACCCCGAGCGCGATTCCGGCAACCGGGCGGCGGGCCTTGTCGTATGGAAGGCGTGACCACATACTGACGGCGTTTCCGTCGAGCGACTCCGACCCGGGATGAACCGCGATATGCCGCTTCCGACGATCCGCGCATTGATGTTGCGAGAACTGAACGCCCTTCGGCGCGAGATCGAAGCGTATCCCGACGACGCGTCGATCTGGACCATTCCTTCGGGGATCGCCAATTCCGGCGGTACGCTGGCGCTTCATATCGCGGGCAATCTTCAGCACTTCGTCGGGGCGATCCTGGGGGACACCGGCTACGTTCGGGACCGCGCCGCGGAGTTCGAGGGGCGGGCCCTCGGACGTGACCGCATCCTCGAAGAGATCGAGTTCGCTTCGCGCGCGATCGACGCCACCCTGACGCACTTCGACCCCGGCCGGCTCGACGATCCATATCCCGTCGAGGTCGGGGGAAGCTCGATCCCGACACGGGACTTCCTGATGCACCTGGCGTCCCACCTCTCCTATCATCTGGGTCAGGTCGACTATCACCGTCGGATCGTGACCGGGGAGGGGCGCACGGTGGGTACACAAGCGATTCCCGAACTCCGGGTTCCGGAGGGGTCCTGATCCCGGATCCCGCCCGGTAACGCGGAGTGGGATCTGCTTCATGCAGGGCGGGACACAGGTGACACCCTGAAGAGAATCAAGCCGGTTCCTCGGCGGGACCTCTCCAGAACCGGGGCCTGAAGGAGTGAAGTTCAGTCCAGTCGCCTCTGCCGACTACGTCCATGAACCGTCTTCAGCGAGAGGCGCCTGCGGCCAAACTGAGCTCCAGAATCCTCACTACCGGCTCCATCGACTCGGTCTCGTCATAGGTGTAGACGAGACCATCCGCAACGAATCCCAGTATGCGATGGTCGGTCCGGGTCCGGGCCACGATGCGACCGGTCCCCGGATCAATGACCTCGATCAGCGCGTCCTGGTAGAGGCGCGGGTTGCCGGGCACGAGCCGCTGCCGACCGTAGGGATCCGGTTGCATCTCGAGAGCCTCCTCCCAATTCGCGCTCGGGACCTGCACCACGACCCAGAGCAAACCGGCTCGATCCGAATGAATCGGACCCAGTTCCGGATTCGGCGGTGACTCTGCATCGATAAAGCCACCCCGCTCGACCGGCGGGAACCAGGGCACCTGCCGAGTCAGTTCGCGCATCATATTCCCCTCGACGCTCCATTCCTCGATCGTGTACCGGACCCGGTGAGCGGCCCAGACGGTTGAATCGGACGCAGTCGCAAGCCACCGGAAGTGCAGCTGGCCATTCCTCAGGTCCTCGATCGGAGGATCGGCACCGAAGGACCGAACGAGTTCCCCCTCCGGCGATACCGTATGCAGTGGCAGCCCGATGATCGCAGGAGAGTGTATGATTCGGTTCATCACCCTGGATCCGTCCGAGAGGGTGGTCATCGTACGTGGACCCGTCGGTAACCCCGTCCTGCGCGTCTCCACCACCTGGAAGTCCGAGGTCAGGATCGTGATCCGGTCATTGAACGACGCATCATCGTAGACCTCGATCGTGTCCCCTGCGAGTCGCGTGATCGAGGCCACGGAGCCGTACTCTCCCGGCCCCTCTCCCCGCCGGCCGACCGAACGCTGATACGTGCCGTCGGGTCCGTAGATCTTGATGCGGTCACCCTCGTGGAAGTCCGCCAGGAGAAATCGGCCGTCACTCAGCCGGGCCAATGATCGGGGGCGTCCCACAAACCCGACTCCGGCGTCGTCACCGCCGAGCATCGCGATCTCGGTCACCTCGATTCCGCAGGGCTCCTCGCAGTCCTCGATCACCTGGGCCTCGGCGCCCTCGGCGATCCCCAGAAAAAGGATCCAGCCCAGGATCGACCCGCCGAGAAACCGCGTCATGTCGTTCATTCTCCCGCACTCCCGAGCTGAGAAAAGCGCCCGCTTTGGATCGGCACTTTTGAATCGTATCCGCTGAACCGATGCCATGAGAGCCGCAGGACTTTCAAACTACTACCATGCGTCTTTCCCAGTTGGTGCTGACGCCCAGGTTTTCCTATCGAAGCCTCGCCCGTGATGTCGGGCTCAGCCTGGGGGAAGCGCACAACTCCGTGAAGCGGCTGGAACAGGCTCGTCTGTTTCTGGCCGACGCGGGGTCGGTGAACATCCCTGCCCTGTCGGAATTGATCGTCCACGGTGTTCCATACGTATTCCCAGGGCAGCTTGGTCCAGATATTCAGGGGATTCCGACGGCTCACTCAGGGCCTCCCCTCGCGAAGCGCCTTTCCGGAACAGACCCGATCGTGTGGCCCAGCCCCAAGGGTGAGATTCGAGGACATGCCCTCCTTCCGTTGTGCGCATCCGCCCCCGAATTCGTGTCAAGGAATCCAGCTCTTTATCACTGGTTGACGCTCGTCGATGCTCTCCGTGTGGGAAGAGCGCGTGACCGACAGCTCGCCGAGGGGATTCTCCGAGAGGAACTCCAACGACAGGCGGTCGATGTTGGCTGACTCTGCTCCCCTGAACCGAGAGTGAAGTTGTTCCCCTGCGGTGGACGGGTACCCGCTCGCGATTTCGAGCGGCATGAGATAAGGACGACCATCCCGACAACCCGCCGTCGCATCGCCCCCCGTCGAGCCCCCCATCCCCCGGGGCACCCGTCGCGGGGCACTCTGCGGGGCGAGCCCCAACACCCTGCGAAAGGAAGAACCCCCAGAGC
>REBS01000187.1 GCA_007692605.1 Gemmatimonadales bacterium
CGGCGCCGTAGCCAAGTGGTAAGGCAGAGGACTGCAAATCCTCCATCGTCGGTTCGATTCCGACCGGCGCCTTGTGCCGTATCGCCAGGGTCCCGTCGCGATCCTGCAGGTCGCGCGTGCTTCCCGATGGTCCACGAGACCGTTACGGACGCTCCAGCGGTGAAGGGCTCCCGACCGGGGCTCCTCACCGCTGTTTTTTTGGCCTTCGCCCGGAGTGGCCGATGATTGAACTCGACGGACGTTCGCTCACCCTGGAAGAAGTCGAATCGATCGCACGGAGCGCTGCGGTCGTGGGGATCTCGGACGCCGCCCTCGCCGCCGTGCATCGGTCGCGGGACCTGGTGAAGGAAAAGGCCGAATCGGACGAGGTCGTCTACGGGGTCACGACCGGATTCGGGCGTCTGGCCGACATCCGGATCCCGAAGGACGATCAGATTGCACTGCAGCGGAATCTGCTCAGAAGTCATGCGGCCGGCTGGGGGGCTCACCTTTCCGAGGTCGAGGTCAGGGCGCTCCTGCTTCTTCGGGCGAACGCACTTGCGCGTGGCTACTCGGGAGTCCGCGCCGAGGTGATTCACAGGCTTCTCGAGTTTCTGAACCTGAAGCTGCACCCGGCGGTCCCGGAGACCGGATCCGTGGGGGCAAGCGGAGACCTCGGGCCCCTCGCGCACATGGCACTCCCGATGATCGGTGAAGGGGAATTTCTCGATCCGGGGGACCCCGGATCGACCCGCCCGGCTTCCGACGTGCTCGCGGAGCACGGGCTGGATCCGCTCCAGCTCGAAGCGAAGGAGGGCCTGGCGCTGATCAACGGGACCCAGGCCACGACGGCGCTGGGCATCCTCGCGCTGCTACGGGCCGCCCGAGTGCTCGAAACGCTCGAAGTCGCGGGTGCGATGAGCCTCGAGGTCCTCAAGGGGACGCCCGAGGCCTTCCGACCGGAAGTCCACGAGGCACGAGGGCAGGCCGGTCAGATCGAGAGTGCGGCGCGGCTGATGTCGCTGCTCGCCGGCTCCGAGATCAGGGAGTCGCATCGTCACGGCGATCCCAGGGTGCAGGACGCCTACTGCCTGCGGTGCATGCCCCAGATCCACGGGGCAGCCCGGTCGACCTTCGCATACGTGCGCGACATCCTGAGTCGCGAGGCGAATGCCGTCACCGACAATCCGCTGATCTTTCCGGATTCGGGGTCCGTGATCAGCGCCGGGAATTTCCATGCGCAGGTCGTGTCGCAGGCGCTCGACTACTTGTGTATCGCGATCGCCGACCTCGCGGCGGTGAGCGAACGTCGCCTGGAGCGGCTCCTGAATCCCGACCTGTCTGGCCTTCCGGCATTTCTGAGCCCGAATCCGGGACTGCACTCGGGATTCATGATCCTTCAGGTCACGGTGGTCGACCTGCTGGCCGAGCTCAGGGTCCTGTCTCACCCCGTGTCCGTCGATTCAGTCCCGACTTCCGCGAATCAGGAGGACCATGTTTCGATGGGGCTCGCCTCTGCGCGAAAGGCCCGTCGGGCCAGCTCGCTGCTCGAGGTCGTGGCTGCAGCTGAACTGATTGCCGGGGCTCAGGGCCTGGAATTCCGACGGCCCCTGAAGGGAGGCTCCGGAGTCGAATCCGCATACGCGGCCGTTCGCCGAATGGTGGAACCGCTCGGCGACGATCGCCCGCCCGCCCCCGATCTGAGCGCCGTGGCCCGGGCTGTGTCCGAGGGTGCGTTCGTTCCCGGCTGATCAGCGCCCGCCCGGTGGGCCGCCCCTGGGCGGAGTCCTGGACGCGGCCGGCGGTGATGACTGATGCGGTGGAGTGCGCGACGCGGCCGGTGGTGACGACTGACGCGGCGGAGTGCGCGACGCGGCCGGCGGTGACGACTGACGCGGTGGAGTGCGCGACGCGGCCGGAGGCGAGGACTGACGCGGTGGAGTGCGCGACGCGGCCGGAGGTGACGACTGACGCGGTGGAGTGCGCGACGCGGCCGGCGGTGACGACTGACGCGGCGGAGTGGCCGACGCGGCCGGAGGTGACGACTGACGCGGTGGAGTGCGCGACGCGGCCGGCGGCGACGACTGACGCGGCGGAGTGCGCGACGCGGCCGGAGGCGACGACTGACGCGGCGGAGTGGCCGACGCGGCCGGCGGTGACGATTGACGCTGCGGGGTCGTGGACGCCGACGACGGGGAGGAACCGTGGTTCGGTGCGTCTGTCGCCGTCGCCCGCGGGTTCTCGCGAGACGGGTTCCCGATTCGGGTCCTCAGGTCCGGTGGTGGAGCGGCAGACCGAATGTCGCCCCCGTCCCGGGATGTAGCGGGACGGGTTCCGGTGGCAGGAGACGCGGAGCGGGGCGCGTCGGAGCCGGTCGAAGTGGCCGTGCCGCGGGGCACCGCAACCCGTCCGGTGCCCGGAGCCGGGGCCGCGGTGCGGGGGTCCTCCTTCCAGGTTCCGGCGGTACGAACCTGCGTCGGACGCCATGGGTCGTACACGGTTCTCGTGGGAGGAGGACGATGGATCCATCGGACCGGGGGAGCGACGTAGACCGTGCGATAGACCGGGTAGGCGCGCACCGGGTGCCAGCCATAGAACCAGGGGTCATAGTACGGCGAATGCCATCCCCCCCCGATCGTGAGGGAGAAGGCGAATCTCGAGCGGTAGCTTGCGCGTGGACGGTGGTGAACGGCCGGCGGCCACCATCCCGGATGATATCCGAACGCATACCAGCCCCAGTCGCAGTAGGGGTGATAATACGCCCAGGGATCATACCAGATGTCCCAGCACTGCGCGGACTGGTAGGCGTGTCGGCCCGAGGTCCAGCCGAACGCAGTCGCACTGCTGCTCCGCCACGCGGAGCTGCCGAGGCTGACGTGAACGCCGACATTGGCGGCGGCCGCCGTGACGCCTAGGTGGACTCCGTCCCAGAGCGCATGGGAATGGGCCGGGGGCAGGTCCCAGACCGATGCGGCGAACTGCTGCGCTTCACCCAGCTGGGGCGACCACAGAAGCGACGCGAGGAGGAGGGTGAAGAGGAGCGGGTTCCGAGACTCGACAGCATTCCTCATGGTGCATTCTCCGACTGTGGGGCCGAACGACGGGCAAACCCTCCAGTCCCTCCGGGTGCATGCTTCATGCCATCCGCCCTCGTGCCCGGAACGACCGCAACATCCGGGTCCTTGGCCGCCCGAGGGCTCCGGGTGACCGGAATAGGGGACATGCATTGTCTCCGGATCGAGACAGGTGGCAGTCCTGGTGCGAGATTCGGGGCGCGAGCCACTGTCTCAGCTCCCACGCAGCCATCCGTCCAGAAGGAAGAAGAGCGCCAGGAGGAGGAAGGGTGTGAGGGCCAGAAGCCCAACCTGACTCAAGGGAGCACGCTGTTCCGGTGCCCCGGACTCCGTCGGTTCCGCCGGCTCGGCGTCCGGATCGGCCCGATCGGGTGTAGGTGGGGGTCTCATCGGTGATTTCGCCTGATCGGGGGAGAAACGGACATGGGATCGACGGCTCCAAAAGGACCGGGACGATGTCGCCTGAATCGCCGGCCCTTGTCAGCGAGGCAAAAGGGCAGTACGCTGTAGCGTCACTTTTTCGGAACCCCTTCGTGTCCTCGGGGTTCCCGGCGCAGGCTCGGACTTCGTTTCGAGATCCGCCTTTTCCACGGATCCATCCTCCCCAAGATACCGTGACCGACGATCAATTTTTGGGCGTGCTGGAAGTGCTTTCCAGCGGCTCTGGCTTCATCCGACGAAAGGAAGCGGGCTACGCCCCTTCCAACGATGACATCTACGTGAGCGGGAAGCTCATCAGCCGATTCGGGTTACGAACCGGTGATGACCTCTCGGGTACGGTTGGCGGGCGCCCGAAAAGTGGGAAGGCGCCACCGCTGCAGCGCCTGCAGCTCGTCAACGGCCGTCCTCCCGAGGAGGCGCGAGGTCGCCCGGACTTCGACCGGCTGAGCGCCATGCACCCCGACGAGCAGCTGCGGCTCGAGTGTGACGTTCGGGATGTCCACGGGAATCCCGACTACACGAATCGCGTCGTGGATCTGTTCTGTCCGCTCGGCAAGGGGCAGCGCGCGATGATCGTCGCTCCGGCCAAGGCCGGGAAGACGACGATCCTGCAGCGGGTGGCCGAGGGGGTGGAGCGAAATCATCCCGAATGCAAGCTCATGATTCTCCTGGTGGATGAGCGGCCCGAAGAAATCACCGAGATGGAGATGTGCGGCTTTGGAGAGGTGATCGCGTCATCGTTCGATTTCCCCGCCGATCGCCATGTCGCGCTGGCCGAGATCACGATCGAGCGTGCCCGGCGCAGGGTCGAGATGGGTGAGGACGTGGTGATCATTCTGGACTCGATCACCCGTCTCGCTCGAGCCTTCAACACCTCGGAGGACGGCAGTGGCCGGACGCTCAGCGGGGGATTGGACGCGACGGCGCTCGAACGACCGAAGCGGCTTCTGGGAAGTGCCCGGAAGGTTCGTGGCGGGGGGTCTCTCACGATCGTCGCCACCGCTCTGATCGACACCGGATCCCGGATGGATCAGGTGATCTTCGAGGAATTCAAGGGGACGGGAAACAGCGAACTGGTCCTCTCGCGCGACCTTGCGGACCGGCGGGTTTTTCCTGCGATCGACCTGGTTGCCTCGGCCACCCGCCGAGAGGAACTGCTTCTCAGCGAAGAAGCCCTGGCGCTCTCCCGGGCGTTCCGTCGCCAGATTTCGGGGACGAATCCTGCCGAAGCGATGACCGAGCTTCTCGGAGTGATGAAGCGGACCGTTACGAACTCCGAACTCCTGGAAATGAGCCGCGCCAACATGCGCTGACAGGGTCAGCTCTCGGGTTCGATTTCCAGTCCTTCTTCGACGAGTCGCCGCAGGGAGCCCAGAGAGGCGTCGAGCTGGTCCCCCTGCATCTCCTCCATCCGTCCGGCGATGTAGCCGAGGAGGGGATTGCGTCCGAAATCTCCTCGCTCCCGCCAGAGAACGCGCGTGCCTCCCTCCTCCTGGGTCAGGCGCATGGTGCCTTCGATCTCGATAGCCCCACCCTCGACCTCGACCCTGTACTCCACGGTCGTCGAGGGGACACTCCCGGTGATCTCGAACTGCCCCTTCCCATAGCCGGGGTCGTCCCAGATCCGACCCGACCCGACGCCTCGATCCGGACCGTACAGCTCCGTGCCGGAGTCCGGGGCGGGGGTCCATCGCTGCCACTCGGCGGCGCTGTCCAGGTACCGGAAGACCTCGTCGGACTCCGCTTCAATCCAGATCGAGCGTTCCGTCTCCCAGGTCGAGGGGAGGAGGAATCCGATGGTCAGGAAGCCCAGCAGGATGAGGCCGACCGTACCGGCGGCGATAGCGGCGATCTTGAGTGGACGCAAGGGATGTAGCCGGTCTGAAGATGGAGGAGTGCGAAACGCGTGTCCCGAAACCTCGTCGGGGACGGGGCGCGGTCAAGGGCGAACGGCAGACTCGGCGTCCACAAGATCCCGAACGACCGGCTCGAGCGTCGTCCAGGCGACCTCGGCCATTCGCTGGTGACCGGGCGGCGTCGGATGGATTCCATCTGCCTGATTCAGCGTGCGGTCGCCCGCGACCCCATCGAGAAGAAAGGGGATCAGAACGGCGTCCCAGCGCTCGGCCACTCGGGGGAATACGGCCCGAAAGGCCTCGATGTAGCTCGTGCCCAGATTGGGCGGTGCCTCCATCCCGGCCAGAGCCAGTCGCGCCTCGGGTGCGCGCCTGCGGACCGTCGCGAAGATCGAATCGAGATTCGCCTCGAGCTGCTCGGGAGACAGGCCTCGGAGCCCATCGTTCGCACCGGTCTCGAGCACGAAGAGGGCGGGGGGACGATCCAGGATCCAGTCGACTCGGCGGCGGGCGCCGGCGCTCGTCTCTCCGCTCACGCCTGCATTCCGGATCTCCAGCGGCAATCCCTGTCGGGAGGCTTCCTCGGCGAATCGGGCGGGCCATGCCTGTCGGTCGGGATCCGGGAGTCCGTAGCCTTCGGTCAGACTGGTGCCCATGAAGAGCACGAGCGGGCCGTCGACCGGCATGTCGGTAGATGGGGACCCTTCCTCGGGTTGGGGGGGTTGGAGCCGCGACTCCGATGCCTCCGGGCCCAACTCCGGCAGGGCATTGTTCGATGCCTCCGAACAGGCACCCAGGAGTATCGCGAGCCCGAAGAGGGCGATTGCGCCACGCGCTGAAGGGATGAGCATGAACATAGAGCTTGAAGGGGTGGAAAAGGAGTTCAGGATCGGGGGGCGGACCCTTCCGATTCTGCGCGGGATCGATCTTCTGATCCCCGAACAGAGTGTGGTTGCTCTGGTGGGGCCGTCCGGGTCTGGAAAGACCACCCTGCTCGGCCTCATGGCGGGGCTCGATTCACCGACGCGAGGCCGGGTCCTCCTGGGTACGACCGATCTCACGGGGGCGTCCGAGGAAGAGCGTGCGGCCTTTCGGGCGCGCCACGTCGGATTTGTCTTCCAGACCTTTCACCTTCTGCCTTCGCTTACCGCACGCGAGAACGTTCAGGTCCCTCTTGAGCTGCATCCGGACAAGCCGGCGGGGGGCGCCGGGGGGATCCGCAGGCGGGCCGAGGACCTCCTCGCCAGGGTGGGTCTCGGGGACCGCGTGGACCACTACCCGGCCCAGCTTTCGGGCGGGGAGCGGCAGCGCGTCGCCCTCGCCCGGGCGTTTTCTGCCCGCCCGGCCATTCTTTTTGCCGATGAGCCGACCGGAAACCTCGACCGTGCCACGGGCGCCGGCATCGTGGAGCTCCTCGAGGAGCTGAACCGCGAAGCGAAGACGACCCTTGTCCTCGTGACCCACGACATGGAACTGGCGAGCCGGGCGGGCCGGGTCTACCGCATGGTGGATGGGACGGTCCAGCGGGAAGGGGCCACCACCGCAGCGGTCGGGGGAGCGGGTGAAGGGTAGCTTCGAGGTCTCCCTGGCCCTTCGCGAGGCCCGCACCGGAGCTCGCCGGATCGGGGTGTTCATGCTGGCGATCGCACTCGGCGTGGGGGCGCTCACCGGGCTTCATGCGTTCCAGGCCGACGCAGCCGCAGGGGCGCGGTCCGAGGCGCGAGCCCTTCTCGGCGGCGACGTGCGGATCCAGGCCGGCAACGCGTTCGGCCCCGGACTCGAGGCTGTGATCGACTCGATCGCGTCCTCGGGGATCACGGTCTCGCGCAGCATCAGCCTCGGCTCCATGGTCTCGGCGGTCGACGGCAGCCAGGCCCGTCTGCTGCAACTCGTCGGGGTCGACGCACTCTATCCTCACGGGTCCGACCCCGTCGCGACACCCGACGACGCATGGGACCGGCTGGGCGGCGGCGGCGTCATTGCCGCGGAC
>REBS01000036.1 GCA_007692605.1 Gemmatimonadales bacterium
CGGGATGCGGGCTGCGCTACGTGTCGGCGCATCACATCCTGCACTGGGCGGATGGGGGTCCCACCAGCCTGGACAACCTGGTCCTGCTCTGCCCGTCCCATCACCGCGGGGTCCACGAGACCGGCTTCACGGTGAAGCTCGGTCGCGATCGGCTGCCTCGGTTCTTCAACCGCGCCGGCGTCCGGATCCCGAACCAGGCACCGCCCCCAGCCTTAGGCCCGGATCCGGTCGAAGAGACGCTCCGGACGCACCGACTCCGGGGGGTGGATCCGGATGACTGGACCGGCGTCTGCCGCCGACAGGTGTCCGACGAGAACTGGCTGCGCTTTCAGGAGGCGCTCGATCCGTCCTGTCCGGTCTAGCTGTCGCCCTCGAGCTCCTCGATGAACAGGACGTGCGCGCTGTTGAGGGCGATGAAGTCCATGCTCTGGCCGGGCTCGCCGATCTCGACCTTGGCGTCGACCACGGCGATGTAGCCCTTCAGGCTGGCCACGTGATCGGCCAGGCGGGAGTTCGGGGACCGGTAGAGGTCGCCGGTCAGGATCCTCCCGTCCGAAAGGTAGAAGCGGTGACGGCGGGGGACACGGTTTCCGGCGAGCGCGGCGTTTCCGGGTCGGGGGCTCATCAGGCGGCCTTGGTCAGGGGACGGAGCTGCCCGCGGGCAGAGGTTTGCGCCCTCGGAAATGCAAAGCCCGTGCCTGTCAGCCGATGAGCTGACGCAGAAAGGCCTCGCACGCATCGAGCTCTGCCTGCTCGATGAACTCGTTGGGGCGATGGGCTTGATCAATGGAGCCGGGACCGCAGACTACCGTGGGGATGCCCTCCCGCTGGAAGAGGCCGGCTTCGGTGCCGAAGGAGACCACGCCGGGGGAGCCCATCCCCGGGATCCGGACTTCGGATGGAATCAACGGGGGGATCCTCGCCTCTTCGCGGGTCACGATCCGGGCGTCGGGAGCGAATTCCCGAAGTGCGGGCAGGATCTTCTCGGTGGCCTCGCGCTCGAACTCTCGCAGAATGCGATCCTGGTCCCGCCCCGGCAGCGCCCGGTATTCCCACTGGAACTCGCAGCTCGAGGGAAGGATGTTCAGCGCCGTGCCCCCCTCGATCGTCCCGACCTGGACGGTGGTCCAGGGGGGAGAGAACGCCGGATCCGGATCCTCTCGCTCCTCTTCGCCGAGCCGCCAGATGGTCTCGATCAGCCTTCCGGCAGCCAGGATCGCCCCGGCCCCCATGTGCGGCTGGCTGGAATGCGCCGGTTTGCCCTCGACCCGCGTCCGAAAAACATTCACGGACTTGTGCCCGATGACGGGTCGCATGGAGGTCGGCTCGCCGACGATGGCGAGTTCCGGACGCGGATACTGGGCCAGGAGGTCCTCGATCATGCGAGGGGCGCCCAGGCATCCCACTTCCTCGTCATAGCTGAAGGCGAGGTGGATCGGGCGGCTGGCCCGGGCCATCTCCGGGGCGATCGACAGGACCACCGCCAGGAATCCCTTCATGTCGGCGGTGCCCCGCCCGTACCACCGGGTGCCATCACCCGTCAGGACGAAGGGGTCGCTGTCCCAGTTCGGCTCGTTGGCCGGCACCACATCGGTATGCCCGGAGAGGACCAGCCCCGGCTCCCCATCCCCCCCGAAAGTCGCGAGCAGATTGGCCTTGGTGCCTTCGTCGTTGGACGTCCGACGGCAGCGTGCGCCGAGTCCCCCCAGATACTCCTCGACCCAGTCGATCAGAGCCAGGTTCGAATCGCATGAGACGGTCCGAAAACCGACGAGTCGGCGCAGGGCATCAATGGCGTTCATCGGAGGTCCGGATCCAGGAAGGGGGCGACGTGATCGGCATCCTGCATCGGGGTCATCAGCGATGCCACGACCAGAACGGGAAGATGGACGCAGAGCCCGAGGATGCCCTCATGGACCTCCCAGGGACGCAACTCCGGATTCAGGAAGAAGAAGAGTGTGGTCAGGGATCCCGCCACCAGCCCCGCCACGACGCCGGCGGTGGTCGCCCGGCGCCAGTACATGGCGGCCACGATCGGGGGGGCGAACTGCGCGATGATCCCGTACGAGGTCAGGAGCAGCACGACCAGCGACTGGTCCGGATCCAGCGCGAAGTAGTATGCGATCGCCCCGGCGATGACGACGACCACCCGCATCCACGCTCGCTGCGCCTGCTCGCTCATCGCGCGAAAGGGGCGCGCCGCGTCCTCGACCATCACCGATGCCGAGGCGTGCAGGAGCGCGTCGCCCGTGGACATCGACGCCGACAGCGCCCCCGCGCAGAAGAGGCCGACCAGGATCACCGGCAGGTCCACCGACAGGATCAGATGCGGCAGGATGAAGTCGGGCTGCGCCAGCTCATCCACGAACAGGACGCCCGCGAAGCCGATGATGAAGACCGGAATCAAAAACAACTGGAAGGTCGGGAAGAGGACGACCGTCCTCCTCAGGATCCGGTCGTCACGCGCCGTGAAGGCCTTCATGAACAGATGGGGCCACATCGTGAGCCCGATCGCGCTGACCAGGATCGCCGACGAGTAGGCCCCCCAGCTCCAGGGATTCCCGTCCGCCGCCAGCCCCGGGACGGTGAGCAGCTCGGGACGGGCGATCTGGATCGCCTCGAACATCGGCCCGATGCCCCCGTACAGCTTGATCGGAAGGTAGATGCCGAGGACCCAGGCGATCACCAGCATGAAGATCCCCTGGAAGGTGTTCGTCCAGCCGACCGCCGCGACCCCACTGACCAGGACGTAGAGCACGACGATCCCGTAGGCGACCGCGGCGCCGAGCCAGAGGGGGATGTTCCCCTCGCTCACCGCCTCGATGACGATCCCCGCGCCCCTCATCTGCAGCGTGATGTAGGGGATGAACGCCATCAGGCTCAGCAGGGCGACCATCGCCGACAGGCCCCGCGAGGGGAATCGGCCGACCAGGAGCTGGGCCTGCGTCACAAAACCCTTGCGGCGCCCCAGCCGCGCGGCTCGCGGTCCCAGGATGTACCACGGGGCGATCCCCAGCACCCCGTAGGAGAGGATGTAGAAGGCGGCGGCCCCCCGCGAGTACGCCCAGCCGGGCCCCCCCAGGAAGGCGAAGGCCGAAAAGACCGACGCACCGGTCACGAAGTACATGACCAGGAGCCCGAAGCCCCGATCCCCCGCCACGTAGCCCGTCACGCTCTTCGAGGTGTCCCGCCCGGCCCGGAGTCCGATCGCAAGCGTCAGCGCCAGGTAGACGCCGATGATCGCCGTGATGATGACCCAGCGCTCCATCACCGGTCCTCGACGAAATCGAGGAGCCAGAGCGCCAGCCCGCCCAGGATGATCCAGAGGATCGGCCAGACGAGCGAGAAGGGGACCCCCATGACGAACGGCTCCGCCGAACTGAAGGGGAGCGCCACCGGCCAGGTCACGGCCAGCAGGTACACGATGAAGAAGGCGAAGACGCCTCGGCGCAGCTGGATGGGATCCTCCTCGCTCGGGAAGACGAAGGCGACATTATAGGGGGATGGGGCTGGCGCCGCACCCGCCGAGTTCACAGCTTGTCGGGCATGAACGATCGCCATGAAGGACGCGGACCCTCTCCCTTTCCCGGGCTGACGGACGAGGACGGGATGCCCCCGGGGATCCTCCTCCTGCGGACCACCCCCGACCCCACCCTCGTCCTGATCCGGATCCTGGTCGGCTGGGTCTTCGCCTGGGAGGGCCTCGCCAAACTCCTCGTGCCCGGACGGGGCTCGGGAGCGTTCGAGGGATGGGGATTTCCCCTGCCGGACCTGATGGGCCCCCTGGTCGGCGCCTTCGAGGTCGGATGCGGACTCCTGGTGCTCGCGGGCGTCGGGGTCCGGATCTCGGTCCTCCCCCTGCTCGCGATCATCTTCGTGGCGATCGTCCGGGTCCGCCTGCCCGTCCTCTTCTCGGATGGACTCTTCGCCGCCGTCTCCGGGATGCACCTGGATCTGGCGATGCTCGTGGGAGGCCTCATCCTCCTGTGGAGGGGCGCCGGACCCATGTCCGTCGACGCCCGGATGTCTGCGGACTAGGGCCAGGGCAGGGGGATCACGGGAAAGCGAGGGCGGGACTCCGGATCGTCACGCCCGGCGAAGAAGTGCTCCAGATCCCGCTGTGCCATGGCCAGGTGCGCCCGCTGCTCGGGGCTCCGGTTGGCCGAGGCGGAGACCAGGCTGCTGATCCGGTCCGAAAGCTCGCCCACATGGTGAGCCGCCGCCGCGCGGACCTCCGGGGTGGCCTGGCTGTCGCCCGCCCGGTCCAGGAGCTGGTCCAGGACGACCCGCTGGACGGCCCTGTCGAGGGGGCCGTCCCCGACCCATGTCCGCTCCACGATCCGCTCCAGCACCTCGTGCACCGAGGGGTTACCCGCATCCCTCGCATGGAAGATCGACAGCCGGGCCAGCCGCTGGCGGTGCATCAGGTTGCCGATGACCTCGGTCGCCAGCCCTCCCGCCAGCGTGATCGGGTCGAAGGCCGTGCCGGCCGGGGTGCCGATCCAGTTCTCGGAGCCGTCGGAGCCGTAGGGGACGGGCGGGATCAGGTCATTGATCCGGTCGGGAATCGCGAGCTGCTCCGGCTCGAGTGCGTCGAGCGCCATCTCGAGCGCGCGCCGCTGCTCGTCGGCGGGAAGGGTCTGCGCCGGCGTCTGGCCGTCGCCGCGCATCGCGTAGGTGAAGTCCATCCCGCCCACGTACTTGACCAGCCCCTCGAGCGCGTACCGGTGATGCAGGTAGACGTGGGCGAAGCGCATGTTGAGCATCGACATCGGCTCCCCCGGCTGGATCGCCTCTTCGTTGAACCGGTCCACCAGTAGAGCCCGCACCGCAGAGGTCCGCTCGACCGCCTCGAACATCGTCGTGCCCTCGACCCACTGGGTGGCCGCGGGGATCGAGCCGGCGGCCCCGGCGTGCCCCCCGGTGATGAAGCGGAGTCCGTCGGCCAGCGCGTCGTCGATGATCCGGGCCAGCCCCTCGGCCTCGGAGGCCTCGTCCGGGAACCAACTGTACGCGTACCGGACCGCGAGCGAGTCCCAGGCGCCCCCTTCATCCCGGTACGCCCGGCTCAGATCCAGATTCCCCTGGGCGT
Source organism: Gemmatimonadales bacterium (assembly GCA_007692605.1). Taxonomy (GTDB): domain Bacteria; phylum Gemmatimonadota; class Gemmatimonadetes; order Longimicrobiales; family Gaopeijiaceae; genus SLBA01. The sequence goes on from REBS01000036.1 coordinate 5,093, forward strand.
CGAGCGAGATGAGGGGGGCGGGGTAGTCCATCACCGAGGCGCGATCCTGGCTCGCCGAGATGAAGTTGTGCGCGATCCCGATCGTGTGCCCGATCTCGTGCGCCGTGTGCTGACGCCGGCGGGCCATCGTGAACTCCTCGGCATCCACGTTCAGGCCGCCGGGGCCTGCGGCGGGCAGGAGCCCCGCCCAGATGTTGTAGTCCACCTGCGAGCGGTGGGAGTCCATCCGCACCACGGTCTTCATGATCTCGCCCGTCCGGGGGTCGCGGAACGACGGGCCGACCGAGGGGCCCGGACCCCGCCGGTGGACCCAGTAGATGATGTTGTAGCGCGCATCCAGGGGGTCGACACCTTCGGGCAGATCCCGGACCTCGAAGGCGTTGCGGAACCCCGCGGCCTCGAAGATCTCGTTCCACCACATGCCGCCCTCGACGAAGGCGGTGTAGTAGGGCTCCGGGATCCCCGGATCCATGTAGAAGACGATCGGCTCGACCGGCTCCACCAGCTCGCCGCGCAGGTAGGCGTCCGGATCCGATGGAATCAGCCGCCACCGGTTCGTGTAGCGGTCGCGGTAATTCCCGTCGATCCCCTGCGCGAAGTCCAGGAAGGCGGTCGAGAAGACTCCCGCCCGGTGATCGAAGGCGCGGGGCCGGAATCCCGCTTCATCGGGAAGCGCCACGAGCGAGTGATGCTGCTGGAAGGTGGCGGCGTTCCCGTCGGGCGCGGCCTGGTTGAGCGAGCCCGGGGGGGAGCTGTGCGAGTAGGTCAGGACCGAGCGGACCTCGGTGTTCAGGGGATAGCTGCCGGTGTAGTCGGCGTGGATCCAGCTTCGGTTGCGGTCGACGTTCATCGTCCCCTGAAAGCGGTTGCCCACCCCGAAGACGTCCGAGAAGAAGAACGACGACGCGTCGACGACGGTGGATCCCCCATCCTCCGACTCGATCGGAAAGGAGGCGATCACCGAGGTCGGAAAGGACTCCGCGGCCGCCCTCTGACCGGCCTCGTCACTCCCCGGCGCCCGGACGCTCCAGTTGTCGCGGATCATGAGGACCCGCGACCCCCGACGCTCGAGGCGGACGACCGCCTCCATCCCCACCTGCCCCCGATCCATCAGCGGGCTGGTCTGACCGAGCCCCGTGGCCAGCGTGTTCATGTAGAGGAAGTCCTGGCCCATCCGCTCCGCGGGGATCGTCATCAACAGCCGATTCTCCTCTTCGTCGATCTCGACGGGAAGAAAGCCGGACTGGGCGTGAAGGGAGATGGGGAGGATCAGGATGAGCAACGAGAGTATGTAGCGTACAGGCACCGGGCGGCTCCTTGGCTGGGGATGGCGACCCGGCGAGGATAGGTCCGAAGGGGGCGGCCGGGCAAGATCCCGGTCAGCGCAGGAGGCGCAGACCGTTGAGCACGACCAGCAGGGTGCTCCCCTCGTGCGCGACGACGGCGAGTGACAGGGGGATCCCCACGGTGGCGGTGACGAGGACCAGCGCCGCCATCCATCCCACCGAGAAGTAGACGTTCTGGCGGACCACCCGGCGCGAGCGGCGCGCCAGATCGAGGGCGTACGAGACCCGGGCCAGGTCGTCCGACATGAGGACGACATCGGCGGTCTCGATGGCGACATCGGTGCCCGCCGCACCCATCGCGATCCCCACCGAGGCCGCCGCCATCGCCGGCGCGTCGTTGACCCCATCCCCCACCATCGCGACGCGGGATCCTCCGTCACTCAGCGCCCTGATCGCCTCGACCTTCTGCGGGGGGAGCAGCCCTCCATCCACCTGGTCCACATCCAGCCCCGACGCCTGGCTGCGGACCGCCGCGGGGTGATCCCCCGAGAGGATGACGATGCGCCGGATCCCCCCCGCCCGCAGCGCCTGCAGGTGCTCGGCGGCCCCCGGCCGAAGCTGGTCCCCCAAGCAGATAGCCCCCACCCTCTCCCGGTCGGTCCCGACCAGGATCACCGTCCGGCCCAGATACCCATAACTCACCCCCC
>REBS01000065.1 GCA_007692605.1 Gemmatimonadales bacterium
AGCTCGACCCCGATCAGGTTGCCGAGCTGGCTGAAGGCGATGATGATCGCCGCGGCTGCGGCGAACCCCGCGATCACCGGGCGCGCCAGGAAGCTGACCAGGAATCCCAGGCGCGCCACCCCCATCAGGATCTGGAGCGCCCCCACCATGGCGGTCAGCAGGATGATCAGGGCCAGGTAGCGGTCGGTGTCGGCCTGCGCCAGCATTCCCACCCCGGCAGCCACGATCAGCATGTCGATTGCGATCGGGCCCACCGCCATGTGGCGCGAGGTGGCGAGCAGGGGGTAGATCAGGAGGGGCACGAGGCCGGCGTAGAGCCCGTAGATCGGGGGGAGGCCGGCGATCACGGCATAGGCCATCCCCTGCGGGACCAGCATGACCCCGACCGTGAGTCCGGCCCGCAGGTCCCCGGAAAGAGTCTCTCGACCGTACCCCTTCAGCCAGGGGGGCCGAATCCCCCCGGGAGACGGCTCATACACCCCAGATTACCCAGATGCCGAAGGTGGTGACCAGGGCCAGAATCAGCTGCAGGGGCGCCCCCACCCGGAAGAAGTCGGTGAATCGATAGCCGCCCGGACCGTAGACCATCAGGTTGGTCTGGTATCCCACCGGGGAGAGCATTGCGGTGCTGGCCGCGAAGGTAATGGCCATGACGAAGGCGAAGGGATCGGCCCCGAGAATCTCGGCCGCGCCCACCGCGATCGGGATCATCAGAACCACGCTTGCGTTGTTGCTGATCACCTCGGTGATCAGAGCCGTGAACAGGTAGAAGGCGAATACCACGAGAATCGGGTTCCAGTCGTGTACATGCTCGACCAGGTGAAGGGCCAGGAATTGCGCGCCTCCGGATTGCTCCAGCGCCACCCCGAGGGGGATGAGTCCCGCGAGCAGGAAGATCACGTTCCAGTCGACCGCGGCGTAGAGCTCGTTCGGTCTAAGACATCCGGATATGACCATCGCGACGACCCCCGCCAGCGCGCTCACGGCGATCGGAAGCAGGCCCGTCGCCGCCACCGCCACCACCCCCGCCACGATCCCGATCGCCACCAGAGTCTTTCCACGTCGGAATTCGGGCTCCTTGATGATGCGGCTCACGATGAAGTTCCGATCGGCGCTTAGCCGTTCGATCGCCTCGGGCCCCGCCTGCACGAGGAGGGTGTCCCCCCCGGCCAGCTTGGTTCGATTCAGCTTGCTGTGCAGGATCCCGCTGCCCCGACGGATCGCCAGCACCCAGGCCTGATACGCCTGCGAGAAGTTGAGCGAGCGCAAGGTCTCGCCCACGAGCGGGGTCTCGGACAGCACGACCAGTTCCAGAAGGCTTCGGGCCGGCTGATCCGCACGAGCTGCATCGGCTTCCTCTTCCGCATCGGCCGGTTCCTCCCCCGATTTCGGCGGGAGTTTCCCTTCGAGCAGAGGATCGTCTTCGACTCCAAGCTCCTTTCGCTCGACCGGTCCCCCTCCCGCCAGGCCGATTCCCGGCAGATCCAGGAGCTGCCTGACGGTGCCCGGGTCGGTCCGCACGATGAGCACGTCGTTTTCGCGGATCCGGCGCTCGCCCATGGGCGTCGTGACGGCGCGCCCCTCACGCCGGATCCTCAGGATCTCGAGATCCATCTCCAGCACTTCACGGGCTCGCTCCACACTGAGCCCCGCGAGCGAGGAGCCCGGCCGCACATGGAGCTCGGTCAGGTAGTTCCCCATCTCGAAGGTGTCGATCGGGTCCTCGCGCGGCTTGATTCGCGCGGGGGTGAGCCACCACCCCACCGTCATCAGGTAGAGGAGCCCCGCCCCCAGGACCATGAGTCCCAGACGGGTGAATTCAAACATCGAAAAGGGGTGGTCCAGGAGCCTCGCCGACACATCGCTGGCCAGAAGGCTTGTCGAGGTGCCGATCACGGTCAGCATCCCCCCCATCATCGCGGCGAAGGAGACGGGAATCAGATAGCGCGAGGGAGAGACGTTGCTCCGGTTGGCGATGTTCACCGTCATCGGAATCATCATCGCCACCACCGGGGTGTTGTTGATGAACCCGGCGGTCCCCCCGGAAAGGCCGACGAGCGCGGCAAGCTGTCGCCGGGGATTCCCCCCCGTCACCTTCGAAATGAACCGGCCCAGTAGCTGGAGTACTCCGGTGCGACGAATCCCCTCACTCAGGATGAACATGGCGAGCACTGCGATCGTGGCCTGGCTCGAGAACCCCGAGAACCCGGCATCGGCATCCACACCGGTCCAGGGACTCAGTACGATCACAAGAACCATGAGGAGGATCGCCGCCACATCCATCCGCACCACCTCGGTGATGAAGAGCACCAGGGCGAGCAGGACCAGGCTGAACACCACGAGGATCCCCGTGGTGAGCTCCGGCGCCTGGTCCGCCACCTGTGCCGCGGTGCTGAGGAGGAACGTTGACGTCATGGTCTGCGTTTACCCTTCGAACGATCGTGTGATTCGAACCTGAACCTGACACGTGTTCGCGATTTACGCGATCTCTCTCCTATCTTTTCGCTCGCGTCTCACCCACTTCTCATCGACCGAGGTCCCATGAAGCTCGGGAAGCTCCTCCTGGCCGCGATCCTCCTGGCCGCCATCGCCCTCTTCTTCGCCCTGGACCTGGGCCAGTACCTCACGCTCGACTTCGTTCAGGAGCAGCGCGCCCAGCTCGAAGCGTTCCATCGCGAGAACACCTTCCTCACCGCCCTCCTCTACTTCGGCGTGTACGTGGCGGTGACCGCTCTCTCGCTCCCGGGGGCCGCGATCATGACCCTCGTGGGGGGTGCGATCTTCGGGCTGCTCTGGGGCACCGTGATCGTCTCCTTCGCCTCGACGATCGGAGCGACGCTGGCCTTCCTCGTGGCTCGCTTCCTCTTTCGGGACCAGGTGCAGAAGAAGTTCGGGCACTACCTCAAGGCCGTGAACGAGGGGGTCGAGCGCGACGGCGTCCTGTACCTCTTCCTGCTCCGCCTGGTGCCGGTCTTCCCCTTCTTCGTGATCAACCTGGTGATGGCGCTGACCCCGATGAAGGCGCTGACCTTCTACCTGGTGAGTCAGGTCGGGATGCTCGCCGGCACGGTCGTCTACGTGAACGCGGGCACCCAGCTCGGCCAGCTCGAGTCGCTCGGCGGGATCCTCTCTCCGTCCCTCATCGGGGCTTTTGCGCTCCTGGGCATCTTCCCCCTGATCGCCCAATGGATCGCCCGCTTCATCAAGCGCCGGAAGGTGCTCAAAGGCTGGAAGAAGCCGAAGTCCTTCGACCGCAACCTGGTCGTGATCGGCGCCGGCTCGGCGGGTCTCGTGACCGCCTACATCGCCGCGGCCGTCAAGGCGAAGGTCACCCTGATCGAGAAGGGCGACATGGGCGGCGACTGCCTCAACACGGGGTGTGTCCCCTCGAAGGCGCTGATCCGCTCGGCCCACTTCATGAGCGACGTGAAGCGGCACCGGGAGTTCGGGGTCCGCGAGGCGTCGGCCTCGGTCCGGGTGGCCGACGTGATGGAGCGGGTGAAGCGGGTGGTGGAGACGATCGAGCCCCACGACTCCGTGGAGCGCTACGAGGGGCTCGGGGTCGATGTGATCAAGGGCGAGGCCACGATCACCGGGCCCTGGTCGGTCGAGGTCGACGGGCGCACCCTCACCACCCGTCACATCGTCGTGGCCACCGGCGCCCGACCCTTCGTCCCCCCGATCCCGGGGATCGAAGAGGTCTCCTACCTCACCTCGGACACCCTGTGGGAGATCCGTGACGATCCCGGGCGCCTCCTGGTCCTGGGCGGGGGGCCGATCGGATGCGAGCTCTCGCAGAGCTTCCGCAGACTTGGCACCGACGTGACGGTCGTCGAGATGGAGCCGCGCCTGCTCGCCGTTGAAGACGAAGATGCGTCGGCCTTCGTGGAGTCGGCGCTGATCGACGATGGAGTCCGCGTCCTGACGGGGCACCGGGCGGTTCGCTTCGAGGTCGGGGAGGCCGATGGGGGCGATCCGTCCCCGGGGGACCCGGCCGAGTCGGAGGACAAAGGCGGGGGACGTGCAGGCGTCGCCGTCCTGCAGCAGGGCGACGACGAGGTCCGGGTGCCCTTCGACACCCTCCTGGTCGCGGTCGGGCGACGGGCCCGGGTCGAAGGATTCGGGCTCGAAGAGGTGGGGGTCGTCACGACCCGGGAAGGACGCATCGAGACCGACGACTACCTGCAGACCCGCGTGCCCACGATCTACGCCTGCGGGGACTGTGTCGGCCCCCACCAGTTCACCCACGCCGCCTCTCACCAGGCGTGGCACGCGGCGGTCAACTCCCTGTTCACCAACCCGTTCAAGCGCTTCAAGGTCGACTATCGGTTCCTTCCGCACGCGACCTTCACCGATCCCGAGCTGGCCCGGGTGGGGCTCAGCGAGGACGAGGCGAAGGAGAAGGGAACGCGCTACGAGGTGACCCGCTACGACCTGTCGGAATCCGATCGGGCGATCACCGACGAGTCCGCCCGGGGGATGATCAAGGTCCTGACCGTGCCGGGGAAGGATCGGATCCTGGGGGTGACGATCGTGGGACCGCACGCCGGTGAACTCCTGGCGGAATTCACCCTGGCGATGAAGCACGGGATCGGGCTGAACAAGCTGCTCGGCACGATCCACACCTACCCGACCCTGGCCGAGGCCAACAAGGCCGTGGCGGGCAACTGGAAGAAGGAGAACGCACCGGAACGCGTCCTCTCGTGGGTGGAGCGCTACCACGCGTGGCGGCGCCGATGACGGCGCCTGGGACGGCACCGGGGCCCCAACCCGGACCTGGACCCGGACGCAAACCCGGGGTCCGAACCCGGGGCCCGGGGCCCGGCTGGAGTCGGAACCGGGAGCCGAGTTCGGCTCAGTGCCGGTGCTCGATCGGCGGATGGATCGTTCGCGTGATGCGCCCCTGCTCGTCGACCACCCCGATCGGCAGGCGCTCGATGTCGTCCCCCATGTGAATCGTCGGTCCGGTCAGCCGGTCGAAGATCATCGCCGAGAAGCTGAAGCTGTCGGCCGCTCCCGGATCCACCGTGTACCCCAAGTCGGCCAGGGAACCCACGGTCACCAGGGACAGGGGGTTCGAGCTTCCCCCCGAGATCCAGCCGGTCATCAGCTCGTTGTCGAGGACGGACTGTCGCCAATGGCCGTTGCGGGTCCCGCTTCCCCCGGTGTTCTCGACGGGCACCTTGTTCCCATCGGTGTAGTCGTTGCCGCCCACGTCGTTGAAGCCGGCGATCGCCTGCGCTCCCGAGAACCACGGGTCCAGATCGGGGTCGGACTCGGCGGCCTTGTCCTCGAGAAGCCCCATCATTTCCCAGAGCGTCCCGATTCCGAGCACATGCCCGATCTCGTGCAGGACCACGTCATACAGCATGTCGTTCGCGAGCAGGTTGTTCACGTCGGCTTCGTCGAGGCGCACCCGGCCCAGCATGGGCAGGCCGCTTCCGCTGCGGATCAGGCAGGGCCCGGCGCTTCCCAGCACGCCCCCGACCCCGTCGATCGGCTCGATCACCACCACGATCAGGAGGTCGTCGATCGTGCGGGACATGTCCTCGTTGGTGCACCACGAGTTCGACGCGGAGATGTTGATCTGTACCTCGGGCAGCTTCCCCACGATCACCTGGGCCCATCGGTCGGCGGCGGCTTCGAACACGGCCTGCACGGCCGGGTCGATCGAGCTCTGGTAGTCATACTCGATCTGGTAGCTCGACGGATCGGGGGGCGCCGACGCCTGCGCGAAGGCCGTGGCGGTGAGTCCGGCCGCGCTTGCCGTGAGCGACTGGGACCCGGCGGCGGAGCCGAGCGTCCAGGTGGCCTGGGCGCGTCCCTGCGCGTTCGTCTGCGTCGCGGCGGGACCGACGGAGCCATCTCCCGACGCGGTCCAGCTGACCGCAATCCCCTCGACCGGATCTCCGGCCAGGTCGCGCAGCTCCACCACCACGGGTGAGGCGAGGGTCTGGCCGGGGTCGGCACTCTGCCCCGACCCGCTGATCACCGCGAGCGAGGTGGGGGCCGACAGGTCGGCGGTGGCGCTGAACCCGACCGGGGGCGCCGCGCTGTGCGACACCAGGAGCGACTGCTCGGCCGAAGCGCTTCCCAGCACCCACGGTACCGAGGCCCTGCCCTGCCCATTCGTGGTCTGGCTGGCCGAGCTGCCCCCACTCACCGTCCCGCCCCCGCCGGTCACGCTGAAGGTCACCGGCTCGCCGGGAACGGGCAGCCCGACCTCGTCGAGCAGGCGCACCTGCGGATCGGTCGAGACGGCCTGGCCCGCGGGGGCGGTCTGCCCATCGCCCCCAATGACCTCCAGCGTCTGGGCCACGGCCACGGACTGTGCCTCGACCACGAGTTCGGTGGAACCGGCCGAGAGTTCGAGCGTCACCGTACCGAGCACCTCGCCGAGAGTCCACTCGAACGATGCCTCTCCCGCCGCGTCGGTCGTGGCGAGCTGTGGATTCACCGAGCCCTGAAGATCCGAGAGCTCCGTGCGGATCGAGACCCCGGGGATCGCCATGCCCTGCTCGTCGACCACTTGCACCCGCACCGGATCCGGGAGCGTCCGGGTCCGATGCTCCGACTGCCCCCCTCCGGAGATCAGGAGTATCGCGTCGGGGGTCGCCACGGCCTCGGCCTCGATCACCCGCTCCAGCCCTCCACTCCGGATTCGCGCCCGCTGGGTGCCGAGCTGCGAACCGAGGGTCCATTCGACCCGAAGCTCGCCCTCGGAGTCGGTCGCCCCTGCATCGGCTTCGAGCGCGCCCCCTCCGGCGAGCACTTCGAGCTCGACACTCGCGCCCTCGATCGGGTTCTCGAAGGCATCGACCAGGCGAACCACGTGCGGCAGCGCGAGGGTCTCGCCTCGCGAAGCCGACTGTCCAGCCCCCGAGATCAGGCGCAGTTCGGCGGGTTGGGCGGCGACCACCATCAGCTCCGCCCCGAGCGAGGGGAGTCCCCCGGATCGGACCTCGAGCCCCACCCGTTCATCGGCGATTTCGGGCACGGTCCAGGCGAACTCCACGGTCCCGTCTCCCCCGGTCGAGCGGAGCTCGGTGCTCCCCCCTCCCTGCAGAACGCCCCCGTGGGCGATGAACTCCACCGGCACCCCGGCGACGGGATATCCGTTCGCGTCGACCACCCGGACCCCGACCCCATTCACCGTCGAGCCCGCGGGCGCCTCACCCGGGAGCGTCCCGACGAAGGCCAGCTCGGCCGGGGACTGCTCGACCTGGACCGCAATGAAGGCCGAGGCCTCACCGGCGCTGACCTCGACCAACGTTGCCCCCATCCCCGACGCCCGGATCACCCCGGAGGAACTCACCGTGGCCACCGAAGGGTTCGCCGAAGTGAACTGCGATGCCACCCCATCCATCGGCTCCCCGAACTGGTCACGCACCTGGACCTGAATCGCGACGCTGTCATCGATCGCGCTGAAGACGACCGAGCTCTGCGAGAGCTGGAGCGCATCGGGTGCGGGCGTCGGCTCGGTGCTCCCGTCGCAGCCCCACAGGGCCAGCGAGCAGAGAAGCAGGAGGGGTGCGACGCGGTGAATCCGTGTGCCGGGATGAACCATCATCACTCCGTGAAGGCGGGGTCGGGGATGCCTCAAGGGGGCAATTCGCGAGCCGGAACGAAGCCCCACCCCGCGAGGCCCCGAAACCCGCGGCCGATCGCCCACGACGAGGACCGCCCCCACCGAGCCGCGTCCGCCCCTGCCCACAGGCCCCTTCGGGCTCCGTACCGGAATCTGCCACGGTGCTGGCAAATTTCCGGACCTGCGCCCGGCGCCTGGAACCGAACGTCCACAGTCATGGGCACTTCGAGGGACGGTGGCACGGAAACGGGTCGTATACGAGCCGAAATCCACAATCGTCCCCCGCCACAATCGGCGGTTGTGGACGCAGCGGTCCATTCGAAGCTTTCGAATGCTCGCGTCCACAAACGAGCCGTCCAGTGGGGACGAAGGGTTCCCCGCCAGATGCGGGCCGGGCGGGCCGGGCGGGGCGGGGGCCGGGCGTCGAAGGCATAGCGGTAGCTGTGTCGAGGCGAACCAACGACCGGGAGGGCCCCCGGGACTTGACACCCGCCGGGTGACCGGAAATCGCTCAAACGTCCCCGAAAATTCGATCGATGCTGGATTTCCGGTGTTTATTACCGAAAAAGGAGCACGGCTCGGTGAGCCGTGATCATCCGTGCTGGATTTCCGGCAATTATTGCCGGAAATATCGCAAACGCCTCTTCTGCTGCGACGTTTGTGCTTTTCCCGGTCACCGTCGGGCTCCGCTGCCACGGTGCTGGCCAAGTTCCGGATCGGGGCGATTCGGGGCTGTCGGACCACGACCGCTGGATCAGCGATCCTCGCCGAAGTAGCGGCGTTGCGCGCGCTCCCACTCCTCGCTCGCCAGCCGGTCGAGCAGCACCCGGTTGATCTGGCTGCGCCACTCCGACCCCAGGGGAAGGGCGATCCCGTAGTACTGCTCCACGAAGGTGCCCGGCAGCACGCGCACCTCGCCCCGGAAGTCCTCCCGGGTCAGGTACCGGAGGATGGGGGCGTCGTGCACGAAGGCGTCGAGCTCTCCGGCGGCCACCGCGGCCAGGCCCTCGTTCAGGGTGGGGTACGAGGTGGTCCGGATGTTCTCGGCGGCCAGGTACTCCAGCGCCGCCGAGTTCGCGAGCCCGCCCACACTCACATGGGGCAGGTCCTGCGGCCCCGAGACCCGGCTGTCGAGCTGGGTCACGGTCAGGCTCGATGCGATCGAGGCGGTGAAAAACGAGATCACGATGATCGCCGTGAACATCCAGACGAAGCCGACCACCCGTCCGCCCAGGCTCCTCGGGCTCTTGTCGCCGTACCCGACGGTCGTCATGGTGACCGCGGCCCACCAGAAGCCGCTCCCGATCCCCTCGACGGGGGTCCCGCCGAATTCCTCCTGGTTCTCGGCCCGCTCGAAAATCCAGACAAGCAGCCCCCAGAAGAGCAGCAGTCCCATCAGAAGGCTCGTGACCCACAGGAAGTCGAGGGAGACGAGCGAGAGCGCCGCCTGCCAGAGGCCCGCCGGCCGATGCTGCACGGCGATCCCCAGTCCAGTCACGAAGAAGGGGTGCGAAAAGTCGACCCGCTCCTCGCGCTCCGACGTGATCGTGAGAGCCGAGGCGGAAGCGAACAGGGACCCGTCTTCGAGCCCGGTGAACAGAGCGTCGAGCTCACGTTCTTCGAAGTGGGTTTCGAGCCCGAGTTCGTCGGCGAGGTGCTCCCAGAGCTCCACCGTGAGTCCGGAATAGCTGCCGTCCTCCTGCAGGATCACGAAGGGAGCCACCACCCGGACGCCGACGGTGACCGGCTCCTCGGCGGGCGCCTGGAGGCCCTCGACCGAAAGCGGTGAGAACACCGACGCGCCCGCCACGAGACCGGCGATCAGGACGATCGCCATGAACCCTGCCCTGCGCCCCCGCCGCATACCCCCGTGCATTCGTACCACCATACTCTCCAATCGGTGAAATGGCCGTCCATATCGAGACGTCTGTTGAAGATGTACCGGGGTCACGCTCGTCCCGGAGCGCCCCGGCGTCAAGTCGCACCCGGGGAGCGCCACCCACTGTCGAACAATGCATTATCTTTCAATGTTCGATGTGCGACGGTGTTGCCGTGGCGTGTCCCCCCGACTTCGCCGATCTTCCCGACCGTCGAGTCCCCAGAGGCCCAACGATGTCCGAGCAACCCTCAGAGTCGGAGGACCGGTCCCGCTTTCGGGAGATGGTCGAGTCCGCCCATGAGGGGATCTGGGAGATCGACGCCGACGGACGAACGATCTTCGCCAACGCCCGCCTCTGCGAACTCCTGGAGTGGCCGCACGACGAGATCCTCGGCCGACACCTCCTGGACTTCATACTCCCCGAGGATCACGAGCGGGCGAAGCGCCACTTCCGGGAGCGTCTGAACGGCGAGGCAGGCACGGTCGAGCACCGCTTCCTGACCCGCAGCGGCGAGGTCATGTGGGCGATGCTCTCGAGTTTCCCCAGACGCTCGAGCGGGGGCCCGCGTGGGGGATCGGTCGTAGGGATGCTCTCGGACATCACCCAGCTCAAGCGCACCCAGGAGGCGCTCGAGCACAGCCGCACGAAGTACCGCACCCTCGTCGAGAACTCTCCGGACGTGATCGTCCGCTTCGACCGAGAGCTCCGCCACATCTTCGTGAACCGTCGACTCGAGGAGATCGGGGGCATCCCGCGAAGCGAGTACCTGGGCAGAACCAACGAGGAGCTCGGCTTTCCGACCGAGAGCGTGGAGTTCTGGAATCGAGAACTCACCCGGGTCCTGGAATCGGGCGAGTCCAACACATTCTCGTTCGACTACGAGGACGCCGACGGCGTGCACCGATACCTGGAGGCCCGGGTGGTCCCGGAATTCGGGGCCGACGGAAGGGTCGAGGCGCTGCAGTCCACCGTGCGCGACATCAGCGATCGCGTGCGTGAGCGCCAGACGCGATCCCGTCTCGAAGAGAGACTCCGGCACCAGGAGAAGCTCGAGAGCCTCGGGGTGCTGGTCGGGGGCATCGCGCACGACTTCAACAACATCCTGATGACCGTGATCGGCAACGCCGAGCTCGCCATCGCCGAGCTCGCCGCGTTCGAACCCCCGAACGACGAGATCCGTCCGCTACTCGACGAGACCGAAGCGAGCCTGCGAAGCATCAACAAGGCCGCCGACCAGGCCGCCGTCCTCTGCCGGCAGATGCTGACCTACGCCGGAGAGTCCACCTTCGAACTCCGGCGGGTGGACCTGTGCGAAGTGGTGCGGGAAATGGATCACCTCCTCGAGACCTCGATCTCCAAGAACGCCCGCCTGGTTCTCGACTGCCCCGACGACGGGCTCCCAATCCGGGCCGATGCGGGCCAGCTGCGGCAACTCCTGCTCAACCTGACCCTGAACGCCTCGGAGGCGATCGGTGGCGCCGACGGCGAGATCGTGATCGAGGTGGCACCGGCTGCCTGTGACCCCGAATTCCTCGGGGATTCCGAACTGGCGGACCAGATCGATCCGGGAGACTACGCACGGGTCTCGATCTCGGACAACGGCGAGGGAATGGACGACGAGACCCGCGCCCGCATCTTCGAGCCCTTCTACACGACGCGCTTCGCTGGACGCGGCCTGGGTCTTGCTTCGACACTCGGGATCGTCCGGGGACACGGGGGAGGGCTCACCATCGACTCCACCCCCGAGCAGGGGACCGCCTTCCACCTCTACTTCCCCCTCATCGAGGAAACGCCGGAGGCCGGCTGAGCGACGTCGGAGGCCGGCTCAGCGACGTCGGAACGCCGCACCGGATCAGCGACGCGGCGTCCGGGTCAGCGGCTCCGCATCCGGGTCAGCCCCTCCTGCGCGACCGAGGCGACCAGTGCGCCGTCCCGGGAATAGATCGAGCCACGGGCGAATCCCCGCGCCCCCGCCGCGCTCGGGCTGTCGATCACGTACAGGTGCCACTCGTCCATCCGCACCGGTCGGTGATACCAGAGGGCATGATCGAGCGACGCCACCTGCATCCCGGGGGTCCGGATCGTCACCCCGTGCGGTTGAAGCACCGTGGCCAGCAGCCCGTAGTCCGACGCGTAGGCCAGGAGCGCCTGGTGGCGGAGGAGACCGTCGGGCACCTCCCCGATCGCGCGCACCCACATCCTGCGGCGGGCCGGGCGCGGCTCGGGATCGAAGAGGTCCACCGGGTCCACGGGGCGGATGTCCAACGGACGATCCTGGGTCAGCACCCCGCGCAGCTCCGGGGGCAGCTGGTCGGCCACCGCCCGGATGCGCTCCAGCTCCGAGGTCAGCGTCTCCGGATCGGGGGCGTCGGGCGGGTCCTCCTGGTGGTCCAACCCCGGCTCCTCGCGATGAAACGAAGCCGAAAGGTTGAAGATCGCCTTGCCGTGCTGAATGGCGGTGACCCGGCGGGTCGTGAAGCTCCCTCCGTCGCGCAGCCGGTCGACGAAATACACGATCGGACGCTCCAGGTCGCCCGGAAGGATGAAGTACCCGTGAAGCGAGTGGGCCACCCTCTCTTCCTCGACCGTTCGCTGGGCCGCGACGAGCGCCTGCGCCAGCACCTGTCCGCCGAAGACCCGGCCGGTCCCGATATCACGGTTCTGTCCCCGGTAGATGTTGTGCTCGAGGGGTTCCAGGTCGACGAGCCGAAGGAGGTCCTGGGCCTGGTAGCTCATATCGATTCACTCATGAGATCACCCGTGAGGTGAGGGGCGAAGGGTTGCGCGTACCGCACGAATCGGGTCGTTTGCGGCATCAAGGGTGCGGCTCGCGAGCGTGTCCGTACCCCCGGCACGGATCCAGGTTCGTCCCGCTCCCCCGACCCCAAGGCCATGACCGGACCCACTCCCACCAAGGCCCAGCGTCTCCTCGACCTGATCGCCTTCCTCTCGTCCCACCGCTTCCCGGTCGGTATCGACGCGATCCTCGATGGGGTGCCCGGCTACACCCGTGACCCCGCGGGCCCCTCCCCGGAATCGACCCGCCGCAAGTTCGAGCGCGACAAGGCCGAACTGCGCGACGCCGGAATCCCGATAGACTCGGTCCCGATTCAGGCCCCGGGGCGGGGCGAGGAGGAGGGCTACCGGCTCCGCTCCCGCGACTTCTACCTCCCGGTCCTGCGGCTCCTCGGCGAGGGGACCGCGTCGCGCGGAGAACTCGAAGTGCGCCCCTCGGAGCTTCGCGCCGCGCTCGAAGGCCTCTCGCAGGTGGTCGACCTTCCGGCCTTCCCCTTCCGCCGGGCGGCTCGCTCCGCCCTGCGCAAGCTCACCTTCGACCTGGCCGCCGAACAGCTGGGAGAGGCCCCGGCCATCCTTCATCTCGAGCCCGCACGCACCGCCGCCGAAGCCGAGACCGTGGCCCACCTCTCCGACGCCCTCCTGCGCCGCAAGGAGATCGGCTTCGACTACTACGCGATTCACCGCGACGAGCGAACCGGGCGCCGGGCTCAGCCCCGCGGACTCCTCTACCAGGCATCGCGCTGGTACCTTGCCGCCTGGGACCTCGATCGCGAGGGGCTGCGCCTCTTCCGCGTCGACCGCATGGACAACATCGAGGTGAACGCCCGAAGCCCCCGCACACCGGACTACGCGCTCCCCGCGGGACACTCCCTCGAGCCCCTGCGCGAGCGCCAGGCCTGGGAACTGGGCGACGACGCCGACGACGGTGAGCCGATCCGCGTCCGCTTCCATCCCCCGCTCGACCTCCTGGCACACCGGAATCAGTGGGGGGAGGGCGACGGGAACCCCGCCACCGTCCGCACCTTCCACGTCCGGAGGCGCGAACCCCTTCTGCGCTGGCTCCTCGGCCTGGGTGGCGACGCCCGGATCGAAGCCCCCGACGGCGCGGCCCGGGAGCTCGAAGCGCTCCGGCTCCGCACGCTCGAGGCCCATCTCGCCTTCGAGCCCGTCCCCCCGCGACGGAGCGGCACATGACGGACCGACCGGACCGTCCCACCCCGCCCCCCGGCGGCGCGATCGACCGCCTCGAGCGGCTGCTCCTGCTCCTCCCACGGGCCCAGCGGAAGGGAGGCGTCACCTTCGACGAACTCGAGCGCCTCCTCGAGGTGGACCGTCGGACCCTTCGCGCCGATCTCGACCTGCTCACCGCCCGCGCTTCGTATCTGCGGGCCGGAGACCCCGCCGACCTGCAGATCACGATCGACGCCGAGCGTGTCGAGATCTTCAGCCCGGGCCCCTTCCACCGCCCCCCGCGTCTCGGCGCTCGCGAGGCGCTGGCGCTGGTGCTCGGCCTTCGGACGAGAGCCCTGGTGCGCGGTCTTGCCGACACCCCCGCGACCCACGCCGACGCGCTGCTCGCCCGGCTCGAAGGGGTCCTCGCCACCCGGGCCCTCGACGACATCCAACCCCTCCCCGTCGAAGACGCCTCGGCCCGTCCGGTCGACGGCCTGTTGCGCGACCGCGCCCTCGACGCGATCGCGGAGCGGCGCCCCGTCCGACTCCGGTACCTGAAGCCGGGTGCATCGGACGCCGAGGTGCGGCAGCTGCATCCCCTCACCCTCGTGCACGCCGAAGGCCGATGGTACCTCATGGGCGAGGCCCCCGACCGTCCTCCACCCGCGGTCCGGTCCTTTCGCCTCGACCGCATCCTCGAGATCGAGATCGAGGACGAGTCGAAGCCCTTCGCCTATCCGGATCCCTTCGACCCACACGACTACCTGGAGCCGTCGCGGGTGTTTCAGGCCGCCGACCCGGTCGAGGTCACCGTCGACTACTCCCCGAAGATCGCCCGCTGGATCGAGGAACGCTTCGAGGGCGTCCCCCTCGAGGGCTGGGGTTTCCGGGTCACGCACCCCGTGGCCGATCGCGAGTGGCTGGTGCGTCACGTCCTGCGGTACGGTGGAGAGGCGGTCGCTCACTCCCCCGGACGCGAATGGGTGATCGAGGCTCTGGACCATCGTTGACGACCCGATGCCGGCCGGGAACCGGCGAGGGGCCCGGGGTATGAGCCCTCCATGAACTCCGCCCCCACCGGACCGATCCAGGAAGAAGACGCCCTCGGCAAGGCCTACGACGCCCAGCTCATGCGGCGACTGCTCCGGTACCTGGCGCCCTATCGGTGGCGGGTGGTGCTTGCGATCGGACTCCTGGTCTCGGCGGCGCTCCTCCAGATCATCGGCCCCTGGCTGATCCAGATGGCGCTCGACGACGCCGTGCCCGAAGGCGACGGACGCCTCCTTTCGATCCTGGCGATCGCCTACATCGTCGCGACCCTCGCCACCTTCGGGCTCCAGTACGCGCAGGCGCTCGTCACCACCTGGCTCGGCCAGTCGGTCATGTACGACCTGCGCATGGAGATCTTCCAGAAGTTTCAGGATCTCGACCTGAGCTTCTTCGACCGCAATCCGGTCGGCCGCCTCATGACGAGGATCACCTCGGACGTCGAGACGCTCAACGAGCTCTTCTCGTCGGGCGTCGTGGCGATCTTCGGCGACCTGTTCACCCTGATCTTCATCATCTCGGCGATGCTCCTGCTGGACTGGCAGCTGGCCCTGGTTACGATGTCGGTGATGCCCTTCGTGATCTGGACCGCCTTTGTCTTCCGGTCCCGGATCCGACACGCCTATCGCGATATCCGGGTCCGCCTGGCACGGATCAACGCCTTCCTGCACGAGCGCATCACGGGGATCCGGGTCGTCCAGCTCTTCAACCGAGAAGAGGCCGATCAGGAGAAGCTCGACGATGTGAACCAGGACTATCTCGAGGCGCACCTGCGAAGCATCACCTACTACGCGCTCTTCTTTCCGGTCATCGAGGTCTTCACCGCGATCGCGCTGGCGCTGATCATCTGGGCGGGAGGGGCGGCGATCCTGGCCGAAGCGACCACCGTGGGTGTGGTCACCGCCTTCCTCCTGTATGCCCGCCGCTTCTTCCGCCCGATCCAGGACCTCTCCGAGAAGTACAATGTGCTGCAGGGCGCCATGGCCTCGTCGGAGCGCATCTTCAAGCTTCTCGACCGGGAGCCCGCGGTGAGGGATCCCGCGAATCCGCGCAGCCTCCCGAGCACGACCGCGGGCGAGATCGAGTTTCGCGATGTCTGGTTTGCCTACGGCTCGACCGAGGGCGGGGAGCCGGACTGGGTGATCCGGGGGCTGAGCTTCCGGGTCGAGCCGGGTGAGAAGATCGCGATCGTGGGGCACACCGGAGCGGGAAAGACGACAATCATCAACCTGCTCATGCGCTTCTACGACCCGCAGCGGGGCGAGATTCTCCTCGACGGCGTCCCGATCTCCGAGCTGCGCCAGAAGGAGCTGCGGAGCCGCATCGGCCTGGTGCTGCAGGACGTCTTCCTGTTCAGCGAGGATGTTCGGTACAACATCCGCATGGGGGAGATGAGCATCACCGAAGAGGCCATTCGGCAGGCTGCCGCCGAGGTGGGGGCCACCGAGTTCGTGGAGCGACTCCCCGAAGGGTACGGCCAGCCGCTCAGCGAGCGCGGCTCCTCGCTCTCGGTGGGCGAGCGGCAGCTCCTCTCCTTCGCCCGCGCTCTCGCCTTCGATCCCCGCATCCTGGTCCTCGACGAGGCCACCTCGTCGGTCGACTCCGAGCTCGAGGCGCGGATCGACGAGGCCACGGTCCGCCTCATGGAGGGTCGCACTTGCCTCGTCATCGCCCACCGGCTCTCGACGGTCCAGGGCGCCGACCGGATCCTCCTGATGCACCACGGGGAGCTGGCCGAGGTGGGCACGCACGGGGAACTCATCGCCGAGGGTGGACTCTACGCCCGGCTGCACGAGCTCCAGTTCGCCACCGTTTCGGGCACGACCGCGCCCGACCCCTCCCGGACCGTCGCCCGCTGACGGATCACCCCCGGCGAAGCGGGATGACCGGCAGGCCGATCCCCCACCGGATCGCCGCGAACCGCAGGCCGACGACCGTCACCATCCCGATCGCGGCCGAAAGGCCCTCGATGACACCGAGTCCGAGCAGCACCAGGTAGGCGGTCGCGCCGGCGATCGCGGTCGTGGCGTACAGCTCGCCCTTTCGTAGAATGAGGGGCACCTGCGCCGACAGGATGTCGCGGATCACCCCACCCACCACACCGGTCGTGGTGCCCATCAGCACCACGATCACCCCCGTGTAGCCCATCTCGACCGTGAGGCGGGCGCCGGCGATCACGAAGAAGCCCAGTCCCAGGGCGTCGGCGATCGCCAGTGAGCTCTGCGGCGCCTCGCGAAATCGGGTGTAGATCACGGTCGCGATCGCGGCCGCGAGTGCCATGTACAGATAGCCCGGTTCGGTGACCCAGACCACCGGATGACGGTCGAGCAGCAGGTCCCGAACCGTTCCTCCGCCGAGCGCCGTCACCGCCGCGATCACCAGGACCCCGAGCAGATCCATCTCCTTGCGCAGGGCGGCGAGCGCCCCACTGATCGCGAAGACCCCCACCCCCAGCAGGTCGACCAGGAGCAGAGCCGAAAGCTCAGTGGTCAACGACCGGGCTCCTCCGGCGATCGGAGGCGGGCACCACCCCGCCCCCGAAACGGATCGCGGGCTCTCCCCCGGGGCCCCAGCCATCGATGGGGCGGAGTGCACCT
This sequence comes from Gemmatimonadales bacterium, assembly GCA_007692605.1. GTDB lineage: Bacteria > Gemmatimonadota > Gemmatimonadetes > Longimicrobiales > Gaopeijiaceae > SLBA01. The sequence goes on from REBS01000065.1 coordinate 17,085, forward strand.
TCCGTGTACCGACCCGAGGCGTTCCAGAGGATCCAGTGCGGGATCCCGAGATCCTCCACCGCCAGGATCTGCGCTCGCACCTCGGGCACCCCATAGGGCGGATCGCCCAGGGTGAAGTCCTGGAGCCATGGGATGATCTCGGCGGGATCCTCCACCTCGCGGTTGCGTCGGATCCCGTCTTCGAGCGCCCGACGCACCACCTCGTAGGGATGGGCGTTGGGAACCTCGAACCCGTAGGAGCCCCGCCAGTAGTGCGATGGGTACACCATCGGCAGGAGGGCGTCGGTCACATCGGTCATGTCTTCCCAGAGCTGGCCGATCCCGACGTCGGTTCGCGCCGCCGTCGCCACCCCGAACACGTCGGCCGTAACGGGAACGTCCAGGTCGGCGAGCCCCTCTCTCGTGTAGATCAGGAACCCACGTACCGCCTCGGATTTCGCGCGCCCCTCGGCCCCGGGGAAGCGGGCCTGCTCCATTTCGGAGGCGGGGCGATCCGGAAAGCGTATGTAGTCCCACTGGATCTCGGGGAACCCCAGCGCCACCGCCTCGCGGGCGATTTCGAGGTGGTACTCCCAGATTCGCCGGTCCCACGGATTCACCCAGCGGTCACCCTTTCCGTCGACCCAGGGGGCACCGGTGGAGTCCTGCACCGCCATCTCCGGTCGTCGTTCCGCCAGCAGGGGGTCCTTGAACACGACGATTCGCGCGATCGGGTAGATCCCCTCGTCGGCAAGTCGGTCCAGGCGGGCGGGAAGGTCTCGGATCCGGATCTCGTCGTCGGCCCCGATCACCCCTGCGAGTGGAACGTCGGTCGCGTAGCTCATGTAGCCCGTGGCGTCCTTCACATCGACCACCAGGGTGTTGATCTCGGTCCGGCGGACGAGATCGAGTGCCGCGTCGACTCGCGAGCGGGAACCCGCGCGCCACGCGTTCAGATAGATCCCTCGAATCGAATCGGGGCGCACGGGACGAGGGCGATCCGACGCGGCAGCGCGCGCGCTGCCGCTCGCCGGCACCCCTTCGCCCGAAGCTCCGGCCGATGTGTCCGACGTTGCGGGCAGTTCCGAAGCGCGCGCGGGGGCGTCGGCAGAACGTTCGGACCCGGGAGACGTTTCCGCGGAAACCTCCGGACGCGAATCGGTCATCCCCGCCGCAGCGGAATCACCGGAGGAAGGCGTTTCCCCGGAAGCGCGCAGGTTGGATTCGGGCTCGGATCCGCACCCGGCGGCCACCAACGCCAGCGCCAGCCACACGACCGCGAGTGGCGATCGGAGGGTTCGGGCCCGGAGGACGTTTCCGCGGAAACGCGTGGGCGCGGCCGCCTCCGGGAATCCGCACATCAGTACTCCCGAAGGGTCGGATCGACCTCTTCGCGCCATGCCAGAACACCGCCCTTCAGGTTCCAGATCTGTTCGAAGCCGCGCTCCGCAAGGTGGCGGGCAGCCCACAGGCTTCGGGCCCCCGACCGGCAGTAGAGCACGATCGGCTCGTCCGGGTCGAGCTCCCCGGTTCTCTCCAGGAACTCCCCGACCGGGATCCGGTGCTGGTCCACCTCGGGCAGGTCCGCGATCTGCCGCTCGTGCGGGTCTCGCACATCGACCAGGACCAGGGGGTGCTCCTGGTCCAGGCGGGCCTTGAGTTCGGTCGCCGTCATCTCGGGGATCTCGGGCCGGGACGGCCGCGTTCCCGAGGCCCGCGAGGCCGAGGCGGCCGGGTCGGATGAGGACGCGTTCGACGGGGACGGGTCGGATGAAGACGGGCCGGAGGGACGAGAGCCGGAGGGATCGGCAGATGAAGTCACGGGAATTCCTTGGAGCTGCGAGTGTGAGAGATCAGAGCGTTCAGGATCCGTGCCGTGGCACGGGAGGCCCCCTTGTGGGCCTCAATATACCGCCGGGCGAGGGTTCCGGCGCGGACCCGGGCGGTGTCGGCCGCCTCGCCGTCGAGCCAGCGTTCGAGCGATTCGACCAGCTGCGACTCGTCCGCAACCGACCGCCCGCCCCCGACCGCCTCGAGTTCGCCGGCGGCCCGGGCGTTCCGATGGTTCGGCCCGAAGACCACCGGAATACCCGCCGCCGCGGGCTCGAGCACCGAGTGCAGCCCATCGGTTCCGAAGCCCCCGCCCACGAAGGCGACGTCGCCGAGGGTGTAGAGTTCGGCCAGCACTCCGACCCGGTCGACCACGACCGCGTCGGCTGCCGGGGCGGTGCTCGCGTCACTCAGACGGACCGGGTCCCAGCCCTTCTCCCGAAGCCGTGCCTCGAGGGGCTCCAGGTGGTTCGAGTCGGGCTCGTGAGGGGCGACGATGAGTCGAAGGGGATGCGCCTCGCCCTCGAAGCGCTCACGAAGGCGAGTCAGAGCCGGAACGAGCACGGCCTCGTCGGGGCCCCAGGTGGAGCCTGCGACCAGGGTTCGCTTCACGGCCGTCATGCTCTCGAATATCCGCAGGTGGGGCGCCGCCGGATCGGTGTTCCGGATCCGCTCCAGAACCGAGTCCATGGCCGGATCGCCCGCCACCTCGACGCGATCGGACTTCACCCCGAGTTCGCGAAAGCGCACCCCGTCCTCGTCCGAGATCGTGACCACCCGCTCGAGCACGCGAAAGGTCCGACGAAGCAGGAGCCGTCCGGGCCAACGGAGTCTCCCCGCGTTCTCGGGCAGCGTCGCCGCCACCAGGACCACCGGGATCCCGCGACTGCGGGCCGCGGCGGTGAGCCCGGGCCAGACCTCGGTCTTGGTGAAGACCAGCAGGTCGGGGCGGAGGGCGTCGAGCGTAGGGCCGAGCTCGCTCTGGATATCCCACGGCAGGTAGGCGGCCACATCCACCTCGAGCCGACGGGCCAGCCCCTCGGCCGAAGGCGAGAAGAACGAAAAGGCGGTCTGGAGCTCGGGGCACTCCTCCCTCAGCGCACGCAGCACCGCACGCGCCTGAAGCCCTTCGCCGACCGACGGGGCATGGAACCACGCGAACGGCCTCCCCGGATCCCGCTCCGCTTCGGCCCAGCGACGAAAGGCCTCGCGATCGCGCCTACGGCCCTCGACACCACGACCCACCTTGCCCGAACCCCCGGCCACGAGCGGTGAGAGCCCTCGAAGCCCCCGGAGGGACAGGTCGTAGATGCGGCCGGAGATCGACATGCCCGGGAATAGAACCGCGGTCGGGGAGGGGTTCAAGGGAGACGCCGGCGGCGGCGCACCCCGATCCCGAACGACGATGGGTGGAACCGACGGTGAAGTCTCGTGTCCTTCCCCCGAGATGGGTCCCGCCGACGGGACGCTCGATTCGCCCGAACAGGAGCCTCTCCCGATGCACTTTCAGGCCACGGTCCGACACGGAGGCTCCCGCTCCCGGTACCACACGGAAACGCTGCGCGCCGACGACCTGCGCGAGGCGCTCCTGATCCTCGCAGAGCGACTGCCCGACGAGGTCCTCTCCGACGGGGACCTGGTCGAGATCCGGCCCGTGGTGGATCCCGAGGCCCGGGAATACATGGGCGAGGACGGGGGCTGATCCCGTGCGAACCCCTCACCGGCCCGGACCCGGCATCCCGGCGACGACCGCCGGCTGACGACGCACCCGGCCGGCCCGGACCCGGCGATACACAATTCGAACTCACGACACGCACCCCCGGAGGCACCATGGACGACGCCTGGATCATCTTCCTCGAAGAGCTTCGCGACCGCGGCGAGGACATTCCCCAGCAGGAGGTCAATCGGGGAGAAGACATGGCCGAGGCGGTCCACGAGACCTTTCAGGCCACCACCGATCGGCTGCACCTCCAGGAGAACTGGAAGGAGAGCCGAGCGCGGCGGATCACCAAGGGCTTCGTGAAGATCGCGACCGCCTGGATCAAGGACGCCGAGGCCGAAGGGGTGATGGACTGGGACGACCTCGCCGAGCGCCTCGAGCTCTTCCAGCAGGACTGGGACTCCGAGTTCGGGACCTCGCTCGTGTAATGGGCGCCCGATGACGACCCTCCGGCGCGGCCTGCTCGCCGCGCTCCTTCTCGGGCTGCCGACCCTCGCGGCCTGCAATCCGGTCTACGTGGCGCGGGCCGGGTGGGCCCAGGCCCACATCCTGGCCTCGCGCGAGCCCCTGCCGCAGCTCATGGCCGACCCCGCCACCGACCCCGTGATGCGCGGCAAGCTTCGGCTCGCCTGGGACGCCCGCCACTTCGCCATCGAGGAGCTGGGCTTCCGCAACGCGGGCGACAGCTACACCTCCTACGCCGAGCTCCCGAGCGACACCCTGGCGATGGTGCTTTCGGCCGCCTACCGGGACCGGCTGGCCTTTCGCACCTGGTGGTTTCCGATCACCGGACACGTCCCCTACCGAGCCTATTTCAGCGTCGAGGCCGGCGAGCGGGCCCGGGACCAGCTCGAGGCCGAGGGCTTCGACACCCACCTGCGCCCCACCGCCGCCTTCTCGACGCTCGGGTGGTTCGCCGACCCCCTCTACTCGACGGTCCTCCGCCAAGACGAGGTGGGCGTGGTCGAGACGGTGCTCCACGAACTGGCGCACAACCATCTCTTCCTGCCGGGCCGGGGTCGGTTCAACGAGTCCTACGCCACCTTCGCGGGCCACGCGGCGGCGATCGAGTTCTTCTGCCGGCGTGAGGGGGGCGGTCCCGACACCCTCAAGTGCCGGAGGGCGCAGGATCGCTGGGCCGACGCCCGCGACGTCTCGGATTTCACCATGCGGCTCGAAGCCGAGATCCGCGCGATCTACGCCCGCGAGGACCCGGACACCGAACGCACGATCGCGGAGCGGGACCGGGTATACGCCGAGGCGCAGTCCACCTTCCGCGACGAGGTCCAGCCCCGGTTGCGCGCCACCCGCTACCCGGCCTTCGCCGATCAGCGGTTGAACAACGCCACCCTCCTCGCCCGGACCCTCTACCTGCATCGCCTGCGCGACTTCCATTCACTCTGGGAGGCCCATGGGGGGGATCTGCGGGCCGTGATGGGCCACCTGCGGGAGCAGGCACCCGAATTCGACGATCCCTTCGAGGTGCTCGATGGTCTCGATGCCGGGTCGGATGGCGGCCTCGATGCAGGGTCGGATCGCGGCCTCGACGCCGGATCGGGTGCCGGATCCGTTATCGAGCCCGACCCCGGGGTCACTGCCCGCTGATCAGCACCATTTCGCCCGTGGGCGCCGGCTGGCCCGGAGCGGGCTCGATGGTCACGGCCAACAGGTCAGCGCCAGCCACCGGGTCGAGCGAATCGAGCTCGAGGCGCGCGGGGCCCTCGGCGGTAGCCGTGAAGGTACCCACACTGAAGGGCTCTCCGTCGCGGATCGCCCAGAGCTGGTAGATCGACTCGGCAGTCAGGATCGGGAGGTCGAAGGCCAGGATCAGCGCCCGGCCCGTCTGCGGGTCGACGAAGACCCGGGCGCGGGCGTCGGGGCGGGTTTCGGTTCCGGCCAGGCTGATCACCGACCCCGTGGGGGAAACGATCGTGCCCAGGTCCTCGCGGAGCGTGGCCAGCTCCTCGCGCAGGGTGTCGACCGCCTCGAGCTCCTGCTGCGCCTCTTCGAGGGCGGCGGTCCGCTCCGACAGGTCGGACTGCAGATTCACATTCCACGCCCCGAGTACCACTGCGGCCACGATCGCGGCCGCCAGGAGGACACTGCGCACCCACGGATAGGGGGCGTCGGCGGGGCTGCCAGGTCTCCCGGGCCTCGCGGGCTCGGCACTGGGGCGCGGCTCAGTACCCGGGTGCGAGGAGTCCGGGCGAGGAGCCCCCGGAGAGGCGGACTCGGCCGGGGTGTCCTCCACGAGAATCGGGCGCGCGGGGGTGCTTCCGGCACCGGAGCCGTCGACGGACTCGCCCTGGCTTTCCGTGCCCGCGCTCACCTCGGCCATCAGGCGTTCGCGGAGCGCGGGGGGCGGATCGACGGGAGGGGCCGACAGGGCCAGCAGCCCCATCGACTCCATCGTGCGGTCGAGGATCCGGCCCCCTTCCGCACCCCGTCGATCCAGCTCCTCCCGGAACGCGCGCAGCTCCTCCCCCTCCAATCCGGAGAGGAGAAACTCCTCGCACAGCTCCTGGAACCGATCCGCCTCCACTTCAGTCTCCTCCCATCGGTTGTTCGCCCAGTTGAGAGCGAAGCACGTTCTCGAGGGTCGCCAGCGCGCCGCGCACCCGTCCCTTTACGGTCCCCAGTGGTACACCGGTCCGTTTCGCGATCTCCCGGTGCGACCACCCCTCGAAGAAGGCGGCCTGGATCGTCTCGCGCTGCGGCTCGGTGAGCGACTCCATCGCACCCTGCACCAACTGTCTCTTCTCCGCCAGATCCGCGGCCCGGTCCGGCAGGGGAGTCGGATTCCCGAGCGGCTGGGCGGTGGGCCGAGCTTCGAGGTCCGAGAGCGCCGAGCCGTACGATCGGTCGGACCTCGTCGCGTCGATCGCCCGACTCCGGGCCATCACCACGACCCAGGACCAGGGGCTTCCGCGATCCGGGTCGAACGACCCCGCCTTGCGCCAGAGTTGAAGATAGACCTCCTGAGCCACCTCCTCCGCCTGCGATCGATCCTTCAGGATGCGCACCAGGAGACCGAAGACCGACGCCGAGGTGGCATCATAGAACTCGGCGAACGAGCGCTCGTCACGAGCGGCCATTCGCCGGATCCATGTTGTCAGCTGCTCGGGCGAGGCCTGCGTCACGCAAGGGCTCCCGGTTCGGAAGGTGGATTGTAAGGAGATACGTGTCGATCCGACATCCGGATCCGTCACATCAGCTCTGCGGCATCGTCGGATCGGGGTCCGTCGCGCAGCCCCGTTCGCACCGTTCGAAATTGAGGGCCCTGGTACCGAATTGCCAGAGTGATCCATCGAATGGGCCAGTGTCATCCCCCGAATGGGCCAGACTTACCCCTCGAGTGGGCCGAAGACGCTCGGCGCAGGGGACAACGTGGCCTGACCGGGGGAAGGCGGCAAGGGGGTCTTCACCCGAGAAAGGAGGCAGGAGAGTGTCGATGATCCACTTCGGACGTGGCTCCGTACGTCGGGTGAAGCGGGCCGAGAAGCCCGGAAGCACCATCCCGACCACGGAGATTCTCATGAAACGATTCGACGTCCGTTCCGACTCCCCGCTACCCACCCGGCGGGACTTCCTCAGACGCTCGGCGCTGGCCGGTGGGGTGATCGTCTTCGCTTCGGCATGCTCCGATTCGGGAGTGATGGACCCCGGCCCGGACCCCGAAGCCGCGTCGTTCGGCTCGGGCAACGTGGCCGTGCTCAACTACGCCTATCTGCTCGAACAGCTCGAGGCGGCCTACTACATCGCGGTGGTCAACGATTTCTACCCGAACGCCACGAGCGAGGAGCGGTCGCTGCTGACCGACCTGCGGGACCATGAGGTCGCGCACCGGGACTTTCTGGCCGTCGCCCTGGGCAGCGCCGCACTTCCCGAGATCGAGTTCGACTTTTCGGCCGTCGACTTCGACAGCCGCACGAGCGTGCTCTCCTTCGCCCGGACCTTCGAGGACCTGGGGGTCTCGGCCTACAACGGCGCGGGCCGGCTGTTCACGGCCGATGCCGACGGAGCCGCGCTTCTGACCATCGCCGGCAAGATCGTCTCGGTCGAAGCCCGGCATGCCGCGGCCGTGCGCTCGATGATCAGCTCCAATCCGCAGGCCTTCGCCGGCGACGACGTGGTCGACGGCAACGGCCTCGATGTCCTTCGGCGTCCCGATCAGGTCCTGGCCGCCGCGACCGACTTCGTCGTCACGCCGCTGGACCCGAGCGGAATCCCGAGCGCCTGACCCCACGATCCGACCGCCTCGGGGCTCTCCTGCGGGAGTCCGAGGGGCCCCGATCAATGCTCATCGAGCCACAGACTCGTCACTGATCCGCCACCGAACCCAGGAATACTGCCATGTCCAAGATCGAATCCCACGACGCACCCGCCACCGACGGGGCGTTCGAACTCGACCCCGAGATCGCCGACCACCTCACCACCCGGCGCCAGGCACTCAGCCGCGCGGGCCTCTGGGGGATCGGGGCCGCGATGGCCTCTCTTCCCCTCGGTCTGGGCGTACTCGCGAAGAGCGCATACGCCCGCCAGGGGATCCCGCAGCAGGTCGAGGACATCCTGAATTTCGCGCTCACGCTGGAGTACCTCGAGGCCGAGTACTACACGCTCGGGGTGCAGGCGAGCGGGCTCATCCCCTCTGCCCACGTGCCCATCTTCGACCTGCTCCGGATCCATGAGGTGCAGCACGTCGAGCTCCTTCAGAGCGTACTCGGCGATGCCGCCGTCGCGAAGCCGACCTTCGACTTCACCGCCGGTGGTGCCTTCGACCCCTTCAACGACTACGCGCAGTTCCAGATCCTCGCGCAGGCCTTCGAGGACACGGGGGTCCGGGCCTACAAGGGTGGGGCCGCCGGGCTGAACTCGGCACCCGACCTGCTCGACGCCGCCCTGCAGGTCCACTCCGTCGAGGCCCGCCACGCGTCCGAGGTCCGGGCACTGCGCGGGCAATCCCGCTGGATCCAGTTCGACGAGACCGATGTGGCTGCGATCGCCGCAGTCTACGCGGGCGAAGCGAACACCACGCACGCCGGCGTCGAAGTCACCGGCGTCACCGGCGTCTCCGAGCGGGGCGTCACCGAAGCATGGGACGAACCGCTCAGCGTCGCCGCCGTTCTCGAGATCGCGGGCCTGTTCATCGTGGACTAAGCGTCCTGAACCCGAGCCATCGACTCGAATCACCATTCTCCACTTTTTTCGAAAGAGGTTCCCACATGTCGCATCGAATCACCGCGGGCACGACCCGCAACAGAAGCATCGTCCTCAACACCCTGATTGTGCTCTGTTTCCCGGCGATCGCCGCGGTCGGCTGTGCCGACGACCACACCCCGACCTCGCCAGAATCGCTGACCGCGATCGACGCCCACTCGCCCCGGGGCCACATGCACGGCGCGAACCAGGGAGTCGAGGTCGGCACCACCGCCGGCTGGTTCCAGGGAGAGGTGGTCACCTTCATCTACAATCAGCCCTTCGACTGCCCGCTTCCGCTCGAAGATGGCGGCATGGCGGGCTCCGACTCGAACTGCGTGCTGGGTAGCGCAACCGCTGACGCCCCCCGGGGCGGCGATGACCCGGTCGTCTACGTGACCGTGCCCCTCTTCGAGGACACCGAGGGCATCACCCTGCACTGCCCCGTGGCCGGAGACTGCATCAACCATCCCTCGACGATCGACCTTTCGAGAGTGTTCGGTGCGGGCACCGAGAACGCACTTCTCCCCCCGCACAGCCACGTGGTCGACGTGAAGCGCGGCGGCTGGTGGGAGATCGAAGTCAACGGCGTCACCACCCGTGAGGCCTGGGACGCGATCGAGAGGGAGCGCAGCCTGGACGAGATCCGGGTCCAGCAGGCGCTCGGGACGGTCACCCCCGATCTCGACACCAACCTCTTCCTCTTCTTCAACGTGATGCCGCGGAATGAGAACCGCGGCGGACCGTTCAACCGGTGATTCAGGCGACTCCAGCCGATTCCACCTCCCGTCCCCGTCTCTGGCCCGCGGCTCTCGCGGCCATCGGCGGGGGCGGGGCGGTGATCATCGGCACGTTTCTGCCCTGGATGACGCTCTTCGCGGGGCTCTACGAGTACCCGGGAATCACGGGGCTGAACGGCTGGCTCGTGCTCGCCGGTGGAGTTCTGGCCGTGGTCGCGGGAGGCTGGCTCCTCCTGCGGCCGGGGCTGATCCCCGGCCACCTGACCGGCCTGCTCGGACTCACCCTCCTCGGCTGGTCCCTCTGGCTGGTCGTACAGCAGCGGGCCCTGCTCGAGGAACTCCTCGTGCACCATCCCATGACCGCGGCGGGCCTCGGCCCGGGGCTTCTGGTCGTGGCCTGCGGCGCCTTCCTGG
>REBS01000057.1 GCA_007692605.1 Gemmatimonadales bacterium
ACCATGGCGACCTCGATATCGCTGTGCGAGGTGTCGTCGCCCCGGGCCACACTTCCGTAGATCCACATGCCCATGGGGGTGGGTGTGAGGTGCTCGGCGGCCGAGGCGAGTCCGTCGACCACGGTCTCGAACCGTTCGGCCTCGGCTCGAAAGAGCGCGGCCATGGGCAGGTAGAGCGGGTGACCCGCGTCGGTCCGATAGAGGCGACTCCGGCCCTGGCCGAGCTGCTCGACGAGCCCCCCTTCGCCGAGCGCCGAAAGGGTGTTGCGTACCGCCTGCGTGCTGAGGCGAGTCTGCTCGGCCAGGGCACGTACCGAGAGGGGAGGGTCGGACCCCAGAAGCTCCCTGAGCACCCGCACGGAACCGGGGGTGGCCAGCAGGTTGCTGGTCGGAAAGCGCAAAAAACTTTCAGCGGCGCTCGGAGTGCGCATTCGGGGTCCGACCTCATCCAGTTTGTGAACTATCTTTGTGTGCTTACCCAAATCTTTCTGTGTTATGTAGTAAGCACAAGGCTTTCTGGTGCGACCATTTTACAGGATTTCGATCAGTTGAACGTCGAAAACGAGCATTCCGGCCGGCGCACCCGGGCGACTTGCGGGGTCACCATAGGCCAATTCGGCAGGAATCCAGAAGCGACGGATCTCTCCGGCGGTCATCAACTGCAGCCCCTCGACCCAGCCCGGGATCAGGGCACCGGCAGGAAACTCGGCGGGCTCACCGCGCACGACCGAGCTGTCGAACATGGTGCCATCGGTCTGCCACCCGGTGTAGTGGACGCGGACCATGTCCTGCTCGGTCGGGAAGCGATCCCCGTCGCCCGGGCGGATGACGATCCACGCCAGCCCGGAGTCCGAGGTCTCCGCGTTGGAGGGGGGCGCCTCGACGTTGGCGGGTGCCGGGATCATCCCATCGACCGCCGCCTCGGCATCGAGCTCCATGGTCGGCCGGTCACCGCAGGCCGCAAGGAGAGGGATCAGCAGGAAAAGGGACAGCGTTGAGCGAAGACGTATCATGGATACTCCCGGGAATGGGACGAAGCCGATCGGCTCCATCCGGAAAAGAGGTTCACCGCAGGTCGTGCCGCAGACACTACGGAAACGCCCACCCACCGGCAAGGTCTCCCGCGCGGCCCTGGAGCTTTCCCGACGCCACCCACCCCCATTGCCCCCGCACGCTGGAGCGCCCTGTCAGTCATGGCCCTTGCGGGTCGGAGGCCCCTGCCAGGAGTCGCCCTCGCGGGTCGGGGGCCCAGCAGAGATCAGCGACTCAGCAGATCCCGCCCATCGAGCCCCTCCGGCACCGAAACCCCCAGCATCCGCCCGAGAGTAGGCGCAAGATCGACCGTCCGCACCGGATCGGTGCTCACCCCCGCCTCGAGTCCCGCCCCGTAGAAGAGCAGGGGAACCGAACGATCATGCAGATAGGGCACCCCGTGGGTGGTGCCGGTCGCCCTCACCAGCGTCCCCTCGACGAGCCGGGTCTCGACCCCGTGGTTCGCCATGCGGGTGCTGAGCCTATCCGGATGGAACGACTTCCGGTACAGGACGACGAAGGAGTCGGCGGGAGTGTCGGACGCCAACAGCTCGAAGGGCATCGCGGCCTCGACCCACTCCACCCGCTCGAGCCGCTCCGCCAATTCGGCCCGGGCGGCGGCACCGTCCTCGCCGGTGTGCTCGGGCCCCGAGGGATCCAGCCCCTCCGAGGCCTCCGAATACGCCTCGCCGAGCTCCGAGGTGAGCCGCAGCCCGTACAACCCCTGCTCCTCGAGATACTCGGGCAGGGGCAGGACCCCGTGGTCCGAGGTGAGCGCGACCACGTACCGGTCCGGCCCCACGGTCTGGTCCAGGCGCTCGAACCAACGGCCCAGCTCCCGGTCCAGTCGGACCAGGTTGTCGAACTGCTCCCGACTGAAGGGGCCCCATTCGTGGCCCACCCGATCGGTGGCCGAGAGCGCCAGCGACAGGTAGTCCGGGCTTTCGCGCTGTCCCAGATCGAGCGCCGCGATCGCCTCGGTGGCGAACTCCAGGGTGGCCAGGTCGAGGGCGGGGGTACGGGTGACGAAGTGGGCCGCGCCGCGGTACGGCTCGTCGTCGATGCAGTGGGGAAAGGCGATATGCACCCCATCGGCCTCGTACTCGGCTCGGTCCCGGCGCGAAAGGTCGATGAACTCCTCGGGGATCACGGGCTCCCAGCAGTCCTCGGTCGTGACCCGCTCGACGATCGTCCGGTTGAACGCCTGGACCCAGTCGGGCAGGGCCTCGCGGTAGTGGGTCGAGGTGACGAACCCCTCGTTGGACGCGCTGAACCAGTAGACGTGACGAGCATCGGGGTCTCCGGTCGGGGAGGTCGGTGCCGCGCGTCCTCCCATCAGGACCCCGGCCGTGCTCTTGCCCGACAGCGAGACCACCCGGGAGCCGGGTCGCTGTTCGAGCAGCCAGTCCGGAAGCCCGTCCACGAGAAGGTTGCGCGGGGAGCTGCCCGAGCCGGACCCGCCCACCAGCTCGGTGTCCGGATCCGCCACACTCGAGACCGATTCCCACATCCCGTCTCGCCACTCGCGCCAGGAGTTGCCCACGATCCCGTGCCGGGCCGGAACGACGCCGGTGGTGGGGCTGGCGTGTCCGGGCGAGGTGAAGGTGATCGCGTGGTCTTGGACCGCGTCGGAGAACTGATGCCCCCCATCGAGGAGTCGCCGGAAGCCCCCGGTCCAGACCGCGTCATAGCGCTCCAGCAGCTCCGGGGTCAGCTGATCGATCACCAGGACCACCGCGAGCGAGGGCTCACCATCCGGGGCTTCCATCGAGGAGTCGCCGGGCGCACAGCCCAGCACGGCAACGAGTACCACCAGCAGAATCGATCGAGACATACCACGCCCAAATCAGAAGTCGAAGGGCCTGCAATTCAGGGGGAACGCACGCAATCTGAACCGCGCGCGAGCGCCGGCGCAACCTCTCCAACGGGCGCGAGTCCCTGCCGACGGGCGCGAGCCCCCGTCCCGACGCGCGTGCCCCCGCGCCACCTATCCTTCGGGGGCCGCCTTCATCGACAGGCCGATGCGGTTACGATCCAGGTCGACCGCGAGCACCGTCACCGAAACCCGTTGTCCCACGCGGACCACCTCGGCCGGGTCCTTCACGAACCGGTCGGCCAGCTGCGAAATGTGAACGAGTCCGTCCTGATGGACCCCGACATCGACGAAGGCCCCGAAGGCGACGACATTGGTGACCACCCCCTGCAGGCGCATCCCGGGCTCCAGGTCCGAGGGGGTCCGGATGTCCTCGCGGAAGGAGGGCGCCTCGAAGGCCTCCCTGGGATCCCGGCCGGGACGCCGCAACTCGTCGAGAATGTCTTCGAGGGTGGGGAGGCCCACATCGCCCGACACGTAGCGGTCGAGACGCCCTTCGAGGGCCCGAATCCCCTCGTCGTCATCGATGAGCGAAGCGACCGAGCGGTCGAGATCGCGCGCCATCCGCTCCACCAGGGGATAGCGCTCCGGGTGCACCGCGGTCCGGTCGAGGGGGTGGGTGCCGTCGCGAATGCGCAGGAAGCCGGCGGACTGCTCGAAGGCCCTGGGCCCGAGGCGGGGGACCGCAAGGAGTTCGCGGCGGGAACGGAGCTTCCCGGAGCGCTCGCGGTGCTCGACGATCTTCTGCGCCAGGCTGGGCCCGATCCCCGCCACATGGGCGAGCAGGGCGGGGGATGCGGTGTTGACCTCGACGCCCACCCGGTTCACGCACAGCTCCACGGTCTCGTCGAGTCGCTGCCGCAGGCTGGGCTGATGCACGTCGTGCTGGTACTGGCCGACCCCGATCGAGCGGGGGTCGATCTTCACGAGCTCCGCCAGCGGATCCTGCAGGCGCCGGGCGATCGAGACGGCCCCGCGCAGGGAGACGTCCATCTCCGGGAGTTCGTCGCGGGCGAGCTCCGAGGCGGAGTAGACCGAGGCGCCGGCCTCGTTGACCAGGACCACCGGGGGGGCCGCAATCCCCTCGGCGTCGCGCAGCGCCTCGCGCACCGCCTGTTCGGTCTCTCTGGACGCGGTGCCGTTTCCGACCGCGATCAGCTCGGGCCGATGCCGCCGCACCAGCTCCACGAGCCCCCGGGCGAAACGGTCCGGCTGGTGCAGGTAGAGGGCGTCGGTGGCCACGACGCCCCCGGTGGCCGAGACCATCGCGACCTTCACGCCGGTCCGAAACCCCGGATCCAGGCCGAGCACGGGGCGCTCCCCGGCCGGGGGCTGCAGGAGGAGCTGTTCCATGTTCTCGCCGAACACCCGGATCGCCTCGGCGTCCGCCTTCTCCTTGAGCTCGGCCGACACCTCGGACACCACCGAAGGGGTCAGGACACGGGCGGCGGCGTCGGCGGCGACCTCGCGCAGGACCCCCCGCGCCGCCCGGTTGCCCAGCGCGAGCCGTTCGACCCGCGAGAGGATCGCCTCGTCCGGCCCCTCGATCGTCCACTTGAGTGCGCCCTCGGCCTCGCCCCGGCGAATGGCCAGCATGCGGTGCGAGGGGATGCTGCGGACCGGCTCGCTGTGGTCGAAGTAGTCTCGGAACCGGGCGGCAGAGGGGTCGTCCTTCTTTCCCCGCGCCGCGCGCGAGACCACCCGCCCCTCCTTGCGGATCCGTTCACGGACGGCGCGCCGAAGGGGGGCGTCTTCGGCCACCCGCTCCGCCAGGATGTCGCGGGCCCCCTGGAGGGCCTCCTCGAGATCCGCCACCTCGCGGTCCGGGCTGACGAAGTCGGCCGCCGCCCGTCGGACGGCGCCGTCACCGGCCTCGCCGGCCCAGATCAGGTCGGCCAGCGGCTCGAGTCCCCGCTCGATGGCCATGACGCCGCGGGTCCGGCGCCGGGGGCGATAGGGCAGGTACAGGTCCTCGAGCTCCTGCTTCGACTCCGTATCGCGGATCGCCTTCTCGAGCGCAGGGGTGAGCGCGCCCTGCTCGGCGACCGACTCCAGGATCACGCCCCGGCGGCCTTCGAGATCCTCGATGTAGGCGGCCCGGTCGCGAACGTCGCGAAGCTCGATCTCGTCGAGGCCCCCGGTCGCTTCCTTGCGGTACCGTGCGATGAACGGGAGGGTGGCCCCGTCGCGGAACAGCGCCAGCGCGCCCGTGACTCCGGGCACCGCGAGCGAGAGCTCCCGGGCGACGCGGCGGGCGAGGGTGGCGTGGTCGGGCGGGGTGTGCGAGACGCTGGGTGTCGGGGACAAGGGGGCACAGGGGGATGGGAGGAGCGAGGGCACCGGCGGGGTGCGTTTGCTGTAAGGTGAGTGGGAAACCACCCCGGGACAACGGTTCCGCACCGCGCGCTGTCCGACCGGGTTCAGCGTCCGGTCCCGGCTCCCTGCGGCGGGCGCCTGCTTCCCGCGCCTGCATGAGGCCCCTGCGTCCTGCGACCGCGCCCGGCCCCTGCTTTCCGCGCCTGCGTCAGGCGTCGGTGTCCCCGACCGGTACGCAGGAGGCGCCCGTGATGGTGTAGGCCACATCGGTGACCTCCGTGCCTTCGGGGACGGTGACGCTGAAGGGCTCGACCTCGGCGTCCCAGACCAGGTCGTCGCTCTCGAACTGGAGCTGGCCGAGATAGCTCAGCTCGTAGTCGTCGGGCGCGAGGGCGTAGATCCGGAAATTCCCGTCGGCATCGGTCACACCCGTCCGCACGATCGGACTCCCCTCGTCGTCGGTCAGATTCACCGCGAAGGCGGTGGGCACGAAGTCGGCGAGGGTCCGCGGGGTGCCGGCGGGGCACTCGGGGATCGTGACCACGGGCTCGCCGGCATCGTCGGTGGCGAGTGCCACGGTGCCGGAGATCCGACCCATCTCGACCATACGCACCCCGTGAATCACCGGCCGCATGATCCACCGCCCGGACTGTCCGGCGCGGTGTCCGAAGGTCTGCGTCACGTCGAAGTCCAGGAGGAGGTCATCGGCGCCGCCATCGAAGGTGATGTCGTCTCCCTGCAGGACGACCTTGATCCCCGACTGCGAGCAACTCGGGCAGTGCAGCTCCCCGGTGGTCGGAAGACCCTCGGGGTGCGCCGTGCCATCCTTGGAGTAGACCGAGCCGTCGGCCGCCTCGAGTACGGCCCCGCCGATCACGAAGCGAAGCTGACCGTAGCGATCGGACTCGACCTCGGCATCGAGGACGAGGGGCTCGGCGAGCCCCACCAGCGAGGTGAGTTCGATCAGCTCCGTCGGCTCGTCCAGAAGGTAGACCCGGCCCTCGGAACCGCCCTGCAGGTAGATCTCTTCGACCTCGACCCAGACCGCGGCCACGTCGCCGGGCGCGTCCGTCAAGTAGACCGAGACCAGAGACACGCCCTCTTCGGTGTCACCGTCGGTGGATCCGACCACGCCTTCGTTGCAGGCCGTGATCGCCACCACCAGGATGACGCTGGCCGCGAGATATGAGAGTAGCTGCTTCATGGAAATGCCTCCGTTGGAAGTCGTGCACCGTACGGAGGTCCTTACCAGTGCAATCAGGAGTCCAGAGAGGCGGGCGGACCGGGGCGAGGGCCCGGGCGACGGACGGGCGCGGTCGGTGGTGGTGCTCGATACACCTTGTGGCACAGAGACTTCAGCCGGTTGGTCGGTAATGCGAAAGGCCGAGGGAGGAAGGCCGTCGAGGCCCCTCCCTCGGCCCGAGCACGGCTCCCGACCCAGAATGATTTTCCGGGTCGGGGAAGGATCTGACCCCTCTCCTGCAGCCGACTCAGACGGTCATGCCTCCATCGATCGGGATCACGGCGCCGGTGATGAAGCGGCTTTCGTCGGAGGCCAGGAAGAGGGCGAGGTCGGCCATTTCCTCGTTCGTCCCGTAGCGCCCGAGGGGAATTCGGGTCTCGAAGTCCTTCTTGGCCTCGGTCGCGGCGCCCGGCGCGAAGCCCTCTTCGAGAGACCGCATCATGCGGTTGTCGACCGGCGACGGATGGATCGAGTTCACCCGGATGCCGAGCGGGGCCCCCTCGAGCGCGCCGGAGCGCATCAGGCCGATCGTGGCGTGCTTGCTCGTGGTGTAGACGCTCACGTTGGGGGTGCCCATGAGCCCGGCGACCGACGAGGTGATGATCACGCTGCCCCCACCGGCCTTCTCGAGGACCGGAAAACCGTGCTTCATGCCGAGCCAGACGCCCTTCACGTTGACCCCCATCACCTGGTCGTAGGTGGCTTCGGGGTAGTCGGTCATGGGCTGGACGACCCCTTCGACCCCGGCGTTCAGGAAGAGGATGTCGATGCGCCCGAAGCGCTCGACGGCCTCGCGGGTGTAGCGGGCCACGTCGGCGTCTTTGGAGACGTCGGCAGCGGTCCAGCCGACCCGGTTGTCGTCCAGCTCGGCGGCGGCCCCCTCGAGGGCGTCGGCATCGAGGTCGACCAGGTGGACGCCCGCGGCGCCTTCGTCCAGGAAGCGTCGTGCGGTGGCGAGCCCGATTCCGCCGGCTCCACCGGTTATGACTGCAATGCGATCTTCAAGTCTCATGGGGTACGCTCACTGTTCGTTGGAGGGGGGTGCTGCACTCGATGGGGAAGGGGTGCAAATCGCGGTCCGCCGGGAAACCCGCAGGGTCAGAGGATCTAGCCGGGCGGCGGGGGACATCCTGTCCCGTCGGGGCGGACGTGCCGGGTGGATGTGTCCGACGCGGGACTCAGCCTCCGAAGCGTGCCCCGAATCCGATCTCGATTCCGCTGAATCCGCTCTCGACACCTTCGCGCACGGTGACCGTTCCCAGGCGGACGCGGGCCGAGGGGAGCAGGGTCAGGTCCCCGGCCGGAAGTTCCAGCGTGGCGCCGGCCCCGAAGAGGATGCCCTGGTCGGTGCCGTCGCTCCTGCGAACCAGTCGGAGGTCGGCCGAGGGCGCGAGGACCCCACCCATCATGGGGGTGCGCATCCCGCCGCCCAGGAGCGCCATTCCCTGGGCCGACCGGGTTTCCAGGTCGGTGAGGAAGGTGCCCTGCGCACGGTGCAGGTATCCGGCGTAGACGATCGCGCTGGCGCTTGCTCCCGCCGGGAAGGCGTAGGATCCGGTCGCCTGGATCCGGTTGCCGGAGCGGAAGAGATTTTCGCCGTCGACCTGGTCGTCGCTGTAGCTCTGGAAGGCGAGCTGAAGCGTTCCCTTCGCACTTCCGTTGAAGGTCCGGTCGATTGCCGCCCTGAGCTGCATCTGGTTGCCCGGCCGATACTGGATGGCCTGGTCGGTCAGGGGCTCGAACTCGCGGGTCGCCGTGTAGCCGGCCGAGACCCCGACCCCGTACTCGCCCATCGGGCGCACCAGGCTCACGGCCGCACCGAAGCCCCCGCCCGATCCCCAGTTCGAGATGCGGAAGGGGAGCAGGTCCGCGCCCACGATCCCGGCGAGAGCCAGCTCGTCGTTGCTGAACGATGAGCTGCCCGTCGGGATCAGGGCGAAGGCCTGGGCGCTGATCGCTCCGTCGGCCAGCTCGCCCACGAGGCGGACCTCGGTGTCGGTCAGCCCCGAGATCTCGGTCGTCGAGTCGTCGGGACGGGTGAGTTCGCCACGGGCGAAGGCCCCGCGGAGCTCCATGCGCGCCCCGGGCCCGAGGGGGATCCGGCCCGCGAAGGGCAGGGTCAGAAGCGAGACCGAGCTGAGGCCGGCATCGGCCTCATCGGAGAAGCTGAAGTTCTGGAAGACGATCTCGGCGCCTGCCGAGGCCCCTGCCATCTGCCCCTGGGCACTGGTCGGAGCACCGAAGACAAGAAGGAGTGCGGCCAGGAGGATGGGTGCGGATACGCGACCGGACATGAACATGATCAGGGCCTCCGAATGATGATCTCGAGGAGGGTGCGGGAGCCTGCGGAGATGCCCTCGGTTCCCAGGATCTCGACCACGGCATCCCGGTCGATCGATCCCGGCACGATGCCCTCGAGTCCGACGAAGTCGACCGGGCCCGCCGTGGGGCCGGAGACGACGGGATCGACCTCGACCTCGGCCCATGCGCGGCCGGTCAGGTCGGCGGTCGAGACCTGCTCGGCGTCGACCATCCCGCTCGTGCGTTCGGCGTCATCGCGGGGCTGGTCAAAATCGGCATCGAGGTCGCTGGCCGTCTGGTAGTGCTCGAGCGCCTGGGCGTAGTCTCCGCGGTCCTCGGCTTCGAGTCCGCGGCCCCAGGCCAGCAGGGCCTGCAGGTTGCGGGTGGGTCGATCGAGGATCAGTTCCTCTTCGGCCGCGGTGAGCTGGATTCCGAGGGCGGAGTGCACCTGGAGAGCGAGGCGGGCCTGGAGCTCGTAGAACGCCTCGAGCGCATCCTGGTCGGTCAGCGAGGGGATCTGCGACGGATCGCCCGCGGGGGTCTGCAGGACGGCGGCCCGTACGCCGATGCCGGCGGCGTCGTCGACGATCATCCCCTGCACGATTCGCGAGGCGCCCAGGATCTGTCCGGAGCGCGAGGCGGTACGGGCGTCGACAAAGCCCTCCTCGGCCAGCTGGAGTTCGTCGAGGAGCGCCTGGATCCGGATTCGCTCGAGGAGCCGAACGCGTCCCACCCGGCCCAGGTCGGTCTGGAGCATCTCGGCCATGGCTCGGGCCAGCGGGGAGTACGCGGGGTCGGAGCCGGCGTACTCGAAGGGGAAGATCGCCACGGTGTTGGGCTCGGGACGGACGGTCTGGAGCTGGTCCTCCATGGCGACGGCATCGCGCACCGCACTCTCCAGCTCCCGGCGTTCGAGGAGGGGAAGCCGGCGCTGTACCTCGCCGCGCAGGTCCGCGGTGCCGGCCCCGGAGTCCAGGAGTGCCCGGTATGCGGCGCGGGCTTCGCCCCATCGCTGCTGGTCCTCGTAGGTGAGCCCCAGAAAGAGGGTGGCCGACCCGCTCTCGGGGTCGGTGGTCACCGCCTGCTCGAGCACGGCGGCCGCCTCGTCCAGGCGCCCGGCTTCACGATAGGCCGCGCCGAGCTGGACCAGGACCGAGGTCGAGACCGGGGCCTGCTGAGCCCGTGCCTCGAGGGACGGGATCTCGTCGGGAGAGGGCGCGTCGGGGAGTTGGAACGCGGGGGCGCATCCGGCTCCGGCCCCCGCCAGAAGGAGGGTGACGAGGGCGGCGAGGTGAAGACGTCTCTTTCGAGTCCGGGACGGGCGCATGGTTCACTCCGGCTCAGTTCGGTGGAAGGAACTCCACTCGTTGGCAGAATAGGGTCGAGGCACCGGCCCGGCAAGCGGGCTGAGGCTCCGGAATCGGGTTGGATTCGCCCGGGGTTCCCCCGAACAGATCCAGCGCAGTGGCGGGGTGAAGCTCCGCCATCGAGGGCTCGTCGGGAGCCTGGTCGTAGTGCCACACGTAGGTGGAGTCGATGTTCGAGTAGGGGGAGCACGACACCCCGTCCCCGCAGGCTCGGACCCGGTAGCCATAGGTGTAGCCCGGCTCGGCGTCCTCGTCGTTGTAGTAGGTCACTTCGAGGGTCGCGATCTGGTTCCAGCTCGTGGGGGGCGCGTTGAATTCGACGATCCCCCGCTCCAGCTCGAAGTAGACCTGGCCGATCAGTTCGCTGGGGTAGTCCCAGTATACGAACACCCCGCCGTCATCGAAGACGTTCGTGATCGTGGGGGCCGGGAGCTCCTGGAGGGTCCGGAACGACCGGATCTCTCCCACGGTGGTGCCCGCCGCGTTCGTCGCCTCGACCCGGTAGTAGTAGGTCGTGTTCGGGGTGAGCGAGAGGATCGACTGCCGAACCAGCGACGAGCTCGACGAGGGGTCGAGCGAGATGGGCGCGGTCACCGATGCGTTCTGCAGGCTGGAGTCCAGCCCCCAGCGGAAGACGACCTGTGTGGGCGCGGTGCGCGGTGTGACCCGCGCGTCGAGCCGCACCTGCCGCTCGAGGAGCCGGGACGGCTCGAGGGTCTCGGCCAGCGGGGCCAGGAGCGCGACCTCGATTGTCGCCGCGCCCTCGACCCCTTCCGCCTGGGCGATCACGCGGGTGGTTCCGTCCTGAACTCCCTCGACCCGGCCCGTGTCATCGACCGTCGCGATGGTCGGATCCTCGGACTGCCACTCGACCGGTCGGGGAGCCAGAAGGGTGCCGCGGCGATCCCTGAGCTCGACCTCGAGGGTGGCGGTGACGCCGGGTGCGATCTGGACCACCGAGGGGGAGAGGGTCACCGTCTCGACCGCGGCTTCGACGGTCGTGAACGAGACGGTCTCTCCCGAGCCGGTTCCGGCCGGGTTCGTCGCTTCGGCCCGCACGTAGTAGGCGGTCGAGGGTTCCAGCCCGGTGACGCGGGTGGAGACGACGGTGGTCCCGTCCGCGGCGTCGAAGCTGACGGGGCCCGTGGTCGAGCTCTCGGCCAGGTCGGGCGACCGCCCGTAGCGGAACACCACCTGTCCGGAGGCCCCTCCCGGGGTGACCCGTGCCTCGAAGGTGGCCGCATCCTCGTCGATCTCGGTGGGCTCGAGGGTCTCGACCTCGGGCGGGATGATCGAGACCTCGACGGCGGCCCAGCCCTCTGCGTCTCCGGATCGAGCGAAGACACGGGTGGTGCCCGGCGTCACACCGGTCACGGTCCCCTCGTCGTCGACCGTGACAACCGAGGGGTCTTCGGAGCTCCACTCGACGGGGGGAAGGTGCAGGCGATTGCCCCTCCGGTCGAGTCGCTCGGCCTCGAGGGCGCCCTCTTCACCGGGCGCCACCGTGAGCTGACCGGGACGGACGTTGATCGCCACCACGACGGGCTCGACGCGCACGAGCCACTGGCTGGACAGGCTCCCATGCGAGGCCTCGAGTCTCACCTCGCCCTCTCCTGTGGCGACCGCGAGGCCGGTGCCGACGACCTCAACCACCCCCGGGTCCAGCGAGCGCCATTCGGGGGAGGGGCCCGGCACCGTGTCACCCGTCGCGAAGACCACGGCACCCCCCAGGGGAAGGGAGTCGCCGATCGCCTCGAGGGGGGGCGGGGGTGCCGGGAGCTCGACCGCCGCCGGCACGGGGCTCATGGCCAGCTCGACGGTGTTGCGTGTACCCCGTTCGAGCGCCACCTGGGAGGACCCCTCGAAGAGCGCACTCGACCCGGTCCGAAGCTCGAGCTGGATCATGCCCGGCACCGTGGCCGACTCCAGATCCAGCTCGACCGTCAGATGGAGGTCCCCGCCCACGCGTTCGGCCTCTATGACCTCGTCGATTCCCCCTCCTCCTTCGAGCTCCACGCGGATGTGGGCCCGGTCCACCGCATCGAAGGCCCGGATCGAGCCCCGGGCGGCGGTCGTCGCGAATGCCGAGCGGGGTGCCGCCCCGGGGGCGGGTGATGTCCCGAGGCTCGGCGATGTCCCGGGGGCCGGCGATGCCGCAGGCGCCGACGACCCCTCGGTCAGCTCGATCACGACCGTGGTCGACTGCGAAGCGGGTTCGGCGAAGAAGCCCCCGTCACACCCCCAGAGCCCCACCACGAGAAGGGGGGTGAGTCGAGCGAGAGCTCGGATCTGATTCGTCCTGCACAAGCCGTACATGGGGTTCCGGGGGGTGCGTGTGATCTGGGCCTATCTGCTGGCGGAGGCGGGCTCCGCCAGGTACTCGAACTCCCCGTCGCCGTTGACCGCCACCCGGACCGTCTCGGGCGTGTCGTCTTCGACCATCCGCGACAGGAGCAGACGCGACACCTCGGGGAGCACGGTGTTCGTGAGAATGTTGTCGATGTTGCGGGCCCCGCTCTCGACTTCGGTGCACCGCTCCGCGATCGCTTCCTTGACCGCGTCGTCGAGCTCGAGCATGACCCGGTGCGCCGCCAGCAGCCGCCGCTCGACCTTGCCGAGCTTCAGGTCGATGATCTTGCGCAGCACGTCGTCGCGCAGCGGGAAGAAGGGGATGATCACGGTCCGGCCCAGGAAGGCGGGCTTGAAGACCTCGTCGAGCTCGGGCTTGAGCGCCTTGACGAGCCCCTGCGGCGACGGGATCATCTCGGGGTCGGCGGTGAGCTGCATGATCGTGTCGGTCCCGGCGTTGCTCGTCAGGACGATGATCGTGTTCTTGAAGTCGATCTCACGGCCCTCGCCGTCCTCCATGCGGCCCTTGTCGAAGACCTGGAAGAAGAGCTCGAGCACGTCGGGGTGCGCCTTTTCGATCTCGTCGAGGAGCACCACCGAGTAGGGGCGTCGTCGCACCGCCTCGGTCAGGACCCCTCCTTCGCCGTAGCCCACGTAGCCGGGAGGGGACCCCTTGAGCGTCGAGACCGTGTGGGCCTCCTGGAACTCCGACATGTTGATCGTGATCAGGTTGCGCTCCCCCCCGTACAGGAGGTCCGAGAGCGCCAGCGCGGTCTCGGTCTTTCCGACCCCGCTCGGGCCCACCAGGAGGAAGACGCCGACCGGCTTCTCGGGGTCCTCGATCCCGGCGCGCGAGGTCCGCACGCGCTGGCTGATCACCTCGAGCGCATGATCCTGGCCGATGACTCTCTGGCCCAGGTGGTCCTCGAGCTGGAGCGCGGCGGCGATGTCGTCGCGGACCATCTTCCCGACCGGGATCCCGGTCCAGCCCGAGATCACCTGCCCCACGAGCTCGGCATCGACCGACACCGGCACCAGGGGGGATTCGCCCTGCAGTTCGCGCAGCTCGTCGTCGAGCTCCCGGAGCTGCTGCCGGAGCTCGTCGGGGTCGGCGTTGTCGGCGACCTCAGCTTCGGAATCGTCCGCGGCCTCCGTGTTGGCCTCCGTGTCGGACTCCGTGTCGGACTGCGAGTCAGACTGTGCGCCGCCGGCCGAAGGATCCTCGCCATTGAGTCGGCCGTCGCCCACCGTGCCCTCGAGCTGCTCGCGCACCGCGCGGATCTTATCGACAAGCTCGCTCTCCTGTGACCATCGCTCCTCGAGCGCCTTCACCTGGGCCTCGACGATCGCGATGTCTTCGGCCAGCGATGCGAGTCGCTCGCCGTGGTCCGCCCCCACCGCCTCTTCGCGCTCGAGCACCCGCACCTGCACCTGCAGGTCGTCGAGCCGGCGCATGGCGGCCTCGAGGGGAGCCGGCGTGGAGTTCTGGCCCAGGGCGAGCCGGGCACAGGCGGTGTCGAGCACGCTCACCGCCTTGTCGGGCAGCTGCCGGTCGGGCAGGTACCGGTGCGAGAGACGGACCGCGGCGTCCATCCCGTCGTCGAGGATCCGGACCTCGTGGTGCCGCTCGAGCGAGGGCACGATGCCCCGCATCATCACCATGCACTTGGCCTCGGTGGGCTCCTCGACCTTCACGAGCTGGAAGCGGCGGCTCAGTGCCGGGTCCTTCTCGATGTACTTCTTGTACTCCGACCAGGTGGTGGCCGCGATCGTGCGGAGCTCCCCGCGGGCCAGCGCCGGCTTCAGCAGGTTGGCGGCGTCGCCCTGTCCGGCCTGCCCCCCGGCTCCGATCATCGTGTGCGCCTCGTCGATGAACAGGATGATCGGGGTGGGCGAGGACTTCACCTCTTCGATCAGCCCCTTGAGCCGGTTTTCGAACTCGCCCTTCACCCCGGCGCCCGCCTGCAGGAGCGCCAGGTCGAGCGAGCGAAGGCTGACGTTGCGCAGGGCGGGGGGGATGTCGTCGGCCGCGATCCGCATGGCGAAGCCCTCGACCACGGCGGTTTTTCCGACCCCGGCCTCTCCGACCAGGATCGGGTTGTTCTGCCGCCGGCGGGTCAGGATGTCGACCACCTGGCGGACCTCGAACTCGCGCGCCAGCACGGGATCCATCTCGCCGGCATGCGCCTCGGCGGTCAGGTCCTGCGTGTACTGATCCAGGTGCGGGGTCTTTCCGTCGCCGGCGGGACGCCCTTCGGCATCAACCTTCCGGCCTCCACGGCCGGTGGCCGCCGGGGGGCCATCGGTCTCGACCGAACCGTCGACGATCTCGTGAAAGGCCTTGCGGAGTTCGGCGGGGTCGACCTTCTCGAACTCGCGGGTCACGTCGACCACCTTCCGGCGCAGTTCGTCGTTGGCCACGAGGGCAGCGATCACGTGGCCGCTGCGCAGGCGGGTGCCGCCGAATTCCACGGAGCCGAGCGTCCAGCCCTCGGTGAGCGCCCGCACCAGCGACGGACTCAGCGAGGGGGTCCGGGCATTGCCCGACTTGAAGCTGTCGAGGGCGGCGGTGAGCTGTTCCGAGAAGCGCGACCGGTTCACCTCGAAGTGCTTCAGGATCTGCATCAGGTCGCCGCTGTTCACGTCGAGCAGCTTCAGCAGGAAGTGCTCGATCTCGACGTCGTAATGTGTGCGCGAGAGGCAGAGTCCTGCGGCCGCCTCGACCGCACCCCGGGTCTCGTGGTTCAGCTTGCCGATCAGGGAGCGCAGATTCACTTGCATGGGGTCTCCACCTTTGCGTTGTCCGGAGCCCCTGGGGGCCGCCGGTTGATTGATTAAAGTTCGAGCACCGTCTCGTCGCCGTGCGTCTCCCGGGGTCGCGAGCGGATCCAGCTGCCCCACCCGAGGCGGGCGGGTGCGGTCTCGCCCCCGAGCGCGACGCCCGGCACATCGTCTTTTTTCAGGATCAGCTGCAGCTCGAACTCGAACTGGTCGTGGCTGAAGAAACGGACCAGTCCCTTGAGCTCGCGGTGGCTCTCGCCCCCGGGCAGGAAGCGGTCGAAGTCCTCGCGGTCGAGGGGGCCGATCCGCAGCCGCACCCGGCTCTGCTGATCCCAGATCTCGCCCCCGACCACCGCACCCTGTCCCAGCCGGGTCGACGCGGTGTCGGTCCCCAGGTGGCAGCGGTCCGATCCGGGAAGGGGGAACCATCCGCCCACGAACTCCTCGACCTCGACGGGCACCCCCATCCGGCTCTCGATGAACTGCTTGAGCGCCGCGGCCCCGCGGGGCTGCCCAACGAGCAGGCCCGAGAAGTGGATGAGGGTCTCGTCGGGCACCGTCTGCCGGTCCTGGTAGGCCTCGAGGCCGAGTCCCAGCAGGTCGAGGAGGTATCGGGGCACCCCGCCCCCCTCGGGCGGATCCTCATAATGCAGGTCTGCCCGGCTCTTGCGCCATGCCAGGTAGAAGAGCGAGAGAAGCCGGTGGTGGAAGAGGTCCAGGAATTCCCGCATCGCGTGGTCTTTCTCGCGGCTGCGCTCCGACACCAGGACCGTGTACTCGTGCGGCAGCACGCCGACCGGTCCCGTCAGCCCCATCACATTCACCGACATGCGGGGCGGCGCGGACCCCTCCGGACCATCGGTGACCGCGCCGATCTCGCCTCCCGGAAAGTTCAGGCTGGGGGGGACCGTGAATCGCACCACCTCGCGGTCCGGGTCTCCGAAGCCCCCGACCGGCTCGCGCTCGGGGTGCAGCCGCTCGAGGAGCCGGATGGCCTGGAAGAGCGAGAACGAGCCCGGCTTCTCGCGAAGGAGCGCTTCGACCTCGGAGACGAAATCGGCCTTGACTCCGGCCTCCATCCCGGCCTCCATCCCGGCCTCCATCCCGGCCTCGACTCCGGACGGACCCTGCGTCTCGAGCGCGGCCATCAGAGCAGGGCCCTGGAGCCAGAGCGGGGCGGCCACTCACGGATCGGCTGCTTGCGCTGCTGACTGCGGGCCTCGAGCACCGAGAAGCTGTTCAGCGAGACGAAGCGCCCCAGGAAGCGCTCGAGGACCGCCGCGAAGAGGAGCACGCCGCCCCCCGCGAATTCGTCCTCGTCGAACTCGATCTCGACCCGGTGCCCCCGGGCGAAGGCGAGCCCCTGGGCGCTCTCGATCCGCGAATAGCAGGGTTCGGCATGGATCGACTGGATTCCGTGGATCTGGCGGTCGACCGAGAGGGAGTCGGCGAAGTTGTGGAGCCGCAGGAGTTCGCGGAGTCCCTCGCCCCCTCCGTCGACCAGCGAGGTGTAGTTCAGCGACAGCTGCGAGATGAGCCGCCAGAGCTGGGCCTTGCCCAGGGGCGGCTGGATCGGCGGGGTGGGCTTCACGAGGGCCACGACCTTCGAGGCCGCGCCCCCGCCCCCGGGGATCTCGAAGTCGCCCCGCTCCTCGTCCCCGAAGGGAAGTCGGCTGGGAAGATCCCGGTTGTAGCAGGTGAGCCGGGCCGTGACCGAGTCCTCGTCGGGGTGGACCAGCTCCGCTCCCAGGTCCACGAAGGAGAGGTTCACCGTGGAGCCCTCCTCGGTCCGCGACCCTCCACTGCGCCGCTTGACCTGCCAGAAGACGGTCTCGTCGCGCTTCACCCGGCCGTGGTCCAGTGAATAGAAAGGCCGGAGGCGAATGGGCTCCCGCGAGCCGGGGGTGACCGCCTTGACCTCGTCGACCGAGAAGACCGCGGTGCTCTCGCGGCGCCGGGCGTCGGGCACGACCGGATACTCCTGGCGCCGCTGGTTCAGCAGGATCGGCTCCGAGGTCTTCTCGAAGAGGTTCACGATCGGGGTGCACCCGGTCCGGAAGGTCTCTGCGCCGATGCCGTCGACGAGCATCTCCTCGCGATGCGTCTGCTCGAAGGGGCGGATGCAGAAGAGGATTTCGGCCCGCTGATCGAACCCGGCGGTGCGGAGCCGATCCAGCCCTCCCAGATCGAAGAAGAGGAATTTCTGGGGAAAGGTGAAGTACTCGAGGAGCAGACCGTAGAGCCCGAGCGATCGCCGTGGGGGCGGAAGGAGGGTCTCGTCGTCTTCGAAGCCCACGGGACTCAGCGACCGGCGTCCGTCGAGGATCACGGGATCGCTCCCCGGATCGTCCGGGTTTCGGACCAGGATCGTGGTCGCGTGGTTCAGGATCAGCTCGTAGAGGGTGGCGGCGAAGCCGGAGTCCCCGTGGATGTGCAGTCGCAGGGTGTCGAGTTCGAGATCCCGAAAGCTCACCCCCTGCATGCACCCGAGCTCCAGCCGCAACACTGCCTGCGTGTCCTGCACCCGCACCGGGGGATCCAGCTGATGGGGCGCCCGCCACGTGGCCCCGTCGACCGTGATGGGCCAGAGAGTCGTGTCGTAGCAGGTGCGAAAGCGGCAGGGCACGCCGCCGACGGGACGCGAGAAAAGGGGGGTCCCCCGGGGAATTCGCTCTCCGGCGGTGAGCCCTCCCTGATCCGCGTCGGCCTGGAACTGCACGAGCGAAAAGGAGGGGATCGGCTGGACGTAGTGCGGATAGATCACCTGGAGGAGCGATTCGCTGATCTCGGGGATCTCGTCGTCGACCTTCAGGTGCACGCGGGCCGCAAGGAAGGCGAAGCCCTCGAGGAGCCGCTCGACGTGGGGGTCCTCGCACTTCGACGCCTCGAGCTGCAGGCGGGACGCGACCTTCGGGTACCGCTGGGCGAACTCGCCGCCGAGCTTGCGCAGGTACGCCAGCTCGCGCTCGTAGTAGTGAAGGAGGTCGTCACGCATTCGAGGTGCCTCCAACCACGAACCGCCCGCTCGCGATCTCTAGGACGGTGTCGAAGGTGACCCGCTCCGGGTCCGGATCCATCCGCAGGAGGCCCTCGACGACGAATCGCACCTGCCGCGCGCCGGATCCCGAACTCTCCTCGAGCCGGACCCTGGCCCCCGACAGCCGGGGCTCGAAGGTGCGGATCAGCTCCTCGAGCTGGCGCAGGAGCCGGCGGCGGGTGACCGCGGTGTCGGCGCTCATCGAGGAGATGTCGGGGGGGCCGTAGGTCATGAGCGAGCGGCGGAGCTCGGGGAAGCCGTCGAGCTCTCCCGGATCCGGAGAGCGCCGGGTGTTGAGGAGCCATTCCAGGTCGCGCATCACCGATTGCCGGTGGCGGGCGACCGACTCCTCCCAGCCCATCTCGGGGTCCGCTCGCTCGCGGGGCGAATCGTCGATCAGGCGATCGATGATCGAGCGGGTGACCGTCCGGGTGCGGGTCCGGTCAGCCGCCATCGGAGGCCTCCGATGGCGCGCCGTCGCTCGCGGGGTCCGGCTCGGCCCGCCCGCCGTTGCCACCCTTCAGCTTCATCCCCTGCATGGGATCGAGGCGGCAGATTCGCAGGTAGAGTTCCTCCTGCGCCCCGGAATCCCCTCCGGTCCGCGCCATCGATGTGTACAGGAGCGACATCGGCTGCGCCACGGTATCGCCCGACTCCCATTCCTCGAGGCTGTGCCGCTCGATCAGATCCATCATCTCCTGCAGGATCGGGAGCGCCACGCCCTCCATCCCCTCGGAGACCATGATCTGCGTGGCCTCGGAGCGACGCAGGAATCTCTCCCGCGCGCTGTCCTCTCTCGAGGCCGCCTGCATCAGGAGCTCGACGGCCCGGTGGGGGTCGCCTGCCCGGAGCCGGTCCCTGGCCCGCTGGGTCGGGTCGCCCCGCTCGCGCCGGGGGCGTCGCGAGGGTGCGGCGCCATCGTCGTCGCCCGAGACCCCGAGCACATGGTCGTCGAGCCACTGGAGGGTCTCGCGGTTGGCGGTCGGAGAGTCGTCCATGAGGGTCAGGTCGGGAAGCTCGGGGCGCACCTCGAGCAGGGCCCGGATCGCCTGGCCGACCGCGTCGATCACCGGGTCGTAATCGGCGCCCAGCCCCTCGAGCGCGCTCACCACGTAGCGCTGCAGGTCGAGCCAACCCCGACCGTAGGGGGTGGCCATGACCTCTTCGGCGGCCTCGAGAAGCTTCGACCACTCACGATCCAGAAGCAGCCCCTTGAGCCGGGTCCGGATATGGGTCGGCGGCGCCTCGAGTGCGCGGGGGTCGATCTCTCCCGCGGTGCGCAGCTCCCCCCAGCGAAGGCCTCTCAACAACAGGTACGGGGAGGGGTTCGTGGGATCTTCGGCGCGCAGGAAGGCCGCCGCGGTTCCGATGGCCGAGGTCGCGGCGTCGGTGGAGTCGATCCGCTGCGGGGCGCTCCCGGGCGCGCCGCCCGCTCCCGCACTGCCCGGGTGGGAAGCTCCCGCGGCTTCGGATGCGGTGTCGGAGCCGGCTTCCCCGCCCGAGCCCGCCGTGTCGGTGGGGGCTTCCTCCTCGGGGGGGTCCGGGTCCGTCTCGAGCTTTTCGGCCAGGAGGCGGTCGGCGACCCGCGCCGCGCCCTCGAGCGTCTCGCGCAGAGACAGGTAGCTCGGTGCCACCGGTCCGTAGCGCTCGTCCCCCAGGGCGTCGAGCTCCTTGAGCGTGTTTCGGCTGTTCTCGAGTCCGGCCGCCAGCTCCTTGTAGAAGCTCTTCGGGGTCTTCGCGAAGCTCTCTGCGAAGTCTTCGAGGAGGGGTTTGCGGGCGCTGATGGCCTCGGCGCGCGCCGTCTGTTTGGCCGAATCCTTCTCGGCCTCCTCCTCGGTACCGATCTTCTTCGCCTCGGCGTATTCCTGGAGCGTGTGCCCGTCGCGGTTCAGGGGGACGCTGTTGATCGAGGGCTCGAGGTACTGCCCGATCCACTCGAGGGGGACGGCCCGGAACTCCAGGTCATCTTCTTCCTCGATCCGGGGGTGGAGCTCGTCCCAGAAGTCCTCCTGCAACCGAATCAGGAGCCGGAGCCCTCGATTCAGCCCCGTGAATCCTTCGGTTCGCAACCATCCTTCGGTCAGCCAGGCCGCCACCTGCAGGTCTTTGGACCGCTCGGCCAGAACCTCGGTCGAGAGCGAGACCACCTCCGGCCAGTCCGCGACCTTGCGCTCCCGCTTCCACTCCCCCTGCGGGAGGACGGGATCCTCCTCGCGGGCCTTCTTGATCTCGCCGTACACGGGATCATACCGGAGATTGGGGCCCCCGGGATCTTCGCCCGCGATGGGCTGGAGGAGTTCTTCCAGGGTGTCCGACATGAGTGTGCCTACTCGTCGCTTCCGTCGGGCTGCTGAATTACCAGCTCCCGGATCTCCAGGATCGGCACCGCCTCGTCATCGACGAGGAAGAGCTTCTGACCGACGGGGTAGGGGAGGCCGTCGGAGGTCTCGGCCCAGTCCGTGGCGCGTCCGAGACGCAGCGCGGGATCCGGGCTCTCCGAGGTGAGAGGGGAGAGGACCGGCAGGAGGACCTCTCCGAGTTCGAGCTTCTCCATCCCGGGACCCGGTCGCACGTGAGCAGGCGCCCACAGCAGATCCCGGAGTCGCTTCGGCTCCTCGATCCTGATCGAGGACACGTGCTCCAGGGGGATCCAGGTGTACTGGCCCCCCGCGTAGACCTCGAGCCGTGCTCCGATGCGGGGGTCGGCGTCTTCGAGGCTCTCGAAGGGCTCGCCGTTCAGGGTGCCCGAGACGGGCGACGGGCCGCCCTCTCCGCGCGGGAAGTCCTCGTCCTTGAACTTCCGATACCGCTCATTGTCGGCGTGGAGGGCGGCCCGGTAGAGCAGGGAGCCCATCTCGGCCTCCTGCCCACCGCGGGCCAGAACGTCGAGCTGACGCTCGGCCCGGTCCCGTTCCCCGGCGAAACAGAGGAGTTCGAAGAGGAAGGTGCGCTCCCGGACCAGCGTCGGATCGTCTCTCAACTCCCGACCCAGAAGGTCGATCGCCTCGTCGAGCTGGCCCTTTTCAAAGAGTGCACGCGCCTTCATCGAATGCCTCCGTTCGCCGGGGCGGAAATCACCTCGAGACCGCCATCTGATCCCAGCTTGCGGAGACGGCGCCGGCTGCGGCCCCGGCCTCGGACTGCGGCTGGTAGAGAATCTCGACCTTGCCGAAGGCCAGGGAGACGTTCTCGGAGGGTCGATCATTTGTACCCGACGCGCCGCCCCAGTCGATGTTCTCGATGAACACCTTCTCGAACTCGTACGTCAGGTACGGAAGCGCCTCGTCACCGCCGGCCTTGTGGAGCGTAATGGTGGCCTTGGGAAAGTGCTTCCCGGAGCAACAGGCCTGGAAGAGCGCCGGGCTCGCCGCGTCGGTCACCTTCGAGACGTTGAAGTTCGACAGCGAGACTTTGCCCGCCCCACCGCCGCCCCCGGATCCGATCGAGGTGGGGTTGTGCGCCCCGAATGAGAAGCTGTCGATCTCGATCATCTTCTCGAATCCCTTGCGGGTCGATTCGCCCTCGACCCCTTCGATCTTGAGAAATGCGTCAAATGCCATGTTTCCGTCCTCTTTCGGGGATTGAGTTGAATACGGCGGCGATGAGGCTCCCCGTCACGCCCCTTCGCCGGTGCAGCCGGGTCCGTCGTCAGTTCGCAGGCGGCGGAAGATCCGCCACCAGGCGCATCGAGACACTCAGTTCATCGAGCTGGAAGTGCGGTCGTAGGAAGGCCACGGCGCGGTAGGCGCCCGGTTTGCCGGGCACGTCCACCACGTCGATGCGCGCTTCGCGCAGCGGGCGCTTGGCCTTCACCTCGGCCGATGCGTCCTCGTTGCTCACCACGTAGTTCGAGATCCAGTTGTTCAGGAAGGTCTGGGCCTCGGCTCTCGACATGTAGCCACCGATCTTGTCACGCATCATCGACTTCAGGTAGTGCGCGAAGCGGGACACGGCGAAGATGTACGGGAGCTGAGCCGAGATCCGGGCATTGGCGGTCGCCGCATCGGAATCGTAGACCTTCGGCTTCTGAGCCGACTGCACACTGAAGAATGCCGCCTTCGGTGTCCCCTTGCAGTGGACCAGGGGCACGAAACCAAGGTCCGCCAGCTCCTTCTCGCGCCGGTCGGTGATCTGGGTCTCGGTCGGGCACTTCATGGCGATGTCACCGGCGTCGGTCCGGAAGTTGTGGACCGGGAGGCCCTCGACGAGCCCTCCGCTCTCGACTCCGCGGATCGTGGCGCACCAGCCGTGCTTGGCGAACGCCTGCGTAACGCGAGCGCCGAGCGCCCACGCCGAGTTGCCCCACAGGTACTGGTCGTGGTTCGTGCCATCCACCTCTTCCTCGTAGTCGAAGGCCTCGATGGGGACCGTGTCCTTCCCATAGGGTTCGCGCAGAAGCATGCGCGGAGCCGTCAGGGCCACGTATCGCGAGTCCTCGGTTTCGCGGAACGCCTTCCACTTCGCGTACTCGGTGGTGTCGAAGATCTTGGCCAGATCGCGGGGTGCGTCGAGCTGCGTGTAGCTCTCGAGGTTGAACATGCTCGACGCCGCCGCCGTCAGGAATGGCGCGTGGGCGGCGGCGGCCACCTCGGAAACCTTTTCGAGCAGCTCGATGTCCTGGCCCGACTTTCCGAATTCGAAGTCACCGAGCAGGGCACCGAAGGGCGCGCCGCCGAAGACCCCGTATTCCTCTTCGTAGACCTTCTTGAACAGGGCGCTCTGGTCGAACTCGGGCGCGCGCTGCAGGTCCTTGAGCAGCTCCTTCTTCTGGACGTTCAGCACCTTGATCTTGAGCATCGTGCCCGTCTCGGACTGCGAGAGCAGGTACTTGAGCCCCCGCCAGGTGCCCTCGAGCTTCTGGAAGTCGGGGTGATGCATGACCTCGTTGAGCTGCGCCGAGATCAGCCGATCGATCTCGGCGATGCGGGCGTTGAGCATCGACTCGGTGTCGGGAGAGACGGTGATCGTGCCCTCGAGGACCTCCGACACGAAGTTCTTGACCAGGTCCCGGCCCCGCTCGCGCTGAGGGGCTTCGGATCCGAAGCGGCCCTCGTCGACGATCTGATCGAGGAGGCTGAGCTCCTCGACGATCTCCTGCCCCGCTCCTTCCTGTTGAGCTTCGGCCTCAGCCATCGGACTCTCCTTCGTCTCCGGAGTCGCTCGTGCCCAGCTCGTTTCGGAGCTTCTCGAGCTTCTCCTGATCGGTCAGCGTGGCCTGGAGGATCTCCTCCAGCTTGTCGTTGCCCTGCAGGCTGCCCCGCAGGTCCGCCAGCTGCTGCCTGAGCTCCAGGAGCTGCTTCAGCGGCCCAACCTGCTCCGCGACCCGCTCGGGCGAGAAGTCGTCGAGTGAGTTGAAGTCCAGGTCCACCCCGATCTGTCCCGCGTCGGGGTCGTCGCTGAGCTTGTTGTCCACCTTGAACTGCAGGTGGGGCTGCATGCGCGCCAGGACGTCATCGAAGTTGTCGGGCGTGATCTCGGTGAACTTGCGTTCCTTGAGCCGGTCCCGTTCTCCTTTGGGGTGTCCGGTGAGATCGGCGAGCACTCCCATGACGAATGGGAGTTCCTTCATCTCGATGGCATCCCCAATCTCCACGTCGTAGCTTATGTGGACCCGGGGGGCCCTCACGCGCCCCAATTTCTTTTGAACGCTTTCTGCCATGGTTCACTCCCATCAATACAGAGGAAGAAGTCTTCGGAAGCCCCGAATGCTTCGGGAACGTTGCGCGTGCCCAAGGAGGTGTGCGTACTTTGCGATGGAATCGCGACATGGCACACAAATCCGGCCGGGGATCCGACCTCCGGCCCGATGATCCGAAGGCGCGCAAACTCCCTGACTTATACGGCTGGTGTCGGCTCGATGTCAAGCAGCGCGCACAACCGGAAGAGGGCTGCTTTCGGGGGACTCGGCCCGCGGGGCGTCGGCTTCGCTCCCGAGGGCGTCCGTCGGGTGGCCCGCCCCACATGAATCTCCGTCCCACGCCGGGCTCGATCCCGGAAGGAAATCGATGAGACAATTGCACGGAGTCCTCTGGACGCGCGGGACCCTTCTGACCCCGCAACACCTCCAGGTCCAGGACCGGTATCTGCAGGAGCTGATGCACTTCCGGCTCTCGGCCCTCGCCTACCGTCCGTGGGGCTTTCAGCGGCTCGAGGTGGACCGGGAGGCCCTTTCGGAGGGCTCCCTGGCGCTCTCGGAGGCCGCCGGCGTCTTTCCCGACGGGCTCGCCTTCGACCTTCCGGCCTCGGACCCGGCGCCGCGACCGATCTCGCTCGAGGACCTTGAAGACTCGCAGGGGGGCGAGGGCGTGGTCGTCTACCTGTCGGTGCCCGAGCAGCGGGATGGCGGGCGCAACGTCTCGTCGGACGCCGGCGAGGTCGACGCCCGCTACCGCTCCGAGGTGATCCTGCGGCGCGACGAGAACACCGGTCGGTCCGAAAAGCCGATCCAGGTGGCGCGCAAGAACCTGCGCCTGGCGATGGCCGAGGGGAGCAGCGGGTCGACCCTTCCCGTGGCCCGCATCCGGCGGAGCGCCGCGGGGGAGTTCCAGCTCGACCCCGGGTTCGTGCCCCCCCTGATCGACTTCGCCGCGAGCGAGCGTCTGCGGGCGGTGGCGCGGCGCCTGGTCGAGGTCATGTCGGCCCGCAGCTCCGAGCTCTCGGCGTCGCGTCGTCAGCGGGGGGTGGACCTGGCCGACTTCGGGGTCTCGGACGTGGCGAGCTTCTGGCTCCTCTACACACTCAACACGCACCTGCCCGTCCTGCGGCACCTCTTCGAGGCACGGGGAGGGCATCCGGCCGAGCTCTTCGACGCCATGCTCCGGCTCGCCGGGTCGCTGACCACCTTCTCGACCGAGATCCAGCCCGGCGACCTGCCGGCCTACGACCACACCGGGCTGGGGTCCTGCTTCGGCGCGCTCGAAGAGGCGATCCACACCCTGCTGGCCACCGTGATTCCGCAGCGGCACGTCTCGCTCCCCCTGCGGGAGACCTCGCGGGCGATCTACGCCACCGCGCTCGACCAGGACCGCTACCTGTCGGCGACCGGGGTCTACCTGGCCGTTCGCAGCGACCTGCCGGACGACGAGCTGGTGCGCCGTTTTCCGCAGTTGGCCAAGGTGAGTGCGGGCGACCGCGTGGAGCGGCTGATCAAGCAGGCGCTGCCCGGGGTGTCGATCCGACCGCTCACCGCACCCCCCGAGTCGATCCCCGTGAAGTTGGGCCGCAGCTACTTCGAGCTCGAGCGCGTGGGCGAGGACTGGGAGGCCATCCGGCGCGCCCGCAACGTGGCCGTCTACGTCCCCTCGGACTTCCCCGGCGCCGAACTCGAGCTCGTGCTCCTGCTGCCGCCGGAGTAGACGGGGGGGAGGGGTGTCGCGGGAACGCGGTGGGCGAGGTGCCGGATCGTAGCGGACAGATCGCTGCAAGCCGGTGGCGGGGTGCCGAAAATCTCTCAAACGTCCCCGAAAATTAGACCGATGCGATCTTTTCGGTGATTATTCCCGAAAATCTCTCAAACGTCCCCGGAAAATTCCACCGATGCGATATTTTCGGCGATTATTGCGGGAAATCGAGCAAGCGCCAGTTTCGCGGCCACGTTTGCGATCTTTCCGGTCATCTCGGAGCCGTCGCTGGCGTCCTGAGTGAGCGGCGCGCGAATGCCGACGAATCTCTGATCCAGGACCCCCGGTCAGGAGGCGGCTTCGGGTGAGCCGCCCAGCATCACCACGGCCACCACGAGCCCGACCGCGACGAGCACGATCGCCACGAGCCCGAGCACCAGGGGCCAGATCGGCTTGGACGAGGGTGGGGTCTGCTGGCTGAAGCCTCCCGAGCCGGCGGATCCCGAGGCGGGGGGCGGGGCCGGGGGATTGTGCCCGTGTCCCTGCGAGGAGTCGGGTCGCCGGATGCCGGCGATCACGCGGGTGAACTCGCTCGGGCCGTCGTCGCGGGGGAGTGAGGGGCGGGGGGCGCCGGCATCGGCGCCTCCGCGTGGTCCGCTCTGGCCGCCCCCCTCGTCGGAGCCCGCCAGGCGATCGCGGTAGTCGCGTGGGGGCGGGGGGGCACCGCCCGAGGCGCCGCCCGATCCACCGCCCGGTCCTCCGGCCGACCCGCTGCCGGACCCGAAGCCGCCGCCCCGTGGCGGAGGTGGGGGTGGGGGCGCGTCGCGCTGCCCGAGCCGCGGCGGGGCCGGGGGCGTCGAGGGACGGTCCGGCTCGCTCGGGCGCCGCTGCTGCTGGATTTCGCGCGTGAAGGCCCCGGGGCCCTCCGGCTTCTTCGGGGGGGGTGGGGGCGATGCGGAGGCGCCCGCATCGAACGAGGGTGGGGCGGGTGGTGACTCGGGCGGGCCCGGGCGCGGATGCGATTCGGACGGGCGAGGGTACGACTCGGGCGGGTCCGTGGGCGACCCGGGCGTACTCGGGCGCGACTCCGATCCACCGCCGCCGAACGACGGGGCGGGTGGTGGTGGCGGTGGTGGCGCCGGATCCGGGTCCCGTGGCGTCGGGGACGGGGGCGGTGTGGGCGCGGGCGGCGGATCCCGCGGCTCGGGCGGCTCCGGGTGGGGGCGCCGTGGCGGAGCGGGCTCCTCGGGGCGAGGCGGCTCCTCGGGCCGGGTGGGCTCCG
>REBS01000064.1 GCA_007692605.1 Gemmatimonadales bacterium
AGTGGCGCCTCGAGCGCGCTCTGGAGGTCGTGCCCGGATCCGAAGAGGAGAGCCCCGCCGGCGCCTACGGGGACCCCGCGGAGTTCCTCGACGACCTCGACCGGATGAAGCGGAGCCTCGAGGCGCACGACGGTGTCCTGCTGGCCGACGCCCACCTCAGGGACTGGATCGTCCAGGCCGAGGTCTTCGGGTTCAGCCTGATGCGGCTCGACATCCGCCAGGAATCCAGCTGGTATCACGGCGTCATGGCCGAGATCCTGGCCCACCTCGGGATCCACGACGACTACGCCGCGCTCGACGAGGGGGCCCGTCGCAAGGTCCTGATCGAATCGATGCCCTGCGACCGTGCGATCGACGAGGGAGACCTCTCGGACGAGGCCCGCGAGACCCTCGCGCTCTTCCGCCTCCTCGCCTCGGTCTGCCAGATGACCGGCCCGGGCGTCTTCGGGGCGCACGTCGTCTCGATGACCCACAAGCCGAGCGACCTGCTGGTGGTCCTCTGGCTCTCGAGCCGAGCGGCGGCGCGTGCGGGCATGCCCGAGGCCCGTCTGCCCATTCCCATCGTCCCCCTCTTCGAGACCATCGAGGACCTCGCCCACGCGGACGCGACGCTGCGGACGCTGCTGAGGGACCCCGCCTACCGCGAGCACCTCGAGGCGACGGGGGGCCGGCAGATCGTCATGATCGGGTACTCCGACAGCACCAAGGACGGCGGATACATGGCCGCCTCATGGGGACTGTTCGAGGCCCAGGCCCGCATGCATCGGGCGGCCCGGGAGGAGGGCGTCGAGCTGATTTTCTTTCACGGGCGCGGCGGGGCGCTGGGCCGGGGCGGGGGTCCGGCAGCCCGGCACATCCGCTCGCTTCCGGCCTCGACCCTCAACGCCGGTCTGCGGATCACCGAGCAGGGCGAGGTCCTCTCGGAGCGCTACGACGACCCTCGCATCGCGAGCCGCCACCTGGAGCAGATGCTCTCGGCCGTGCTCGATCGGGGCGCTGCGGGGCTGGTCGGGTCGGGCAGCGACGGGCGGGAGTCCTCGGGGGGGGATTCCCCGGCGGCTTCCGGGGTTCCGAAGGACCTCCTCGAACGCCTGGCCACGACATCCAGGGAGGCCTATCGGGAGCTCGTCGAGCATCCGGGGTTCGTCCAGTACTTCGAGGAGGCGACGCCCATTCGGGGGATCGAGGACCTGCCGATCGGGTCGAGGCCCGCCCGGCGGAGCTCCGATCGTTCGCTCGAGACGCTGCGCGCGATTCCCTGGGTCTTCTCGTGGACGCAGAGTCGGCACATGATCCCGGCCTGGTTCGGGCTCGGTACGGCGCTCGAGGGGGCGCGCGTGGAGGTGCCGGTGCTCCGGGAGCTCTATCGGCGCAGCGGGTTTTTCCGGGCCACGATCGACAATGCGGCGCTGGCGCTGGCCAAGGCGGACATGGGGATCGCGCGGGTGCACAGCCGGATGGTCCAGGACCCCGCGGTGCGAGAGGAGATCTGGGGGCGGATCTCGGCCGAGTTCGAGCGGACGCGGGCCGGGGTCCTGGCGCTCACCGGGCGCGAGGCGCTGCTCGACGAGACCCCCTGGCTGCAGCGGTCGATCGAGGTCCGAAACCCCTATGTCGATCCGCTTAACCTGATCCAGGTCGAGCTGTTCCGGCGCCTGCGGGAGGTGGGTGAGGATGGGGACACCGACGAGCTGCGAAGCCTGATCCGACTGACCATCCAGGGGATCGCCGGGGGCCTGAGGACTACGGGCTGATCGCGCCCTGTCCCACCACGATCACCGGAACGTCGAAC
Organism: Gemmatimonadales bacterium; assembly: GCA_007692605.1. Lineage (GTDB taxonomy): Bacteria > Gemmatimonadota > Gemmatimonadetes > Longimicrobiales > Gaopeijiaceae > SLBA01. The sequence continues at coordinate 1,793 of REBS01000064.1, forward strand.
TGCCCCTGGGTCACCATCAGGGTGCCCGTCTGGCTCGAGCTGGGCGAGGGCTCGGCGGTGAACTGGAAGGTGCCGGTGGCCCGCGAGGACGTCAGCTGGGCGATGGTGATCGTGCCGGGGGTGCCGCTGTACTGGGTGCCCCAGCCGGGATCCGATCCCAGGGTCACGACGGCCATCCGCAGGGGGAATCCCGGCCGGATCTCGTAGGTGCCCGGACCGGTGAACTCCGAGAGGCTGATCGACATGCCGTAGGTGGCGTTGGGATCGGCCGCCCAGAGGGTGACCAGGGACTGCGCCTGGTTGTGCTGCGCCTGAGCGAAGGGGGCCGAGGCGGACCACGCCTGGCCGTTGATGGTGGCGCTGATGGAACCGCTGTCTCCGGGAGCCGAGGGGGAGTTGTCGCTCCCACAGGCGGTGATGGCCAGGGTCAGTGGGACGGCCAGGGTGCAGCGCAGAAACCGGAGGGTCATCGTCCGACTCCTTGGATGGGTGTTCGATGGCTGCAGGGGGAGCGCGGCCATGGATTGCTCCAAGCTGGATCTCATGATTGCGCCGCGCAAGTCAGGGCTGAGTCCCCCGGCGAATCACCTCCGCGTAGAAGCGGACCATATCCAGATACGCGCGGGGGCCTGGGGCCTCGACGTCCTGTGGGTTCCCGGCATCCACACGGACCGGGGCAAAGCGGTAGATCTCGCCCGCCACCGGCTCCAGCGGGCTCGAATCCAGGTCACTCCAACTCAGGAAGGGGACGACCGCTCGCACGTCCGCGAACACCCCATGCACCGCACCCCGGATCCGCTCGAACCCCTCGGCCGACGATGACGAGATCCGGCTGGGCGCGGCGTTGTCGACCACCGAAATCTGGATGTCCAGATCCGCGAGCCGGCTCCGGAGGTCACGGACGACCCCATCCGCTGAATCCCAGGGAGCGATCCGCATCTCGATGGCTGACGGGGATGCGGCCGCATGGGTGGTCCGGATCTGGGTGTTGCTCACCGGATCGGCCGAGAGCACCCAGAGGAGGGGCCGGCGGAAGATCCAGAGGTTCGCCGCCAGCATCCGAAACGCCGGATCCATGTGCGGCTTGAGCTGCTCGAGCTGCTCCGCCATCGGGCCCTCGAGCCGGGCCGGAAACGGCTCCTCATCCAACCGCACCAGCGCCCTGTCGATGTGAGACCCCGCGACCTCCAGCGTCACCCGCCCCTTGGCCGCAGTCCCGACGAGCCCGACCGTCCCTCCCACCCCGGGCGCGATCCCCGTCGAAAGCGCGCCCCCGGGAAGGAGCGCCCAGTCGACCCGGACCCCTCGATCCTCGAGATGCGAGGCGAGCGTGCGAATCGTCGACTTCCACGTTCCATACCCCATCTCCACCTCCCCCTCGTTGGAAAATCGCCGGAAACCCCTGTCCCACAAGGGGATCAGGGACTCCGCATCTCGCCCTCAAATATAATCCCGGGGGGCTTCGACCTCTGAGAATGTCGCTCAGCGCGAAAAGTGGACTTCGCAGGTCTCACGCAGACCGAAGATGGACCGAAGAGTGTCTGAGGGGCCTCGAAAGGCCTCAATGAAGAGCTGCGGAGGGGATCCCCGACCCACTGCGAAGCCCGACATCCATCCATGGCAATTTGGGACGGATCGAGGGGGGATGCCGCGTCGGGAGTGAGGCGGCGGGGGTGAGGTGGACCGCATGGGGAGTTCTGGCGGATGTGCCATGGGTCGGGCGCTGTGGTTGGGCGGCCGGAGTATGGAGCGGACGATTCCCCGGAATCGGTCCGGTTGGCGACCTGTAAGCCTACGATTGTCTTTGCCGCCCGCAGCGTGATATTGTGTTGCAGGAGCGCAGTTTCAACCACCCGAGAGATCAGCGATGACTACCACCTCGTTCTGGACTCGCCTCAGGAAGGCGCGGGTGCCCGAGCTCCTCGGCGTGTACGCCGGGGGAAGCTTCGCTGTACTTCAGGTGGGCGACATCTTCATCCAGCGGCTTGGCCTTCCGGACTGGACCTTCTTCGGGCTGGTCGTCCTGCTCATCGTGGGGCTTCCGGCCATGGTGGTCACCGCTCTCGTGCAGTCCAGCGAGAGGACCCAGCGCCTCGGGAGCCTCGCCACCTGGAAGAACACGACGCTGCTGGGAATCGGGGCCAGCCTGGTTCTGGTACTGGCGGTCGGTGGCTTCATGGCCGCCCGGGTCCTGGGGATCGGTCCGCTCGGAACCCTCGTCGCCGCCGGGGTCCTCGACCGCGAAGAGGCGATCCTGATCGCCGACTTCCAGGCTCCCACCGGTGACGACCTTCTGGTGGGCGCGGTCACCGAAGCCTTCCGGATTGATTTCGAGCAGTCCCCCATGATCCGCGTGGTGTCACCGGGCGCCGTCCGCGAGGGGCTGATCCGCATGCAGCGGCCCCCCGATTCGTCGCTGACCCCCGAGCTCGCCCGGGAGCTGGCTCTGCGCGAGGGGATCAAGGCGATCCTGATGGGCGAGATCAACCGGGCGGGCACAAGCTCGATCATCTCGGTTCGCCTGGTGGCAGCCGACACCGAGGAGGCCCTCGTCTCCTTCCGCGAGACCGTCTCGGACTCGGCAGGGGTGATCCCGGCGGTCGACCGCCTCTCGAACCGCATGCGCGAGCGGATCGGGGAATCTCTGCGCTCGATTCGCAGTGGCGAGCCCCTCGAGCAAGTTTCGACCTCGTCCCTCCTTGCGCTCCGAAGGTATTCGCAAGCGCTTCAGGCGATCGACAGGGAGCGGGACTTCGATGCCGGAATCGCCCTCCTCGAAGAGGCGATCGCCGAAGACTCGACCTTTGCGATGGCCTGGCGGAAGCTCGGCGTCACGCATTTGAATGACAACCGTTCGCGGGAGCAATGGGAGGTGCCGCTGACCCGCGCCTACGAGCTGAGCGATCGGCTCACGGAGCGGGAGCGGTACCTGACGCGGGCGAACTATCACTCGGCGGTGTTGAATGATGTGGATGGCGCGATGCGCGCCTACCGCAACATCCTCGACACCTATCCGAACGACCAGACGGCGCTGAACAACCTGGCGACCCTCCACGCGGGACGCGGTGAGCGCGAGGAGGCGGCGAGGCTCTTCCGGCGGGCGCTGGAGCTCGACTCGACGACGGTGATCTATTACACGAACCTCCTCAACCAGGAAGTTGCGCTGGGGGAGATCGAGGCGGCGGAGGGGACGCTCGCCGGTCTGCGTGCGCGCTTTCCCGATCTTGCGGTCGTCGAGAGCGAAACCGCCAACCTCGCCCTCCTCAGGGCGGACTATGACGCGGTCGAGGCCAGCATGCAGAGGGTCTTCGAGCACCCCAGAGCCGGCGCGGGAGAGCGGGTCAACTCGCTGTGGACGCTCGCGGGAGTCGCTACGCTCAGGGGCCGACTGGGGGAAGCGGAAGGGTATATCGACCAGGTCCTCGACGTTCAGGAACGCGAGGGGATGTCGACCGGGCCGGGCATCGGCTTCCAGTTCAGGGTCCTGACCGACCTGACAATTCGAGGGGATACGGCCAGGGCCATCCAGAGTGTGGAGGACTTCCTGGTCGAAAACCCGATCCCGGACGAAGCGTACCTCGAGGGTGCGCACCTGCAGGCCGCCGCGCTCTTCGCGCAGGCGGGGGAGGTGGAGCGGGCTCGGGACTTCGTGGCAGAGTGGGAGCGGATCGTCGAAGGAGAGACGCTGGCCGAGCTACTGGTCGAAACGGAGGCGAGCGTGCGGGCGTTGATCGCCTTGCAGACGGGTGACCTCGAAGGAGCCCTCGCCCATCACCAACGCAAGGTAGCGGAGCCTCGTCCGAGTCCCGAAGAGCTCTTTGCGATCGGCGAGATCCATCGTCGCCTCGGAAACCCGGACTCGACCATCGTCTATTTCGAGCGATCGCTGGAGGCGACCAGCCCGGACCAGGGATTCTACCTCTCCTTCCTTCGAGCCCAGGTGCTCGAGCAGTTGGGACGGCTGTGGGAAGAGGTCGGGGATCCCGTCCGAGCCCGCGAGTACCACCTGCACTTCGCCGATCTGTGGGCCGACGCCGACGCCGAGCTGCAGCCGAGGGTCCGGGCGGCGAGAGACCGGGCGGAGGCACTCCCATGAACCAAAATGAGCCGTGCGTTGTAGGTAGGTACGAACCTCACAGCCAATGGGAGAGATGAAATGGACGTACCACCGGAGATCGCGTTTCGCGGCGTCGAACCGACTGATTCCCTCAAGGAGTTGATCCTCGACGGCATCGATGGACTCGAGAAGGTCTACCCCCGCCTCGTGTCCTGTCGGACGATGATCGCAGACGACACCCCGGATCGACGCACTGGAAACAGCTACCGGGTAAGGCTCGAGATCGGGATCCCCGGCAAGTCCCTGGTCGTCGACGAGAGCCCGACCGGAGGCGGGGATCCACGCCCCCTCGGCCAGACCGTCAAGGATGCGTTCAAGACCGGCAGCAAGCTGCTGAAAAAAGAGAAGGAGATGCAGCGCGGCGGGATGACAAAGTCGCAGGATCTCCCTCCGCATGGGCGGGTCGTCCGACTTCTCATCGACGACGAAGGGGTCCGATACGGGTTCCTCGAGTCCCGCGAAGGTCGCCAGATCTACTTTCACGAGCAGGCGCTCGTGGATCTGGACTACGACGACCTCGAGATCGGCTCCGAGGTGCGCTACGCCGCCGCCGAAGGGGATGAAGGTCCACAGGCGAGCACCGTGGCCGCCCTCGACCCCCGCAGGATCGGACCCACCGAGGAACGTGGAATCCCACTGCGAACGGAGCCGGCGGACTAAAACCTACAGCAGGTCCCGGACGACCTCGCGCTCCTCCTTCAACTCGGCGACGGACGCCTCGATCTTTGCGCGGGCGAAATCGGAGATCTCGACACCCTGGACGATCTCGTATCCGCCCCTGCCGTCGGTGCGGACCGGGAAGCTGGTGATCAGCCCTTCATCAATCCCGTAGGATCCGTCCGAGGGGACCGCCATCGAGACCCAGTCGCCCTCCGGAGTGGGCTTGCCGCTCATCCAGTCCCGGACGTGGTCGACCAGGGCGCTGGCCGCCGACATCGCCGACGACTGGCCGCGCGCTTCGATGATCGCCGCGCCGCGCTTCTGGACCGTGGTCAGGAAGTCCCCCTCGAGCCAGGGGCGGTCCCCGATGACCTCATCGGCAGGCTTGCCCGCGATGCGGGCATTCTCGAAGTCGGGGTACTGGGTGGCGCTGTGGTTGCCCCAGATCCCGACGTTCGTGACGTCGGTGAGGGGGACACCGGCCTTGCGCGTGAGCTGGGCCATCGCCCGGTTCTGGTCGAGCCGGGTCATGGCGGTGAAGCGCTCGCGGGGCACACCCGGGGCGCTGGACATGGCAATCAGGGCATTCGTGTTGGCGGGGTTGCCGACCACGGCCACCCGGACCTCGTCATCGGCAGACTCCGCGATGGCCCGGCCCTGACCGACGAAGATGGGGCCGTTCTCGCGGATCAGGTCTCCCCGCTCCTGCCCCTTCCCTCTCGGCTTGGCACCGACCAGCAGCGCCAGGTGAGCTCCTTCGAATCCCCGGTCCAGATCATCGGTCAGGACGATGTCCCGGAGCAGCGGAAAGGCGCAGTCTTCGAGCTCCATGGCCACGCCCCGCAGCGCATCCATGGCCGGAGGGATCTCGATGAGCTGCAGAATCACTTCCCGGTCCAGCCCCAGCATCTCACCCGAGGCGATGCGCGGCAGCAGGGCGTAGCCGATCTGACCTGCGGCACCGGTGACCGAAACTCGTATGGGGTTCTGCAACGGAATCTCTCCCTGATCTTCAGTGAATCGTCGTGTGGACTTCAATAATGGTCAAGATTGTGCTCCGTTTGAAGAGGTCGCGAGCGTGCGAGATCCCCCGAGAGTGAGTGGACACGATGACAGAGCAGAGGAGCCCCCTCACCGTCACGAACCTTCTGGTCTTCCTGAACGTGGTCGTCTTTCTCTGCTGGATCGGGCTTCCGACCCCGTTCATGGCGGAGCACTTCCTGGTCAGCTGGGACCACGTCGTCGGAGGGCGCCCCTGGGTCCTGCTGAGCTCGGTCTTCTCCCACACGATGGTCTTTCACCTGCTCATCAACATGATCGTCCTGATGAGCTTCGGCCCGCCCCTGGAGAAGCTGATGGGATGGCGCCGATTCCTGGCCTTCTACCTGCTGGCGGGCTTCATCGGCTCCGTCGCGCACGCGACCACCTCGCGCTTCCTGATGGAGAGCGGCGACATGCCCGCGCTGGGTGCCTCGGGCGCCATCGCCGGCCTCCTTCTCGTCTTCTCGCTGGCCTTTCCCAAGGCCCGAGTCCTTCTCTTCTTCATCATCCCCATCCCGGCGATCGTGGCCGCGCTCGCCTTCATCGGGATCGACATCTGGGGGCTGATCGCCCAGATGGATGATGGCGGCCTGCCGATCGGGCACGGGGCGCATCTGGGGGGCGCCTTCACCGGAATCCTCTACTATCTGTTTCGCAGAGAGGCCTTTCGGGGGGCTGAAGACCGGATCGGGCTGTGACCTACCCCCTGGGCTCCAGTCGCATCCGGACGAGATAGACCTCGTCGAACTCTCCTCTGCGGCCCGCCCAGACTTCGTCCAGCGAATAGGTGTAGAGGGTGGTTCGGAGGGGGACATGGACCTCGCCCAGGAAGGTCCCGTCGTCTTCGAAGACCTCGAACACCGTGGGCTCGGACCAGAGCGAGAGGGGCGGCCCGTCGGGATCGCGCTCGTCATCTTCGGGCCGACGCTCGCGGGGCGACGCCTCGCGGTGGACGAGGACCCAGATCGTGCCGTCTTCGCCTGCGTAGATGTTGCGGAAGTAGGGCTTGGTCCGCGGGGTCGGCAGCGGCTCGGACGTCATGAACTGACCCTGCTGCTCGATCACGTAGGCTCGCAGGGCCTCGCGCTCGGCCCGCTCCTCGGGGTGCAGCTGGATCCGGTCGCCCGGCTTCTCGATCCGCAGGGTGCCTTCGGGATTTCGCAGCTCCACCGCGTAGCGATCGCTGACCCCCACGACCATGTAGCCGTGCGGATGCAGGTCCCAGTGCTTCGACGGGATCATCGCACCGCCGGCACCCGTCGGCTCGCCGGCGAAGGGGGGGCTCGGGATGGTGTCGAGGATCTCGCCATCGGGCGACAGGTGGAGCAGTCCGATCGGCCAGGGCGTATCGGGCTCGACGGGCCCGGTCAGGATCCGGGCATAGATGTGATCCGCCGTGTCGATGTAGGTGGCCCGGTTGGTGAACAGGCCGCTCGCCAGCGTCCACTGCCCCGCCGGGGATCCGTCGGGATCGTACATGTTGAATCGACCGTTTCGGGCATCTCGAAGGACCAGGCGGCCATCGGAGAGCCGCCCCATCCCCAGCACCGCATCCCCATACTCGCCCGGCCCCTCGCCCGGCCCCCCCAGGGTCCGGACGTAGCGCCCCTCGGCGTCGTAATGGCGCAGTGCGGGGGCCAGTGCGTCGAACACGTAGACGCCCCCGCGTCCATCGGGAGCCACCTCGCTGATCCGGCCGAACATGTAGGCCTCGTCTCCGTCCAGAACCCCGATCGAGATTTCCTCGACGAGCTCCATCGGCTCGGCCCAGATACTCCCGCTCACCGTCCGGACCACCTCGACCCCATCCACGCTCTCGCGCTCGGCCTGCCACTCGCCGGGTCCGCCGTCGGCGGGAGCGTCGCAGGCCGCGAGGATCAGTAGAAGGCCCAGAAGGCCTCCCCGACACCCTCCTGAAGGATGAATGGCGGATCGGATCATGACGTGGCCCCCGGCAGGTTGGACGAGACTGTACGTTGACCCGATCAGAATATGCGCCCATCGGGGATGAGGCCAGTGGGCCTCAGCCCCCGTCCCGCTCCAGGGGCGCCGACTGCTCGGCCGCCCTGACGTGGTCCATCTCGTGTTCGTGGTCCACCATGGCGTGCCAGTCCTCGATGTACTCTGGGTGCGAATGATCGATGGACGGAAGCCGCTGGCCCCGCTGGGGCATGAAGAGCCCTCCGATCTTGCCCATCGCGCCCCGAATCGGCTCTCCGGTCGGATTGTCGTAGACCGCGGTGATGCGGTAGATGTGATCCCGGTGAATCGGCTGGCCCCGGTGGAAGATCTCGCGGGACACGCCCAGCAGCTCCCGGTCGTCGCCGTGGGCGACACCCTCTGGGTAGGCCACGACCAGCGTGCGCTGGCGTTCGTTCTGGTGGATGGCGACCTGCGGGTCATCGGATCCGAGTGCGCCCGGAGCCATCAGGGTGAGTCCCGCGACAAGTAGTGCCACTGCTTGAGTCATCATCGTCGTCTCCCGGATCGAGGGGGTCGGTTCAGCCTACGTATGAAGGGTAGGCCGTACGGGAGGGCTGTTGGGTGCGTGTGACCACGTAGGAATGGGGGCGGAACCCCGTAGGATCAGGAGCTCCACGCATACAGGAAGACGAACACATTCACCAGCAGGAGGACCGCCGCGGGAAGGGTTTCGAGCAGCGAGTCCCGGACCCGGACCCGGGTCCCCACCCCCAGGGCCATGAGGAGGGCAAGTCCTCCCGACGCCGCGAGCATGACGGGGGTCACCCAGAGTCCAACGAGCAGGCCGAGCGCCCCCAGAATCTCGAGGCTTCCGGTCAGGCGGCGGAACCGACTCAGCCCGAAGCGCCGGAATTCTTCGGCCATGCCGTTGGCGAAGAGGCACAGGAATCCGTAGTAGAGAAACAGGAGGGCAGAAAGGAGAACCGACGCTCGGTAGGTGAATTCCATGGATCCGTCGCCGGTCTCGAGGGTTTCAACGCGCAATCTTCGTGTCTCTCAATCCGGACTACCCTATGTCGTGGCTTTCGATTCCCGCCGTCCTCCAGTTCATCGTCGGGCTGGGCCTCCTGAACGTCTGGCTCCTCCGATCGCAGACGGCCACCGAGTACCGAGGGGGATCCGCCACCTCGCTGAAAGAGGAATTTCGCGCCTACGGGCTTCCCGACATCGCGTTCTACGTGGTGGGAGCACTGAAGATCCTGGCCGGAATCGTGCTCATCGCCGGGATCTGGATCAACCTGCCGGTGACGATCGCGGCCGCCGTCGTTGCGGTTCTGATGGTGGGAGCGCTGGCCATGCATGTGAAGGTCCGGGACCCCATCAAGAAGTCCGTCCCCGCCGCGCTTATGCTGGTGATGAGCCTGGCGATCGTCGTCCTGCGCTGAGGCGGACGCCGTCAGGGGAAGGACTGCACTGCGATCCTTCGGGCAAGGTCGACGCCTTCCATGACCTCGCTCTCCTGAAGGTCCGACGCCAGGTCCCTGAGCAACGGCTCGTTGGCCTCCAACAGATCGAGGGCTCTGGTATTCGCGGCTTCGACGGCTGCGCGGACCTCGCGGTCCACGGTGCGGGTGGTGTCCTCGGAATATCGGCGTGACTCGGGCGCCCAGCCGCCGTAGATCGACCCCCTGTCGTCATCGAGCGCCACGGGGCCGATCCCTTCGGCCATGCCGAACTGTGTGACCATCCGACGCGCCAGTTCGGTCGCTCTTCGGAGGTCGTCGGCGGCCCCGGTGCTTGTCTCTCCATAGATCAACTGCTCGGCCGCCCGACCTCCGAGGAGCACGGTGAGGCGGTCCCGCAACTCGGACTCGGTGAGCAGGTATCGGTCTTCGAGCGGCGTCTGGACCGTCGATCCGAGGGTGGTGGCGCCCCTGGGCACGATGCTCACCTTGTGCACGGGATCGGTGTTCGGAAGCAGCATGCTGACGAGCGCATGTCCCATCTCGTGGTACGAAACGATCTCCTTCTCTCGTGGGATCAGGGCGCGACTCGATCGTTCGAGCCCGGCCATCACCCGGTCGATCGCCTCGTCCAGGTCCTTCATCGATACACTGCCCCGGTTCGAACGAACCGCCAGGAGCGCCGCCTCGTTCACGACATTGGCGAGCTGGGCTCCCGCGAAGCCGGGGGTTCGTGCGGCCACGACCCTGAGATCGACGTCGGGCTCCAGTTGCACCCGCTTCGCATGGATCGCAAGTATCGCCTCACGGCCCTTCAGGTCCGGACGATCCACGATCACCTGTCGGTCGAAACGCCCCGGGCGCTGCAGCGCGGGATCGAGGAGATCCGGGCGGTTGGTGGCTGCCATGATGATGACCCCTACCGTGGCGTCGAACCCATCCAGTTCGACCAGAAGCTGGTTCAGCGTCTGTTCACGCTCCTCATTGCTCACCGGAGAGCCGGCACCGGCTCGAACCTTTCCGAGGCCATCGATCTCATCGATGAAGACAATGCACGGCGCCTTCTCCCGTGCCTGCCGGAACAGATCTCGAACTCGTGCGGCGCCCACGCCCACGAACATCTCGACGAACTCCGCTCCGGAGATCACGAAGAAGGGGACACCAGCCTCACCAGCCGTAGCCCGCGCCAGGAGCGTCTTGCCGGTCCCGGTCGGGCCGACGAGGAGCACCCCCTTGGGAATGCGGGCTCCGACTTTCGTGTACTTCTCCCGGTTCTTCAGGAAGTCGGCGACTTCCCGTAGCTCCGTGACCGCCTCATCCACACCCGCCACATCATCGAACGAAACCCCGGGGGCGCGATCGTCAACGATCTTCGCCTTGCTCGACCCGAAGCGAAGGGCCTCGGCCTGGCCCCCGCCGGCCATACGCCGGATGAACCAGATCCAGAAGACGACGAGGAGGCCGAGGGGCAGAAGCCAGAGGAGCAGGATTCCCCACCCCTCCTCCGTCCACTCCCCAGTGATGCTCGCTCCCATCCCGTGGAGGCGGTCGACGATCTCCACTTCGTCCGAGCCGGGAACCCGGACCGACCGATAGCGTGGGGCATCCGGGTCGGGCCGCTCGGTCCATTCGACCGCCCCTTCCGAGATCCATGCCTCGCTGATGCGTTCCGCATCCAGTGCGTCGAGGAAGTGGGAGTACGGGACCACCCGAGGGGACTCCGGATCATCCCATCCGCGACTCACGAGGAGGACGAGAGCGAGCAGACCGAAGGCGAAGACCAGGTGCATCACGGTCCTCATATTCGAATTCGGTCGCTCCGGTGACCGGGAGGGAAGCGGAGGGGGCATGTCAGCCCGGCCCGGATCTGGAAGCCGCCTCGAATGCCCCGATCCTGCGGAGCACGGCCGGCACGGTATCCGGATTCAGAGAGATCGAGTCGATTCCGGCCTCCACCAGCATTTCAGCGAAGTCAGGGTGATCGCTGGGGGCCTGCCCACAGATCCCCACCACGGTCCCTCCCGCATGTGCACGTCGAATCACGTCCTGGATCATGCGGACGACGGCTGGATCCCGTTCATCGAAGATCTCGGTGAGCTCCCTTGCGCCCGAATCACGATCGACCCCCAGCACCAGCTGGGTCAGGTCGTTGGACCCGATCGAGAAGCCATCGAAGCGTTCCGAAAACTCCTCGGCAAGGACCACATTCGAGGGGACCTCGCACATCATGTATACCTGGAGCCCATCTTCACCGCGAACGAGGCCGTTGTCCGCCAGCGCCTGGATCACGCGATCGGCCTCCTTCAGAGTACGGCAGAAGGGAATCATGATGATCACATTGTCCAGCCCCATCTCGTTGCGAACCCTGCGAAGAGCCCGGCACTCGAGGGCAAACGCATCGCGGTAGCGATCGCTGTAGTATCGGCAGGCGCCTCGGAAGCCGAGCATGGGGTTCTCTTCGATCGGCTCGAAGCCCGCTCCGCCCAGGAGGCCCGCGTATTCATTCGTCTTGAAGTCACTCAGGCGGACCACCACCGGGTCCGGGTATCCGACTGCCGCGAGCTTCCCGATCCCTCGAGCGAGGTGATCGACGAAGTAGTCTTCTGGACGTTCGAATTCCCGCGTGAGCTCCAGGATCGCGTCCCGATCCTCGGTCGAGAGATGCTCCGGCCGGAGAAGGGCCATGGGGTGGGCCTTGATGATCTCCCCGATAATGAACTCGATTCGGGCCAGTCCGATCCCCCGCGTCGGGAGCCTCCACCAGCGGAAGGCCGCCGCAGGATTCCCGAGATTCATCATGATCCGGGTCCTCGTAACCGGGAGGTCGTCGAGAGACTCCTCGACAGCTTCGAAGGCCAGAAGGCCCTCGTAGACCAGGCCTTCATCTCCCTCGGCACACGAAAGGGTCACCTCCTGCCCCTCCTGAAGGGTCGCCACTGCGTTCCCGGTCCCCACCACCGCAGGGATCCCGAGTTCGCGGCTCACGATGGCGGCGTGGCTGGTCCGGCTCCCCTGGTCGGTGATCACCCCACCGGCCCGGTTCAGGATCGGCCCCCAGTCCGGATCGGTGCGTTCGGTGACGAGAATCCCACCTTCCTCGAAGTGGTCGGTATCCGACGGGTCGTGGATCCGGTACACCCGGCCCTGAGCGATGGCGTCGCCGACCGCGGTGCCACGGACGAGCACCTTGCCGCGCTCGCTGAGCGAGTAGGACTTGAGCGCCGCGGTGCCCGCTCGATGGTGGACCGTTTCGGGTCGGGCCTGAACGATGTAGAGGAGGCCGTCCCGCCCATCCTTCGCCCATTCGATATCCATCGGGAATCCATAATGATCCTCGATGATGATGCCCCACCGAGCGAGGGCGAGCACCTCGTCGTCGTCCAGAGAGAGGGCCTCCCGCTCCGCATCCGAGGTGGCCACCGTCACCGTACCGCCCGGATGGTCGGGATCGTAGATCACCTTCTCCTCTTTGGATCCCCGATGCCGCTCGAGGATCGGGACCACGCCCTCACGCCCCAGGACGGGCTTGAAGACCCCGAATTGATCGGGGCTCACGGTGCCCTTGACCACCGACTCGCCGAGTCCCCAGGACGAGCTGATCACTGCCATTCCAGGAAAGCCGGAATCCGGATCCAGGGTGAAGAGGACGCCGGCACTGGCCTCATCGGAGCGAACCATCTTCTGCACTCCCACCGAGAGTGAGACCTCGAGGTGATCGAACTCAAGCCGTTCCCGGTACGAGATCGCCCGGTCGGTGAAAAGTGATGCAAAGCATCGTTGGCAGGTCCGAAGGAGGTCCTCTTCCCCGACCACATTCAGGTAGCTCTCCTGCTGACCGGCGAAGCTCGCTTCCGGAAGGTCTTCCGCCGTCGCGCTGCTTCGTACGGCCACATCGAGGTTCTCGCGCTCGTATGTGGCGGACAGCTTCCGATAGGCCTCGCTGATCGCCGCTGAGAGGTCGTCCGGCATCCGCCCCGCAAGGATTCGCTCGCGGATGGCCTTTCCGGCATCGGGGAGGGAGAGATCGCCGTTACGCATTCCCTCGATCAGCCTCGCCAGGGGTTCATGGAGGTCGTTTTCGACAAGAAAGTTCTGGTACGCGAAGGCGGTCGTGGCAAATCCATCGGGGATCCTCACCGCTCGCTTGCCCAGAGCACGGATCATTTCGCCCAGCGAGGCATTCTTCCCCCCGACTTCGGCCACATCGTCGTTCGTGACCTCTTCGAAGGGACGGACCAGGGGCCGGTGGTGTGCGTCTGCCATGGAGAGGCCTCGGGGGAAGGGTGGGGGTATGGGTCAATTGCAAACCTTGCAAGCCATGCGCCAGTCGATCGGAAGGAGAGAGGCCTTTCGGACCGGCCTTTGTGTGCGGGACCCCGGTTCGAAACGGGCGGTTTCGCCCCGACCTGGGACAGGGTGGCACATTCCGAAGCGGCGCTCCGGAGCGCTGACCCTGAAGAGAGCCCCGGGGGAGCGACATCCGGGACCGGAAGAGCGGCACGGAAGTCGCATCGAACAACGCTGGCACAGCCATCCTCTTCACACCTCCCTCAAGGGAAAGACATGACCAAGGTCCGCGATCTCATGAAGTCCGAAGTGGCAACGGTCACCCCCGAAACCACGGTGGCGGAATTCGTCGAATTCCTCGACCGTCACTCGATCACGGGGGCGCCGGTGGTGGATTCCGGCGGGGCACTCGTGGGGGTGGTCTCCGTCCGCGATGTGGTTCGGCTCGCTCGACAGATGGACGAGGTCCCCGAGGCGATGCGCTGGGGTCTGGGGCGGACGCTGGCCTCGGATCCCTCGACGCTGCTGGACCCCGGGGTCGAAGGGGAGTTCTTCGCGTACTTCGTGACCGAAGGGGGCGGCTTCGTGGACGTGAGCTCACGGATTCGGGAGCTTCCCCAGAAGCTGTTCGAGGGCTACGAGGTGGAGACGATCATGAGTCCCGCACCGGTGACGATCAGTCCGGACGCCACGGTGGTCGCACTGGCGCGCTCGCTCCGGGACCGGAACATTCACCGGGTACTCGTGGTCGAGGACGGCCAACTGGTGGGCATCGTCACGACTACGGACCTCCTCGACCATGTCGCGGATGGGGGAGCCTGATCACCCGGAAGTGAGGCACTGATGGCGAGCATTGAGGAGTCGGTCGAACTCGACCGGATCCCGCAGAAGGAGATCCTCGAGGTCGTGCGGAGTATGCGCTCGGACTGGCTCGAATTCGTTCGCGCCCTCGTTCTGCACGAGTCCCCCTCGACCCTTCCCGAGAGCCAGCGCCCCGTGCTGGACCTCTTGGGGTCGGCGCTCGAGGCCATGCACTTCGACGTCCGGCGCGTCCCGGGTGTGCGAAGCGGAGGGATGCTCCTGGCCAGGCGGATCCCCGCGCGGCGACGGGCTCGCTTCCAGCTCCTGATCGGGCATACCGACACGGTGTGGCCCGTCGGAACCCTCGACCGGATGCCGGTCGAGATGGAGGACGGGACGCTTCGGGGTCCCGGGGTCTTCGACATGAAGGCGGGGCTGACCCAGATGATCTTCGCACTTCGAGCCCTCGAGAAGCTGTCGCTGGAGCCCGAGGTCGAGCCGGTCCTCTTCATCAACTCCGACGAGGAGACCGGGAGCGACGAGTCCGAGCGGCACATCCGTCGACTGGCCCGACGGGCCTCGCGAGCCTTCGTGCTGGAACCGGCCCTCGGTCCGTCCGGGAAGCTGAAGACGGCGCGCAAGGGCGTCGGGCGTTTCGTGGTCCGGATCACGGGAAAAAGCTCCCACGCGGGGCTCGCGCCGGAGGAGGGAGCCAGCGCGATCCAGGAGCTGTCGCATGTGATCCAGGCCCTGCACGGCCTCGCCGATCTCGACCGCGGGATCGGGGTGAATGTGGGCGAGGTCCGGGGGGGCACCCGAGCCAACGTGGTGGCGGCCGAGGCCGAAGCCATCGTCGATGTGCGCGTGAACACGGTCGAGCAAGGAGAGTGGATCCACGATCGGATCCACGCGATGGAGGTGATCACCCCGGGCGTCACCCTTCAGGTCGAAGGGAGCGTCGATCGACCCCCGCTCGAGCGGAATCCCGAGAACCGCGTGCTCTGGCACGCCGCCCGGGAGCTGGGGGAAGCGATGGGGGTCCCGATGGACGAGGGGCGGGCCGGAGGGGGGTCCGACGGGAACACCACCAATCTCTACACCCCGACGCTCGACGGGCTGGGCGCAGTCGGCGATGGCGCCCACGCCCTGCACGAGTACATTGATGTTGACCGGACCCTGGAGCGCTGCGCGCTTGTGGCCGGGCTCCTCCTTCTGCCCTGCGGGGCTTCCCCATGATTTCGGAGTCACCCTGATGCTCGGTCCCATCACGACCTTCGTCCTCTCGAGCGCCCTGTGCGCCGCGACGCTGCCGGCAAATGACCCGGCGACCGACTCCCTGCGGCAGGTCTACGAGTCTGCCTCGACCTGGGAGGTGTTCTTCGAGCAGGCCGACGCGCGCCGGGAAATGTGGATCGAGCACCGGGCGAACGCGACACCGCATCCGGATCTGGTGGAGCGGGCCGAGGCGGTCGGGGGCTCGTGGCGTATCCTGGCGATCACGGTGGACGGCTGCTCGGATTCGGTGGGGACACTCCCGTACGTCGCGAGCCTGGTCGACGCGGTGCCCTCGCTGGATTTCCGGATCGCGCACCCGGATATCGGGCAGCCCTGGATGGACGCCTTCCCCTCGCCCGACGGGCGGGCCACGACGCCCACGATCCTGCTCCTGGACGAGGAGTATGAGATTCGAGGATGCTGGATCGAGATGCCCGCGTCGGTCTGGGAGTTCTGGCAGCCCGCGCTCGAGCGGGGCGAGGCGGCCGCGATGCTCGACCGGAAGATGGCCTGGTACCTGGAGGATCAGGGCCGGGAAGCCCTCACCGATCTGATCGAGATCCTGGAAGCAACCCAGCGAGGCGATATGGTGTGCCCGGGGCTGTAGTGTCCCGCTGTCGAAATTCGCGCCGGTCGTTCGATCAGGGGTAAACGGCGCTCAAAGGCGGCCCACACTTCACCTTCAACGAAGGGGTCTCGATCCAGGTGCTCTGCGACACCCCGGGGGACCGATGAAATACCTACTGCTGGTGTACGGAGAAGAAGCGCTCATGGCGGGGGTCCGCGACGCGGAATGCAAGGCCTACAGCGAGACGCTTCAGAAGGACGGGCTGATCCTCGCCGCGGACGCCCTCGAGCGGGTCGAGACCGCCACCACGATTCGCGTGCGCGAGGGACAGGCCGCGATCACCGATGGGCCCTTCGCCGAAACCAAGGAACAGCTCGCCGGCTTCTACCTGATCGACGCACGGGATCTGGACCAGGCGATCGAGGTAGCGGCAGGACTCCCGCCCGCCAGGATCGGAAGCATCGAGATCCGGCCCGTCCGGGAACTCCAGCCCTGAACGAAGGGGGGCCGGATCCGGTCGCCGAAGTCTACCGGACGGAGTCCCGCCGGGTCCTGGCGACGTTGATCCGCCTGCTGGGTGACTTCGAACTGGCCGAAGACGCGATGCACGAGGCGTTCGCCACGGCCGTCGAGCAATGGGCCGAAGGGGGCGTGCCCGACAACCCGCGTGCCTGGCTGGTCTCCGTGGGGCGATTCCGGGGAATCGATGCGATCCGGCGCCGAGCCCGACACGCATCCCACCTCGAGCGGCTGGTGGACGAGAGGGTGATCCCGGCCCCGGATCCCGATGCGATCGCCGACGACCGGCTCCGCCTCATCTTCACCTGCTGCCACCCTGCGCTCGGACTCGATGCCCGGGTCGCGCTGACCCTGCGAGAGGTCTGCGGCCTCTCCACAGAAGAGATCGCCCGCGCCTTTCTGGTCCAGACCTCCACCCTGGCGCAGCGGATCGTTCGTGCCAAGCGCAAGATCCGCGATGCGAACATCCCCTATGTGGTACCGGACGCCTCGCAGCTGGCGGACCGCCTCGAGGCGGTGCTCAGGGTCATCTACCTCGTGTTCAACGAGGGCTATGCGGCAGCCGCGGGATCCGATCTCGTTCGGGCGGGCCTGTGCGCCGAGGCGATCCACCTCGGGCGCCTCCTGGTCGAACTGCTCCCCGAGCCCGAAGCCCGGGGACTGCTTGCGCTGATGCTCCTGCACGAGGCCCGCCGCGAGACGCGCACGACCGAGGACGGCGACCTGGTCCGACTCGAGGACCAGGACCGGAGTCGGTGGGACCGGGAACGGATCGCCGAGGGGATCGACCTGGTGGAGCAGGCGCTGAGATCCAGGCGGATCGGCCCCTATTCGCTGCAGGCCGCGATCGCCGCGGTGCACGCCGAGGCCGAGGCCGCCGAAGAGACCGACTGGCGGCAGATCGTGGGCCTCTACGACCTGCTCGTACGGGTCGAGCCCTCACCGGTCGTCGAACTGAACCGCGCGGTGGCCGTGGCGATGCGGGATGGTCCCGCCGATGGGTTCGCGCTCGTGGAGGACCTCCTTGCCCAGGGGCACCTCGAGGACTACCACCTCGTTCACGCGACCCGCGCCGAACTGTGTCGTCGACTCGATCGGACGCAGGACGCCCTCGAATCCTATGACAGGGCGCTGGCCCTCGTGCAGCAGGAGCCCGAACGGCGCTTTCTGGAGCGGAGGCGAGCGGAGCTCGGGGAGTCCGAGGCGTCCGGGCCCTCCACCTCTCCGACGCCTCCAACGCCCCCGGAGTCGACTTGAACGTAAGGTCATCGCACAAGTGCGATGTCCGTTTTGGCGATCGGAGCGCCCCGGAAGGGAGGCGAGTTTGAGGTGGGGCCGGCGGGTGTGACGTATGCTCCCGCGGCTCGGTCGGGACGTCGGTCGGGACGCAGGAGGGGCCGGGCGTCCCCCGATGACCGGAAATCCCGCAAACGCGGTCGCGAAAGCGGCGGATGCTCGATTTCCGGTGATTATCCCCTAAAAGATCGCACGGATGGTCACGGCTCGACGAGCCGTGTTCTTTTCCCGGTAATAATGACCGGAAATCCCGCTTCGGCCTGATTTTTGGGGACGTTTGAGCGATTTCCGGTGGCCCGCGCCCCGTGCCCCGTGCCCGGTGCCCGGTGCCTGCCGCCCCGCGAGAGTTGACGGGGCACAACCGACCGCCGTTCCGCACAAGCCCGAGACGCGCGCTCACCCCTCGAGCCCGACACGCACTCCACCGAATCCCCGAAATGCCCATGACTCAGCCGGACCCCGAGGAAACGATCAACGCCCTCGCCTCACAACAGCACGGCGTTGTGGCTCGCCGTCAGCTGCTCGCCGCCGGGGTCAGCGTCGACACCGTCGAGTATCGTGTGAGGCAGGGACGCCTCCGCCGGCTGCACTACGGGGTCTACCAGGTCGGCCCTCTTTTGCAGCCGCTCGCGCACGAGATGGCGGCGGTCCTGGCCTGTGGACCGCATGCCGTGGTCAGCCACCGGAGCGCCGGAGTGCTCTGGGGAATCCTGCCCAAAACCCGGTCCCGCCGAAGAGGTCCTCCTGCGGTGGACATCATCGTGACCAAGGGGGATCGCAAGCGGCCGCGAATCCGAATCCGTCGCATACGCACGCTCAAGCCGGGCGAGGTGACGCACCGGAAAGGCCTGCCCGTCACCACCCCGGTCCGAACGATCTACGATCTGGCCACAACGGCGACACCGCGACGGCTGGAGCAGGCGCTCGCCGTGGCTCTCGAGCGCAAGATCGCCACCATCGACGGGCTCCGCTCACTCCTCGAGGACCACCCGGGAGGGCCCGGCACTCTGCGCCTTCGGGCCCTTCTGGATCACGGCAACCCGACCCTTGCGCGTTCCGAATTCGAAGAGCGATTCCTGGCCCTGATCCGGAAGGCACAGCTCCCGAAGCCTGGGGTCAACAAGGTGGTCTCGGGATACGAGGTCGATTTTGTGTGGCGAGCGCAGGGGCTGGTGGTCGAAACCGATGGCTACGAGTTCCACTCGTCACGTCGGGCCTTCGAAGGCGATCGCCGGCGGGATGCCGTTCTGGCCGCGGACGGTCTGCGTGTGGTGCGGATCACATGGCGGCAGCTGGAAGACGAGCCGGAAGCGGTCCTGGTGCGGCTGGCCAGGGCGCTCATCTCCGGCACGCCTGACCGAGGCGCTCAGCCCTGAAATCCACCCACCGGGGGCCGCTTGCCCGGTCCCCACTCCAGCCGCTCGCGGTCCCACTGCCCCAGATCGGCCGCGGCGACATAGGTGGAATCCAGGAACGACCGCAGTGCGGCTTCGGGGGATGGGGAGCGGCGCACCGCATCGTAGGGGAGGACGAACTCGGACAAGGGGTCGTGCCAGTGCGCCGCCTCCGGCTGGACCGGAGCCTCGGAGAAGCCGTCGGGACTCGGGTAGGCGTAGGAGTAGTAGATGGGGTGCGGGTGCGACGGGTCTCCGGCCCAGAAGCCCGCGCTGCTCACCTCGTGGGAGTAGGCCTCGCGCGTGATCCAGTCCGGCAGGTTGGGGATGCCACCGGGGTGCTCGGGGGCATCGCGACCGCTGAAGCGAGTCACTGCCAGGTCCATCGCCCCCCAGAACAGGTGGACCGGGCTGCACTTGCCCACGAAGTCGGCCCGGAAGTCCTCGAACACCCGGGTGGTCCGGAGCAGCACCTGCCAGTATCGGTGGACGTACTCCGGGTCGTAGGCACCGTCCCTCTCGTTTTGGGCGAAGGGAATCGGGTCGGCCACCTCGTTCGGGGCCGGATGGATCTCGACCGGTGAGCCCAACCGGGTCAGCTCTCCCATGACCGCCGCGTGGAAGTCGGCCACCGAGCGGGGTCGCAGCTCCACCTCGCCCCGGCCACCGTCCGATGTCGTGATGCGCAGCACATGGTCGATCAGGTCCAGATCCAGCTGAAGGGTGCCTCCGGCCC
The DNA here is from genome assembly GCA_007692605.1 of Gemmatimonadales bacterium. Classification (GTDB taxonomy): domain Bacteria; phylum Gemmatimonadota; class Gemmatimonadetes; order Longimicrobiales; family Gaopeijiaceae; genus SLBA01. The sequence goes on from REBS01000064.1 coordinate 21,873, forward strand.
GATGCATGGGCCGGGTGGTCAGCCCTCGGGAGGTCAGGTGCAGGGTGACGTGCCACTGGTGGTTCTGCCAGGGAACGAGCGCCGTGCGGATCTTCCCCACGATCTGCAGCCAGAGGTGAAACGTGGTACAGGTGTCGGACCAGGCGGAGTACGGAAGCTCGGGCCAGGCGGCCTCAGGTTCGGACGAGACGGACACGGATCACCTCTGGAAGGAATGGACGGACTCGACGATTCTATGCAGGAGCGAGGCTGCGAGCCAGACCCAGCTGCCAGCCCTGACGGCAACCGTGGCCCGCGACTGCCTCGAGGAGCGCGCCGATGTCGAAATCACCTCCCTATATTCGACAAGGAAGTAGACAGGGCCATCCGCCCGTCCCACGACAACCCCATCCGAAGGAGCGTTTCAATGCGAGTCATGGTTCTGATCAAGGCGAACGAGGACACCGAGGCCGGCGTGATGCCGAGCGAGACCCTCCTGACCGAGATGGGAGCGTTCAACGAGGCACTGGTCGAGGCGGGAATCATGCTGAGCGGCGACGGACTGCACCCGAGCGTGAAGGGGGCTCGGGTCCGGTTCTCGGGCGACGAACGGACGGTGGTCGATGGGCCGTTCGCCGAGACCAAGGAGCTGATCGCGGGATTCTGGATCTGGCAGGTGGAGTCCATGGACGAGGCGATCGAATGGGTCAAGCGGGTGCCCAACCCCACCGGCGCAGAGTCCGTGATCGAGATCCGGCCGATCTTCGAAGCCGCGGACTTCGGCGACGAGCTCACCCCGGAGCTCCGGAAGAAGGAAGAGACGCTGAGGGCCCGGCTCGAGGGATAGCATCGGGCCCGGGCATTCACCCCGCCGAACTCACCCTGGCGCCTCGCCCCACCCGCCGGGGGTAGTCGCACCGACCAGCGGGGGGGCTCGGTCGACCAGTTCACGGTCGAGCGTCACGAGGTCGGCCCCGTGGGCCCGTGCCGTTGCGGCATACACGGCATCGGCTCCCCGCAGGTTCAACCGGGCTGCAAGGGCCGCTGAAAGCCCCGCGAGTTCGAGGTCCAGAGGATGGACCACCAGTCCCGGAAAGCGCAGAAGGCGGGTGCCGGCTTCGCGGGCATGAACGGCGGAGCCGGTTCTTCTCGCCACCGCCGCGGACACCTCCACGAGGGTCAGCGTGGGCTGGTGGACCGGAACGCCCTCCGCCAGGATCCGTTCGAAGAACGCCCGGGACTCCTCCCACGCGGCTTCATCGGCCGCGTCGGCGGCCACCCAGACGGATGCGTCGATCGTGACCACTCAGCGGCGATCGTCGAGGAGGATCTGCCGGGTGGTCCTGGGATCCCGCGCATCTTCGGCGATCCGCGCTCCCAGCTCCGACCATCCCTCGAGCCAGGCCTCACCGGGATCGCCTGCCGCTGACTCGGGTGTGAGTTCGGGCGGTCCCTCCTCGAGCCATCGGCGGTAGAGCTCGGTGGTCACTTCCCGTACCGTCCGCCCCTCCAGCGCGCTTCGGGCCTTCACGCGTCGGTACAATTCCTCGGGAATGTCGATGGTAGCTTTCATGCAAGCATGCTAGCTGTATACCTGTATTCCTGCAATGGCCAGTTGCGAAACCGGGACGGTCGAAGAAACGGACGGACGACGCGTCGCTCGCATCCGGCTCGAGTCCAGCGGAACCGACCACAATGGCCTCTCCTACGACGCAACCGGGCATCTGACCGTCCGCGAGGAGCGGGTCGTGCCGCGGATGTGAGCGGCCCCGCTACGAGGCTCGACTCGATCTGAGCCTCTACTGCCCGCGTACGATCCCATGGAGGACGACCCGAACCACGCCGAGTTCGTCCTCGGTCTGGCCCAGGAGCCAGTCGTCGCCCACCTGCAGGGGGCGGACGCCCGGAGGGAGGGCGAGCTCCCCGAGGAGCCGGCCGTCCGGGCGCAGGATCGTCGCGATCCGGGGTTCGTCGTCGGCGCCGCGGACCTGGTAGCCGATGAGCCAGAGTCTGCCCTCCGGGTCGATCAGGATCCGGCTGAAGGCGGGGAGCCGATCGGGGAGATCCCGTTCGAGGCGGGAGCCGACCTCCTGCGGCGGGGCGCCCCCCGGGTGCTGTTCCGCTCCCTCGACCTGCCATTCGATGTAGCCCTCCCGCAGCTCGTCAGTAAAGGGAGGGGGTTCCCGGTCCAGACGGATCGATCGGCGATGCACCCCCTCGGCGTCGAAGACATCCACCTGGAACGCCATGCCGTTGCCCATGAAGACCTCCTCGCCATGAACCGCGGTGGAGAAAGACGCGGTCAGGGGAAGCCGCACAAGCGCGCCTTCGTCCGAGCCCCCCGGTCGCCAGAGCCGGCCCGGATAGCGGGTGAAGATCCCGAGCCACTCGCCCTCGGTGTTGAATCGCCCGAGCACGTACTCTCCGCGACGGACCCCGCTCCCCTCGATGACGGCCTCTTCGGGATACAGGATCAGCCATGTGCCGTCGGGAAGGACCTGGCCGAAGGCGCAGCAGCTCGCGCTGATGACTCGGGTCTCCGGATCGACGACGCGCTCGTACTCGAGGGCTGTGCGATCGATCAAGGTCCCATCCAGGTCGAAGCGATGGACAAGCCAGGCGCCGAGTTCGGGGACCACGATCTCGCCCTCGGGCCCCCGATACACCGAAAAGGGGGGCATCCGGAGCTCCCCGGGGCCCTCTCCCGTGCCGCCCCAGGAGACCTGATGGCGACCCTGATCATCGTACACACGGATCTGGCTCGCGGGGTCGTGGTTCGCAACCACGATCCGCCCGTCATCCAGCCGGAGCGCGCCCGCGAGGTAGGAGAGGAGATAGGGCGCCTCGCCCTCCACCTCGCCGATCGAGACGATCGGCTCCGCCTCGATGCGCCACCCGGCCCCATCGGACCACTCGGCCACCGGGGGCGATTCCACGATCGTGACTCCCGCCGAGTCCCGCTGCACGGGCTCGGGTGGGGGGTCGCGGACGTCGCATCCGGCACCGGAGACCAGCAGGGCAAGCAGGGTCCCGGTAGAATGCCGCGGCGTCCGGATCGTCATCGGTCTCCTCCCGGGGGCCACGCCGCACCCTGCGTGCGACCATGGCCGGTCTCGGCGTCATACGCCCGCTGCAGCTCACGGTACTCGTCGAGTGTCCGGTGACCCACACGATCGGCCCGTTCAGGCATGCCGGAGCACGAGGGCGCCGTAAGGGACCCGATCCGCGCCAGGACCTCGCGGGCCGCCTCGGCTCCGATCGCCACATGTCCATCTTCGTGCGTGCGAAGCGCCGAAAGGTACCGCACCCAGTCCCTGCGGAGACTCGTAGGGGTCCCGGAGGATGCACGCCAATCGGGGAGTACGACCCGCGACGAGTACGCGACCTCGACGTGGACGATCTCGCACCGGCCCGACCGCATCCCGTATCGGTAGCTCCAGTCGACCTGCCAGTGCGTGTACCCGCTCCAGCGTCGCCCGTCCTCGAGCGGGCCGCGGTCGTCGATCGACTGTCTGATTTCGGCCGCCGTCGTCCCGAACACTTCGTAGCGGGTTTCCTCGGCGGTGACGGTCAGGCCCGGCGGCAGCTCCGGGAGGGCGGCCTGCGCGAGCGCGGCGGGGGCGTAAGCCAGAAACCACAGCGCCGCGATCAGGACCCCGGGCCTCACAGGCACCCCCGAAGATATTCGTTGGTCTCTTCGTCGACGGAGTAGAGGTAGCAGCCCTTCATTCCCCGGCTCATCAGGGTTCGGTAGGTGTTGAGGATGATGGCGCGCGTCTCCCGGCGGGTCCGTTCCGGGTCCTCCTTCATCGCCTTCTTCCAGCCGCGGATCGAGCTGTCGTAGCGGGCCCGGGCCTCGGGATGGGTCTGGACCACCCCGTCGCGCACCAGGAAGTCCGACCCCAGGATCACCCCGACATGGTCGAGCTCCAGCCCCTGGCAGGTGTGGATGCACCCGATCTCGCTGATCGAATCGGGCTTGAGGATCCAGAGCGAGCCGTCCTCGCTGAGATTCCAGCGCATCCGGAAGTCATGGTCGGCGAGGACGATGTCGCAGGCCGCCGGGTCCTTCTTGCTCTCCCACTCCCAGCAGTAGCCGGCGACGAGGCGGGAGCGGCCGTCCTCGCGATTGCGGGCCTCGATCAGATCGCGGAGCTCGTTGGGCGTGTCGCAGACGCGAACGTCGTAGTCGACCCCGTCCAGGTCGGGGTGCGCGGTGGGCCGGATCCTGAGGGTATGGTCCAGCCACGCCAGATACCCGTCGGAGCCGTTGCAGCGAAACTGCGACTCCAGCGTCATCTCCTCGACACGGGCACCGGCCTGACGAGCCCAATGGCGGATCTCGTCTGCGGTGCCGATGTCCCGCAGGGTGACCCGCTGGTCCTCATCGAGAAAGAAGACGGTCGTGCGCGAGGCGTGGATCAGCTCCTTCACCTGGTTTTCGCCCAGGTTCTGGTAGAGCCCCGAGTGCTCGTTCAGCCGATGGGCCTCATCCACGACAAGGACATCGTAGATGTGGCGTTCCGCGGTGACGAACGCCCCCGAGCCCTTGAAGAGATTCGAGAAGCGGCTCTTCGTCATGACACCGGTGAGCTTGCTCTCGAAGACCGCCCGGGGCGCCGCATTCTTCGTCACATAGAGCGCCAGATCCTCGCGCTTCGTCAGCTCCACCAGGAGGTTGACGGCCACCACCGACTTGCCGGTGCCCGGTCCCCCATGGACGAGGAGCACCTGCTTGCCTTCCTCGGTCGACGTCCGGGCCATCTCGAGCGCGGTCTCGAAGACCACCTTCTGGTCGTCGATCATGACGAACTCGGGATTCCCCTCGAGGAGGCCCGCCATGCTCTCCGCCAGCATCTTCGAGGGCCGGATCCGCCCGTTCTCGATCCGGCAGATGACCTCGCCGCGATCCCCGTGCACGACGTACGTCTTGATGAACTCCCGCAGGCGCTGGATGTCGCGCTTC
>REBS01000063.1 GCA_007692605.1 Gemmatimonadales bacterium
CGCGCCGCGCTGCGCGCCGGCGCCGGATATGTGCGGGTCGCCTCCCATCCCGATCAGATCCCGCTCCTGCACGCCACGGTGCCCGAGGCCGTCATCATCGACGCCCTGGACACTGCCACCCTCGCGGAAGCCCTCTCCGACTCCGACGCGCTCGCCGCCGGGCCCGGACTGGGGGGCGGGGCGTTGGCGGGGTCCCTCGAAGCGGCGTTCGAAGCCCTGCCCTCGGGCGCGCGCATCCTCCTCGATGCCGATGCCCTCACCCTTCTGGCGTCTGGGGGGCTGTCCCGGTGGAAGGATCGGACCATGGACGGAGGCAGCGGCGCCCGACTGCTCACACCGCACCCGGGTGAGGCTTCGACGCTTCTCGGGGTGGAGTCGAGTGCGATCGTGGCCGACCCCCTGCGACATGCACGTGAGTGCGCCCACCAGTGGGACGCGTCGGTGCTCCTCAAGGGGACCCCGTCGGTGGTGGCATCCGGCCGCCCCGGCCGCGTCCGGGTCTCGCTCAGTGGGTCGTCGGAGTTCGCCCGGGCGGGGATGGGCGATGTCCTGACGGGAGTAGCCGGCGCGTTGATGGCACGGGGTCTCGATGCCCCCGATGCCGCTGCTCTCGCGCTGCACTGGACCGGGCGTGCCGCCGATCACCTCGCGATGGGACCCGCCCTCCTCCCCGGGGACGTGGCCGAGGCGCTTCCCCTGGCCATGAGCGAAGCCGGGCCCGGGACCACCGAACTGTCGCTTCCCTTCGTGCTCCTCGACCTGCCCGCGGCGCACTGAGCCGATGAGCACGGGAAGAGAGGATCCGAAGATCGTTCGATTCGGAGTGGGGGGAGAGTTCCGGAGGATTCGATCCTTCCTCGAGTCCCTGCCCGCGGCCCCGGGGGTCCGCGTCGGCCCCGGCGACGACGCCGCCGTCCTGGATGGAGGGATCGTTCTCTCCACCGACATGGCCGTCGAGGGAGTGCATTTTCGACTCGACTGGGTCACACCGGGCGAGGTCGGGTACCGGGCGTGCGCCGCGGCCCTCTCGGATCTCGCGGGGATGGCGGCCCGGCCCCTCGGCGTCCTCGTCTCCCTGGCCGTACCCGACCCCGGGGGGCAATCCTCCCTTCCGATCATGAGTGGCGTGCGTGAACTCCTCGATCGGCTGAAGGTGCCGCTGCTCGGGGGAGACCTCACTCGGTCGCCGGGACCGGTGGTACTCGACGTCGTGGTGGTCGGGCAGGCGGATCACCCGCTGCTCCGGCGGGGAGCACGGCCCGGCGACGAACTCTGGGTCACCGGCAGGCTGGGTGCCGCGGCCGCGGCGGTGGGTCTGTGGGAACGGGGGATCGAACCGCCCCCGGGGCTGAGGGAGCCTTTCGTACGACCGACTCCCAGGCTCGCCGAGGCCCGCTACCTGGTCTCCGCGCTGGGCGCCACCTCCGGGATGGATCTCTCCGATGGTCTCGCGGGGGACGGGAGCCATCTGGCGGCCGCCTCGGACGTCGATCTGGTCCTCGATACATGGCGAATTCCCCTGCATCCGGAGGCGACCTCCAAGGGACCCGAGATCGCGCTTCACGGGGGAGAAGACTTCGAGCTTCTGGTGACCCTTCCCCCCGACCCTCCCAAGGCAGAGGTAGAGAATTTTCGTAAACGGTTCGATCTTTCGCTGACCCGGATCGGTTCGGTCGGACCGGGCCTGGGCCTCCGGATTCGTGATACGCCCAAAGAAGAGCCCCGGACGCCGGAGCGCGGGGGCTGGGACCATTTCAACGCAGCGGAAGAAGAGGAGCAGGGTTGATTCGCACGGCGGTGGTGATGATAGTGGGGGTGATCCTGACGGCCGTGCTGGCCGGCTGGCTCGTCCTTTCCTCGTTGTTGCGCCTCCCCTGGGCGGGCCGCCACTGTGAGCCGCTCGCGCGTTTCTGGTCTCGGTCGCTGGTCCGCCTGGCGGGGGCGCGTGTTCGCTTCGAGGGGGCCGACGAGGTGGACTGGGATCAGCCCTACATCGTCGTGGTGAACCACCAGAGCTGGTTCGATGTCTTCGCCCTCGCCGGCTTCCTTCCCGTGCACTTCCGTTTTGTCGGCAAGGAGGAGTTGGCCCGAATCCCGATCTTCGGTCCTGCCTGGACCGGCTGCGGTCATATCTCGATCGACCGTGACGACCGATCCAACGCGATCGATGCCCTCAAGAGAGCCGGCCAGCAGGTGCGCCAGGACCGCCTGGCCGTCATCCTCTTTCCCGAGGGTACCCGGTCGAGCGACGGCCGTCTCCAGTCATTCAAGAAGGGGGCGTTCGTGCTGGCGATCCAGACCGGGGTCCCGATTCTGCCCCTGGGGATAACCGGCTCGAGAGCCGTCATGCCCAAGGGGTCATGGCGGATTCGTCCGGGTGAAATCCTGATCCGGGTCGGGACCCCGATCCCGGTCGAGGAGTTCGAGATGAAGGACCGAAACAAGCTCGTGGCGCGGGGACGGCAGGCCATCCTCTCGCTGATCGACCAGCCGAACGGACTCGGAGCTACCGGGTCCGAACCCCCAATCCCGGATGCCCGGCCGAATGCCGGGGATCCGGAGCACGAGGAGAGTATGCAGTGAGTTCGACCATGATTGACGCCGTTCGGGGACGAGAGATTCTGGACTCACGGGGAAACCCCACCGTCGAGGCCGAGGTGTTCCTCGCCGGAGGTGGATGGGGTCGCGCGGCCGTCCCCTCGGGGGCATCGACCGGTGAGCATGAGGCCGTGGAGTTGCGCGACGGCGACGGAGAACGCTACCTCGGACGAGGGGTTCGGAACGCGGTCGCGAACCTCAATGGAGAGATCGCCGACCACCTGCGGGGCCGCGACGCCGAGGATCAGGAAGGTCTGGATCGAGCCCTGATCGCCGCCGACGGGACGCCCAACAAGGCGCGTCTGGGGGCGAACGCGATCCTCGCTGCTTCGATGGCGTCGGCCCGTGCCCTGGCCGACGCCCGCGGGATGCCCCTCTACCGCTCGCTGGGTGGAGAGGAGGCCGACCTGCTCCCGGTGCCGATGATGAACATCCTGAACGGGGGCTCCCACGCTCCCAACAACGTCGACATTCAGGAATTCATGATCATGCCGGTCGGGGCTGACAGCTTCTCCGAAGGACTCCGGATGGGTGTCGAGATCTTCCACCACCTGAAGAAGGTCCTCTCGGATCAGGGGCGCAGCACCGCCGTGGGCGACGAGGGCGGGTTCGCTCCCGACCTCTCGTCGAACGAGGAAGCGGTCGAGGTGGTGCTCCGGGCGATCGAGCGGGCGGGGTATCGGCCGGGTGAAGAGATCGTCCTGGCGCTCGACGCCGCCGCGTCCGAGTTTCACTCCGACGGGGATTATGTCTTCCGCTGGTCGTCGGGTGAGAAGCGGAGCCCCGAGGAGATGGTCGAGTTCTGGACTCGGTGGACCGAACGCTATCCGATCGCGTCGCTCGAGGACCCGCTCGACGAGAACGACTGGGAGGGCTGGTCGGCGCTCACCTCCGCGATCGGGACTCGCACGCAGCTGGTGGGAGACGATATCTTCGTCACGAACGTCGAACACCTGCGCCGCGGAATCGAAGAGCGGGTGGGCAACGCGATCCTCATCAAGGTGAACCAGATCGGAACCCTGACCGAGACCCTCGACGCCATCCGCATGGCCTCCGAGGCCGGGTACCGCTCGGTGATTTCGCACCGGTCCGGTGAGACCGAAGATGTCTTCATCGCCGACCTGACGGTCGCGACCGGCGCCGGACAGATCAAGACGGGCAGCGCCTCGCGGACCGACCGCGTGGCCAAGTACAACCAACTGCTGCGGATCGAGGAGCGCCTCGGATCGAAGGCGCGCTACCCGGGCCGCGGCCTCTGGACGTCATGATGATCCGACGACTGGCGGCTCCCGCGCTTCTCCTGCTCGCCGCCTACTACGCGATCTTCGGAGGCGGGTACTCGATTCTCGACCTGAACCGGATCCATCACGAGATCGCGGAGCGGCAGGTCGAGCGCGAGACCCTCCGGGCCGAAACCCTGAATCTCGAGGCGCGGGCCGAGGCCCTCGAGACGGACCCCCGCGCCCTGGAGCGCATCGCCCGGGAACGCTTCGGGATGATCCGCGACGGCGAGGTGCTGTACCGGTTCGCCGGGAGCGGGGAAGGGGGCGCGGAAGAGGTTGACAGAGGGGGCATTCCGAGATAGCATTTCTGTCTCTTATGCCGGAGTAGCTCAGGTGGTTAGAGCAGCGGAATCATAATCCGCGTGTCGGGGGTTCGAGTCCCTCCTCCGGCACTCGATGATCGATCGGAGTGCCGCGCAGTGTGAAGCCCCCCGGGTCCATGACCCGGGGGGCTTTCCAACTGCGGGACCCGGCGAAGAGGTGAGGGGATGCCCCAATCCCCGAAGAGACGTATGTTGAGAGAACGCGGACCGGCGGATCCACTCCGACCGACCGAACCCCAACCCGAATGTCTCCGGATGATGACCGAATCCACTGCCGAGCAACTCCTGGAAGCCCGACGCGCCCGAATCCAGAAGCACACGGGTCGCCCCTTGCGCGCACCTGCCGTGCCCGAGGCGGACACGCCTCTGACCGAGAAGCAGCACGAGTACCTTCTCGAAGAGGCGCAGGAGCTTTACTGGAACGACCTGGAGTGGGAGAACATCACCGAAGAGGAGCGGATGGAGGGTGGGCCCGTGCCGGAACTCACCTTTCCCGGTGTGCTGGCCTTCGTCCGGGGGCTCCTTCTGACCGAGGTGCCCTCCGACTCGCCGGTCGGGCCATCGCCCCGCCCCCAGGTCGTCGAAGCCTTCCTTCGATTCCTCTCGGCCCGGATCGTCGAACTCCAGGCCGCGGCGCACGGTGACGTCGGCGAAGAGGGTGACCGTGCGGCGCTGGAACTCCGGATGACCGAAGGACTCCTCGACCGTGTTCTCATGACCTTCCACGGGATCCAGACCGAGGACGTCGGTCCCCTGGGGGACGAGTAGGTCCCGTCGGCACGGGCCTGGAACCCACTTCGTTCAAAGGGAGGGCCTTCCGCATGTCCCGCCGCCCCGGTCACCCGTACCTGGCAGGCGCTCCCCTCTTCTTTGCGCACCGGGGAGGGGCTCGGCTGGCCCCCGAGAACACCATGGCGGCCTTCCGCTCCGCGGTCGAGGACTGGGGTGCCGATGTCCTGGAACTCGACGTGCACACGACGCGCGACGGGGAACTCGTGGTGATCCACGATCCCACGGTCGACCGCACCACTGATGGATCCGGGGCCATTCGGGAGATGGAGTGGGCGCAGGTGCGCGAGCTCGACGCCGGCTATCGCTTCGAGGACCTCGAGGGGAGGAAATCCTTTCGGGGGCGCGGGGTCCGGATTCCCCGGCTCGAGGAGCTCCTCGAGGCCCTCCCCGGCGCGCGGCTGAATGTCGACGCCAAGGGGCCCGAAAGCGCGCGTCCGCTGATGGAGATGGTCCTTCGACACGGCGCCGAGCACCGCGTGCTTCTCGCCTCGGAGCACGAAGAGGGCCGAGCCGACCGGATGGGATACCCCGGCCCCGTATCGGCTTCCCGGAGACAGATCAGGTGGTTCTACCTCCTGCACCGACTCCCGGGCGGAGGTCCGTACACGCCGAGCACCGATGCCCTTCAGGTTCCCTACATCTGGGAGGGGCGGCAGGTCACGACCCCCCGGTTCATCCGCGAGGCCCATCGCCGGAATCTCCCGGTCCACGTCTGGACCATCGATGACCCGAAACTCATGTGGACCCTTCTGGACTGGGGCGCCGACGCGATCCAGACCGACCGGCCGGATCATCTCGCACGGGTGCTCCACGAGGCGTATGGCCGGCCCCTGCCACCGGCCGCCCTCGGGGGGGCGGAGGGCGCCGACTCGCCATGAGCGCGTGGCGAGCGGGCGAGCTCGAGCGGCACCTGGCCCGGACGATCCGCGAGGGGGAATGGTTTGGCGAAGGGGACCCCGTCGTGGTCGCGCTCTCCGGAGGTGTCGATTCCCTGGCCCTCCTGGACCTCCTTCATGAGGGACTGGACCGCGTCGATCCCGCTCGTCCCCGATTCGACCTCCACCCGGCGCACTTCGATCACCGGATGCGGGCCGGGAGCACGGACGAGGCGGACCGGCTGGAGGCGGTCATGAAGCGATGGGGGCTTCCCCTCCATCGAGGCGTGGCCCCGGATCCGCCGAGTTCCGAGACCGGCGCGCGCGACCTCCGGTTCCGTTTTCTCCGGGGCGTTCTGGACGAGGTCGGGGCCCGCTGGATCCTCCTCGGACACCACGCCGACGACCAGCGCGAGACCGTGCTCTTCCGGATCCTTCGGGGAACGGGAATCCGCGGGCTTCGCGGCATGCAGGTCTGCCGGCCCCCCGACCTGCTCCGCCCCCTCCTCGAGGTCGACCGGGCGGTGATCCGGGCGTACGCCGAACGCCGGGGCCTCGAACCCCTCGAGGACCCCTCGAACCGGGATCCGGCCTTCGCCCGCAACCGGATCCGACACGAGCTCCTTCCCCTCGCCCGCGAGATCCATCCCGGTGCGTCCGCCGGGCTCCTGCGACTTTCGCGCCGAGCCCGCGAGGTCGAGGAGGTGCTCGATGCCCTCCTGGCCCCGGAGGTGGAACGAATCCTCGAGCGTGGTCGGATCGCCGCCGGCACCCTGGGGGGGGGCGAACGTCCGGGCGAGATCGCGGTTGCCCGGGACGACCTCCTCTCCTATCCTCCCCCGGTTCGCTCCGAGCTCCTGAGGACCGTTGCGGAGAGGCTGGGATCCCGCCTCTCGGAAGCCGGAACCGGGACGGTGCTGGAGTTTATCAGCGAAGGTTCGAGCGGGGGGTGGGTCGAGCTTCCGGGGTCCGTGCTCCTCTCGAGGGACTTCTCGCTCCTGCGATTCCGTCGCCGGGGGCCGGACACTCGCGATCGGGGGGGGGCGGCCGAGGTGCTCATCCCCCTCGCACGGTCCGGAGCTGGATCCGGGTCGACCGAGATTCGGCTCGGGGGATCCCACTGGCGGGTGGACTGGGGCATGGGTGGCCTCGACGATGGGGCGCAGCCCTCGGGCGCTCCCACGTCGCACGACCGGGGTGACGCGAGGTGGACGGCCGCCTTCCGACACCGGGACCTGCATCCCCCACTTCGGGTACGGGGTCGGAAGCCGGGGGACCGCGTTCCGCTGGGAGTGGGCCGCAAGAAGCTGAAAAAGCTCCTGGGGGAGCTGCGGATTCCCCGGGGCGACCGAGATCGACTGCCCCTCCTGGTCGATGGGAGCGGCCTTGTACTCTGGATCCCGGGTCACTGGCGGGCACCGCTCGCCGATCCGGGAACACTCTCTGAAACCTGGACGATCGGGGTAACTGATGTCGGCGACGGCGCCTGAGCAGGTCGCGCACCGCGCGGGAGCGAACACCTTTCGACACGTGGTCTTCTCGCAACACCAGATCGCGACCCGCGTCGCCGAGATGGGAGCGGGAATCAGCGACCACTATCCGGTGGCGGAGCCGCTGCTGGTGTTGGGCCTTCTCAAAGGGTCCTTTATATTCATGGCGGATCTGGTGCGCACGATTCACCGTCCCCTGCACCTCGATTTCCTCGTGGCGTCGAGTTACGGAAAGGCGACCGTCTCCTCGGGACAGGTGAATCTGCTCTACGATCCGGACACGTCGTTCGAGGGCAAGCACCTTCTGATCGTGGAAGACATCATCGACAGCGGAAATACGCTGAAGCAGCTGCTCCCCGACCTGCGGAGGCGCGGCGCGAAGAGCGTCGAGGTGTGCGCGCTTCTGCACAAGCGCCTGGTGGCGCTCGAGCCCGAGGCCCGGTGGGTCGGATTCGACTGTCCCGACGAATTCGTCGTCGGGTACGGTCTGGATCACGCCGAGGACTTTCGGCATCTCCCGTTCATCGGGAGTCTCTGACATTCGGGGCCGTTAGGCTCCGGCGGGCTCCGGCCCGGCAACCGAATCTGCGTTTCCTATGGCCGAACAAGGTCCTCAGCGTCCGGATCCCCAGGGATCGAAGTGGTCCCGTCTCTCGCGGACGGCATCCTTCTGGATCCTCCTGATCCTCCTGCCGCTCCTCCTGGTCAACTTCTTCTGGAGTCAGGAGGACACGGTCCTGAAACTCTCCACCTCGGAGTTCAACACCGAGTGGCAGGGGGGGAATGTGCACTCGATCCTGATCACCGACGGGGTGAAGGTCGACGGTGAGTTCCGTACGCCCGTGACCCGGGACGAGGTCGAATTCAGGGAGTTCCGAACCGAACTCCCGTCCGAGGTCTCGGAGGCCAGGGTCGAGGCTTTCGAGGCGCAGGGGATCGCGGTAACGGCGGAGTGGGACGAGGCGCCCTGGTGGGGCAGTCTGATCATGATCCTCCCCTGGATCATCTTCATCATCGTGATGATCTGGATTCTGCGCAGCATGCAGGGTGGAGGGAACAAGGCCTTCCAGTTCGGCCGGTCCAAGGCCAAGCTGATCTCTCCGGACACGCCGAAGGTGACCTTCGCCGACGTGGCCGGCGCCGAGGAGGCGAAGCACGAGCTCGAGGAGATCATCGAATTCCTCAAGGACCCCCAGAAGTTCGGTCGCCTGGGAGGCCGGCTCCCCAAGGGCGTGCTCCTCGTGGGTCCGCCGGGGACCGGAAAGACGCTGATGGCCAAGGCGGTCGCCGGAGAGGCCGGCCGACCCTTCTTCCAGATGTCGGGATCGGACTTCGTCGAGATGTTCGTCGGAGTCGGGGCCTCGAGGGTTCGTGACCTCTTCGAACAGGGCAAGGCTCATGCGCCCTGCATCATCTTCATCGATGAAATCGACGCCGTCGGACGACACCGGGGCGCAGGACTCGGCGGCGGGCACGACGAGCGCGAGCAGACGCTCAACCAGCTGCTGGTCGAAATGGATGGGTTCGAGGCCAACGAGGGCGTGATCCTTCTCGCGGCCACGAACCGTCCCGACGTGCTGGACCCGGCCCTTCTGCGTCCGGGGCGATTCGACCGCCAGGTCGTCGTCGACGCCCCCGACGTGAAGGGGCGCCAGATGATCCTCGGGGTCCACGCCCGAAAACTCCCCCTCCAGGACGATGTCGACCTCGAGATCATCGCGAAGGGGACCCCCGGACTCTCCGGAGCCGATCTGGCGAACATCTGCAACGAGGCCGCGCTGCTGGCGGCCCGCCGTGACGCCGACCGGGTCTCGATGGAGGACTTCGAACAGGCGAAGGACAAGGTGATGCTGGGGACCGAGCGGCGCTCCATGGTCCTCACCGAAAACGAACGCCGGCTCACCGCCTACCACGAGGCGGGCCACGCCGTCATCGGACTCCGCGTGCCGGGACTCGACCCGATCCACAAGGTCACGATCGTGCCCCGCGGCCGGGCGCTCGGGATCACCGCGTCGCTCCCGCAGGAGGACCGCCATTCCTACACGAAGGACTGGCTCGAGGGCCAGCTCTGCATGCTGTACGGCGGGAGGGTGGCCGAGGAGATGACCTTCGGGCCGGAGAAGGTCACCACGGGAGCGGGCAACGATATCGAGCGCGCCACCCAGATGGCGCGACGGATGGTGACCCGCTTCGGCATGTCCGACGTGGTCGGCCTGATCGCGGTGGGCGACTCCGACCAGGAGGTCTTCCTGGGGCGTGAAATCCAGCAGCGCAGGGACATCTCGGAGCACACGGCGCAGCTGGTCGACCAGGAGGTGAAGCGCATCCTCGACGAGGCCCACCAGAGGGCCCGGACCGTGCTCGAAGCCGAAGAAGAGTTGCTCGAGTCGATTGCCGAGGCACTCCTCGAGCGAGAGACCCTGAACCGCGAGGAAGTCGAGCTGTTGGCCGACGGTAAGCCGCTGCCCCTGCCCGAGGTCGTGGACGGCCCCGACTCGGGATCGTCGGAGGCCACAGGCTCGCCCTCCGCCGCCGGGGGCGATGGCGAGCCTGTGGCCGCGCCTGCCGCACCGTCTGCACCATCCGCTCCACCCGTCTCGTCGACCGGGTTCGAAGAGGATGAAGAAGTGGAGGCGCCCAGCCGATGAACCGGGCTCCGTCACGGTGGGACGGGGCCGAGGACGCAGGATGGCGAATCCGGGGAGGTGTGCTTTCCCTGAAACGCCCCCTGGTCATGGGGATCCTGAACCTCACCCCGGACTCCTTCTCGGATGGGGGTGAGCTGTCGACGGTGGACCGGGTACTGCGACGGGCCGAGCGCCATCTCGACGAGGGGGCGGCGCTCCTCGATGTTGGCGGGGAATCCACCCGCCCCGGTGCGGACGAGGTGCCGGTCGCCGAAGAGATCCGCAGGGTCGTGCCGGCCATCGAGGCGGTCGCCCGCCGCTGGTCGGTCCCGATCTCGGTCGATACCCGGCGCGCCGAGGTCGCACGCGCCGCGCTCGAAGCGGGCGCACACATCGTCAACGACGTGTCGGGATTCGAGTTCGACCCGGAACTCGCCGGGGTCACCGCCCGCGCCGGCGCCGGCGCCGTGCTCATGCACATGCGGGGGACCCCGCAGACGATGGCGGCCCGGGCGGAGTACCCGTCGCTGATGGAGGATCTGGCCCGGGAACTGGGCGAGGCCGCTCGGCGCGGGCGGAACGCTGGCCTTCCGCTCGAGGCGATCGTCCTCGACCCGGGGCTTGGCTTCGCCAAGACGGCGGCGCAGAGTCTGCAGATCATCCGGGACCTCGACGTCCTGCTGGAGTTGGGCTTTCCGCTCCTGATCGGGCCGTCGCGTAAGCGTTTCCTGGGAGAGGTGCTCGATCGTCCGCCGGCCGAGCGGGTCACGGGTACCGCGGTAGCCTGTGCCCTGGCCCTGCTTGGGGGAGCCCGCATCTTCCGGGTCCACGACGTGCGGGCCACCCTGGAAGCGCTGCAGGTGGCGACCGCGGTCCGCACGGCGGACCCGCAGGAGGGTCGTGGGGTTAAGCAGGAGACGGACTCCGGTGAGCGTCATCGGGGCGGCTTGACCCCCGGGCGGAAGGCGAGGACGACGAGGTGAACTGGCTCTGGGAGCAGTTCCGGCTGTTGGGGCCGGGCTGGGGAGATCTGGTCGAGATCACGATCGTCGCGATCCTGACCTACCGGATCCTCCTTCTGCTGCAGCGCACCCGGGCGATGCAGATGATGCTCGGGGTCGGGCTGCTCGTCGGGTTCTACGCCCTGGCGGTCGTCCTCAACTTCGAGCTCATCCGGACGGTACTCGAGACGCTCTTCCAGTACGGGGCGATCGCGGCGCTGGTGGTGTTTCAGCCTGAGCTGAGGGCGGCCCTGGCCCGAATGGGGCAGAGCCAGTTCTTCCGTATCTTCATGAAGATCCAGAGCCGCGAGATCGTCGACGAGCTGGTCGAAGCGGTCGAAAAGCTCTCGAGGACGAGCACGGGGGCGATCATCGCACTCGAACAGGAGGTCGGGCTGGACGAATACGCGCAGACGGGGCGACCGGTTCAGGCGAAGGTCTCGGCGGATCTGCTGACCACGATCTTCACCCCGTATTCCCCGCTCCACGACGGGGCGGTGATCATTGCCGGGGATTCGATCAAGGCGGCGGGAGCGATCCTGCCGCTGACCCAGACCCCCCTGGCCGACAAGTCGCTCGGGACCCGTCACCGGGCCGCGATCGGGCTGTCGGAGGAGTCCGACGCCTTCGTCATCGTGGTCAGCGAAGAGACCGCCCGCATCTCGATCGCACGGCGCGGTCACCTGGAGCTCGGGGTCACCCCGGAGCAGCTTCGGGAGGCCCTGGAGGGGGTCGAGCCCGAGGGGTCGAAGTCCTCGTGGCTTTCGTCGGTGAAGGGATCATGAGACGTTGCGAGTTCGTGTTTGACACTGCCGGGGATGGCGGATACATTGGCGGCTTCAATCCCCGAATCGAAAAACCCTGAGCGTACGCTGGGAGCGGGCGGGCCGACCCGCCTCCGAGCCTGAGTGAGAAAAGGAGCCCGGTTTGAACGGTTTCGAGTATAATCTTCTGACCCTCTTCGCGGACGGCGGTCCGATGATGTACGCGCTGCTGCTCTGCTCGCTGGTGGCGCTCGGCGTGACCATAGCGAAGGCGTGGACCCTCTGGGTCGCCCATCGCGACACGCAGAGGATCCTGGACGAGGTGAGGGAGTTGAGTGAGGCGGGCCGGTTCCGTGAGGCGATCCGCCTCACGAGTGAAACCCCGGGTCCCGCGGCGGCCATCCTGCTCGCCGGACTCCGCCGGATCGAGAAGGGGCGGGTCCACGAAAACGAGATCGAGCAGGCGATCAATACGGCCGGGACGATCGAACTCGGCTTCCTGGAGCGCGGGCTCGTGATTCTCGCCACCGTGGCGAACGTCGCCCCGCTGATGGGATTCCTGGGAACGGTGGCCGGCATGATCATGGCCTTCGCCTCGATCGAGGAGATGGGTAACGTGGATCCGTCCGCGGTGGCGGCCGGAATCAAGGTCGCGCTTCTGACCACGGCGACCGGGCTCCTGATCGCGATTCCCGTCAATGTGGCCTACAATTTCTTCGTGACCCGGGTCGACAAGCTGATCATGGACATGGAGCAGGGGACTCAGCAGTTGCTGAACCTGGTGTGGGACATGGAGCAGGACGGACGCCTCGAGGTGATCGATTCCCGGGTTCCGGTCTCGGCCGGAGGCGGCATGCGCGGGCCGGTCGACGAAGTGTCACCGACGGCGAGTCCCCCGGCACCGGACCTCGACAGCGACTCCGATGTGCACCCATCGGACGCCGGGGAGTGACCGGAGCGAGAATGCCCTGACACGGGCCGGGGACTCGATCCGGGTCCCGGTTCGGAACTTCGACGGTTGGTACCCGGTATCAACCCTTACAAGACCATCGCTGGAGATTGGAGAGATTACGTGGCGATCCTGAGCAAAAAGACCAAGGTCAGTGACGAGATACCTTCCTCGTCGATGGCGGACATTGCGTTCCTCCTGCTGATCTTCTTTCTGGTTACGACCGTGTTCCCGAAGGACCAGGGGCTGCAGATCGTGCTGCCCGAGGCCCAGGAAGAGGTCGAGGTCTCGCAGCGCAACATTCTGCACATCAACATCCAGACGGACGGCTCGGTCCTCTATCGACGGGGAGACAGCCAGCAGGAACAGCGGGTCGCCCCCGCCGCGATGGAGGACATCTGGCGGATGGAAGTGGCGCAGAATGAGAACCTGATCGCCGGTGTACGCACGCATCCCGAAGCCCAGCACCGCTACATGGTGCAGGTGCTCGATGCGCTGCAGACTGCCGGCGCGACCAGAATTTCGCTCCAGATGGGAGAGGGTTGACGATGCCGCTCAAGAATGGTGGGTTCGAGCGCAAGTCGAAGGCGTCCGACCAGATTCCGAGTTCTTCTCTGGCCGATATCGCCTTCCTGCTCCTGATCTTCTTCATGGTCACGACGGTGTTCCGCCAGGAGAGGGAGCGCCCGATCGAATGGCCGTCGGCGCAGGCCACGGAGCAGATCGACGAGAAGCGCCAGAACATCATGTACATCTGGATCGAGCAGGACGGAGGGATCTTCATCAACGACCAGCCGGTCGCGATGTCCGATGTCTCCAGTCTGGTGGCACCCGCCTGGATCGACTCCCAGCGGCGGTTGCGGATTTCACTCCGCGCCGATGCACGCGCTCCGTACCGCTTCGTGGACGGGGTGATGGAGGAGATCAAGGCTGGAGGAGCCATCTACGTGGTATTCGCCACGGATCTTGAACGCCGTATGGCAAGGGAGAGACGATGAGTACTGAGCCCCAAACCCAGGCACCGGAAGAGGAGCTTCCTTTCGAGACCGCGAACGATCGCTTCAAGCGGTCATTCGGATCGTGGTTCTGGGGGTCCATGACGGCCGCAGTGCTGTTGCACGCGGCGGTGATGTTCCTCTTTCCGAACATGTCGACCGCGGACGTGAGCTTCACGATGGACGAGTTCGAGGTCATGGACCTGCCACCGGAGATCGAGATTCCACCTCCGCCCGAGCAGATTCAGCGGCCGGCGAATCCCGTCGTGACCGACGCGCAGATCGACGAGGACATCACGATCGCACCGACGACCTTCGAGGATAACCTGCCGGACGACCTGCCCCCGCCGCGCAGCGACGGTGGTGCCGATCTCTCCGAGCAGCCTCAGTTCACGCCACACGACGTCAGCCCGCGAACGCTCAACGGGCAGCAGGTGCAGCGTGCCCTCGCGAACGAATATCCGGCGATGCTCAGAGACAACGGTATCGGTGGAACCGTGATGATGCACTTCTTCATCGACGAGACGGGTGAGGTGCAGAATTTCGAGGTCGCCGAATCGTCCGGTCACGCAGCGCTCGACGAGGCCGCGATGAGGGTCGCCCCGGTCTTCGAGTTCTCACCGGCGCTGAACCGCGACATCGCGGTCCCGGTCTGGATCCAGGTTCCGATCAACTTCTCGGCCCGCTGATCTGACCCTTCGCCCCGCGCAGGCGTTCGAGGCCCCGTCGGTCAGAGGTGACCGGCGGGGCCTTCGTGCGTCGATTCCCGAGCGCCGGTGGTTCCCTCCCTCCCCTCACCTCCCTAGAATAGAGCGTATGTTCAGTGAACGACTCGCCGGATCCCTGCCCAGGGTGCGAGACCAGATGGCCGCGGCCGCGAATCGAGTCGGTCGCGACCCGTCCGACACCCGGGTGGTCGCAGTCACCAAGGGGCACCCGGTCGCCGTGGTCGAGGCGGCGCTGGAGGCGGGGCTCCGCGACCTGGCCGAGAACCGGGTCGAGGCGCTGATGGAGCGTGTTCCCGCCTTTCGGGATCGCGACTGTCGCTGGCACATGGTCGGGCGCCTCCAGCGAAGAAAGGCCCCCGACGTGCGGGGCCTGGTGGAGTTGCTGCACTCCCTGGACTCGCTCAAGCTGGCCCGACGGCTCGAGCGAACCTCCGGAGACGGCGACCCGGTCCTCGGGGCGCTGGTCCAGGTGAACACGTCGGGAGAGGATTCGAAGGGTGGCCTGACCCCGGACAACGCCGTAGACGCGGTCGGGGAGATGCTGGAGATGTCGAGCATCGAGCTGCGGGGGCTGATGACGATGGCCCCATATACCGATGACGAGGCCCTACTGCGTTCGACCTTTCGCACCCTGAGAGAGGTCAACGACCGGTTGATCTCGGAGTTGAACGGCTATGAAGGGAGGGAGCTGTCGATGGGAATGTCGAATGATTTCGAGGTCGCGATCGAGGAGGGAAGCACGATGGTACGACTTGGGACGGTGCTGTTCGGGGAGCGTGACGGATGATCGATCTCACGCCCCTCGACGTTCGGAACAAGCGGGGTGACTTCCGCAAGGCGATGCGCGGGTACGATCCGCAGGAGGTCGACCACTTCCTCGAGATGGTGGCCGAGCGGCTCGACGAGGTCGTCAAGCAGAATCTCACCCTCAGCGAGCGGGTCGACCGGCTGTCGGAGCAGCTCTCCGGGCAGGAGGGCAGGGAGCGGGCGGTCCAGGAGGCGCTCGTCACGGCCCAGTCGCTGCGAGAGGAGATCGAAAGCCAGGCCCACCGCGAGGCCGAGCTGACCCGCAGGGAGGCCGAAGACGACGCCGAGCGGATCCGCGACGCGGCGGAGCGGGCGATCCACGACCGGCAGCACGAGCTCGACGACCTGAATCGCTCCCGACGCCGGTTCCTGCGGGCCTTCCGCTCCCTGCTCGAAGAGCAGCTCGATGTCGTGCGGGTCGAGGAGGAGCGCCCGATCCTCGAAGACCTCGATCTCGATGCGCTCCGGGTCTTCCAGCGCAGGGAGCCGGTCGATGCCGGCGAGTCGGACGAGGCCGCCGAGGCCGAACCGGCCGATGAAGACCTCCCCGAACCCGAAGCGTCGGATCCGGACGCCCCCGATGACGACACCGAGTCGGACCCGACCTTCCAGAGCTGAGACCGTACCCGTATGCGCTACCCTGACCTGCCCGAATCCCTCGGTACGCTCGAAGAGACGCTCCTCGCGCAATGGCGAGACGAGGACCTCTTCGAGGCCACCCAGAGAGCCAACGCCGAGGGTGCGCCCTTCGTCTTCTACGAGGGCCCCCCGACCGCGAACGGCCGCCCGGGACTGCACCACATAATTTCGCGGACCGTCAAGGACCTGGTCTGCCGGTACCGGTCGATGCAGGGCCGGAGTGTCACGCGGATCGCCGGGTGGGACACGCACGGCCTGCCCGTCGAGATCGAGGCCGAGAAGAAGCTGGGCATCTCCGGCAAGCCCGACATCGAGGCTGTCGGCATCGCCCGCTTCAACGAGGTGTGCCGGGACTCGGTCTTCACCTACAAGGAGGAGTGGGAGCGGCTGTCGGAGCGGATCGCCTACTGGCTCGACTACTCCAATCCCTACGTCACCTTCCACACCGAGTACATCGAGTCGGTGTGGGCGATCCTGAAGCAGTTGAACGAGAAGGGGCTGATCTACCGGGGACACAAGAGTGTGCCCTATTGCCCGAGGTGCGGGACCACGCTCTCGTCGCACGAGGTGGCGCAGGGATACCGGGACATCCCCGACCCGTCGCTCTACTTCCTGTGTGACTGGGTCGATGCCGAAGGGGCCCCGGATCCCGAGGGCCGTACCTTCATGGCGTGGACCACCACGCCGTGGACGGTGCCCTCGAACACCGCGCTCGCCGTCAACGCCGACCTTCCCTATGTCGAGGTGGCCTGGGAGGGGCGCCGCGTGGTGATCGCCGAGGATCGGCTCGAGGCCCTCTTCGGCGAGGGCGCCGAGGTGCTCCGCCGCCACTCGGGTGCGGAGCTGGTGGGACAGCGCTATTCGCGCCCGCTCGAGATCGTACCCGTACCCGAAGAGGACCGGCCGCTCGCGTGGAGGGTGGTCGCCGAGGACTTTGTCTCGGCCGAGGACGGGACGGGAATCGTCCACATGGCCCCGGCCTTCGGAGCCGACGACTTCGCCGCCGGGGAGCGGCACGGATTTCCCCTCCTCCGCCCGGTCGATGACCGCGGCTGCTTCCGCGAGGAGATCCCGATCGTGGGGGGACGCTTCGTGAAGGAGGCGGACCCCGCGCTGGTCGAGGCGCTCCGTGATCGCGACCGCCTCTTCCGCATCGACGAGATCGAGCACTCCTATCCGCACTGCTGGCGCTGCTCCTCTCCCCTGATCTACATGGCCCGCGACTCCTGGTTCGCCCGCACGTCGACCCTCAAGGACTCGATGCTGCGCAACAACGCCGCCATCAACTGGCTTCCTCCCGAGGTCGGTGAAGGCCGCATGGGCGAGTGGCTGGCGAACAATGTGGACTGGGCTCTCTCCCGCGACCGCTTCTGGGGCACCCCCGTCCCGGTCTGGGTGAACGACGAGGACCCCGGCGAGGTGGAGTGGATCGGATCGCTCGAGGCGCTCGACCGGAAGGTGGGGGGGCTCCCCGAGGACTTCGATCCGCACCGGCCCTTCATCGACGAGCTGACCTGGCCGGCGCCCGGTGGAACGGGAACGATGCGCCGCGACCCGGCGGTCCTCGACGTCTGGTTCGATTCGGGCGCCATGCCCTACGCCCAGTGGCACTGGCCCCACGAGAACGACGAGAGCTTCGAGCGCCACTTCCCCGCCGACTTCATCTCGGAGGGGCTCGATCAGACCCGCGGCTGGTTCTACTCGCTCCTGGCGATCAGCACGATGCTCGAGCGGGGCCCGGCCTATCGGAACGTGATCGTCAATGGCCTCATCCTCGACGCCGACGGGCAGAAGATGTCGAAGTCGAAGGGGAACACGGTGAACCCGTGGGAGGCGATCGAGGAGTTCGGGTCCGACCCCCTGCGCTGGTACATGGTCACGGTGTCGAACCCGTGGGCGGCCAAGCGCTACGATCCCGAGGGGGTCCGCGAGGCCTCGCGGAAGCTCTTCGACACCCTGCTGAACACCTACCGGTTCTTCGCGCTCTACGCGAACGTCGAGGACTGGCAGCCCGGAGAGCTGGATCCCGCCCCCGAAGACCGGAGCCTCCTGGATCGGTGGCTCCTCTCCCGGCTGCATCGCACGGTCGCGGCCGTCGACGCCGATCTGGACGAGTACCAGCTCACCCGAGGCTACCGCCTGGTGGTCGACTTCCTGAACGAGGACCTCTCCAACTGGTTCGTCCGCCGCTCCCGTGCCCGCTTCTGGGGCAATGGCGATGCCGACGACACGCGAGCGGCCTTCCGCACACTCTGGGAGGCCCTCACGGTCTCGGCGCGCCTCCTGGGCCCGATCACCCCCTTCTTCGCGGACTGGCTGCACCGAGCGCTCACCGAGGGGCAGAGCGTTCACCTGACGCGCTTCCCCGTAGCGGACGAGGGACGCTTCGAGGAGCGCCTCGAAGAAGAGATGGCGGGGGTCCGTGCCCTCGTGTCGCTGGGCCGGGCCGCGCGCGAGGATGTGCGAATCCGGGTCCGCCAGCCGCTGCGGACTCTCTACGCGGTGCTCCCCGAGGGCCAGCGGCCGCGCGACGAGGTCCTCGCGGTCCTCAAGGACGAACTGAATGTGAAGGAGGTCTCCTTCCTGGACTCCGCCGAGGAACTCGTGCGCCTCGCGGCCCGGCCCCGGTTCCAGGTCCTGGGACCCCACTTCAAGCAGAACAGCCAGGAGGCGGGCGACACCATACGGGAGCTGCAGGCCGAGAAGCTCGAGGCCTTCCGCCGCGGGGAGCCCGTCTCGATCTCGGTGGGGGGAGACGACGTCCTCCTTCAGCCCGACTGGCTCGATGTGGTCGAGGAGGCGGCGGGTGCCCTGGTGGTGAAATCCGAAGAGGGCTACACGGCGGCCCTCGACCCGACGCTCGACGAGGAGCTTCGGACCGAGGGGATGGCCCGCGAGCTCGTCAACCGGATCCAGCGACTGCGCAAGGACGCCGGTCTCGAGATCACCGACCGCATCGACCTGGCGATCGAGGGTCCCGAGGAGGTCTCCCGGGCGCTCGAGACGTATCGGGAGTTCATCACCGGCGAGACGCTGGCCCTCTCCCTGGCCGAGGGGGGGGCTTCGGCGTCCGGATACGCCGACGCCCTCTCGGACGAGGTCGACGGGATCCCGATTCGGGTCGCCCTGCGCCGTGCGGGGCCCACGTGAGGTCATCATGACTGTTCCGGGTCCGGCCTCGTCGCGCTCCAACCAACCACCCTCTCGTGATCGGAGGGTATTCGAGGTGGGGCCGGAATCCGAGGGGGCCCGCCTCGACCGCTGGCTTTCGGAGCAGGTGGAGCTGTCCCGGACACGGATCGCGGCTCTGATCGAGGGTGGCGACGTCCTCCTCAATGGCGTGAGCCCGCGGAAGTCGGAACCGCTCGCGCCCGGAGACCGGATCGAGATGACGGTCCCCGAGCCCGAGGCCATCACCGCCGAAGCCGAGGACCTTCCGCTCGAGATCGTGCACGAGGACGAGGACCTTCTCGTGGTGAACAAGCCCGCGGGCATGGTCGTACACCCGGCGAAGGGCCATCCGCGGGGCACCCTGGTGAATGCGCTCCTCCACCACGTCACCGACCTCTCGGGGATCGGGGGAAAGCTCCGCCCGGGGATCGTCCACCGCCTCGATCGGGACACCTCGGGACTCCTGGTGGTGGCCAAGAACGATCCCACCCATCAGGCCCTCTCCGACGCGCTTCGGAAGCGAAAGGTGCGGCGGCTCTACCGGGCCCTCAGCTGGGGACACCTCTCCGAATCGCCCCTCACGATCGATGCCCCCCTCGGCCGGGATCCTTCGGACCGCACCCGGCGTGCGGTGGTCTCCGATGGGAAGCGGGCGGTCACGCACGCCCGGGTCGTGGACCGACTGCCCGCGGCCGAACTGCTCGACGTGGCGCTCGAGACGGGGCGGACCCACCAGATCCGGGTCCACCTCGCCCATATCGGGCATCCGATCGTCGGAGACGAGACCTACGGCGCCGGGTGGAGCCGCGGGATGAGTGGGTCGGTCCGCGGATGGGCGCGGGAACTCGAGGCCATGGCGGACCGCCAGTTCCTGCACGCCCGACGACTGGCCTTCCGGCATCCTTCCAGCGGCGAACTTCTCGATCTGCGGGTTCCCCTCCCCGCCGATCTGGAGCGGATCATCGCATGGGCGCACGGGAAGGAGGATCGATGACGCCGAAGGCGCCGCTCAGTCGGTCCGAGGCGGTCGAGGTCGCCGAGTACCTGCAGACGATCGTGGACGAGCTGGGAGCGCTTCCCTCGCTCCGCCGCGTGGTCCTCGTGGACCGTGCGGGGCGCGTGATCGCCCGCCACGGGGTCGAGGGGCGCGCGGCCCTGACCCGACTCGCCACCCTCGCCGCCGCCCTTCACGCGACCTCGGCCCGGCTCTCCGAGATGGCCGGAGACCCGGGGCGGTCGGTCCTGCGCATGGAGACCGACCGAGGAGTCGTGATCCTCATTCCGCTCGCCCGTCCCTCGACCCAGATCATCCTCATCGTGCTCGAAGAGGGAGAGACCGCGCTTCCCGGCGAAGCCGAGCCGCTGCTGCGGGAGATCGCCTGGGTCGACGATGCCGGTTGGTCGGTGACCGACCCCCTCGAGTTCGAGGCGTCGCTCACCCGATCGCTGGACTCCATCGAGGACGCTCCTGACGATGCGGTTGAAGTGGACGACGAGAAGCACGCTGGATCATCCGATGATTCCGATGGGGGAGGAGCCCGATGAGCACCGGACTGGATGCGGGGCTGACGTTCGAGACCTTCGTGGTCGGCCCAGCGAATCGCCTGGCTTCCGCCGCGGCTCGCCGGGCGGCGGAGTCTCCGGGAGAGGGGTACAATCCCCTCTTCCTGTACTCGGCGTCGGGGTTGGGGAAATCGCATATCCTCTCGGCGATCGCCCAGCACACCGAGCGCGTCAACCCCGACGCCACCGTTCGATATGAGACGGTCGAGGGGTATCTCGACAACCTCACGCGTGCCCTGCAGAAGGGGGATGAGGGGATTGCCCGGGACCACTACAGGGAGTCCGACGTTCTCCTCCTCGACGACGTCCAGTTCCTGACCGGGCAGGCCGAAGCGCAGGAGATGCTTCTGCGCACCCTCGACACCCTGACCTCACGCGGTGGACAGGTCGTCCTCGCCTCCGACCGGCCTCCGGCGGAAATCAACGATCTCGACGCGCGCCTCCTGTCGCGCTTCTCGGGCGGACTGATCGTCGACATCGGCCAGCCGGACTACGAGACCCGGGTCGCCATCATCCGTCGCAAGGCCGAGGACCGCGGGGCGGGACTGGCCCCCGGAGTGGCCGAGGCGGTGGCCCGCTACCCCTTCGGGAACGTGAGAGAGCTCCAGGGTGCCCTCAATCGGTTGCTCGCCGTGCAGGAGCTCGAGGAGCGCACGATCGAGGAAGGCGATGTTCCCGGCATCCTCGGCGCCCTTCCGGGGGGAGGAGACGGGCCGACGAAGGACCCCGCCAGGGCCGCACCCACGCCGCCGATCGCGCCCCCCCGACCGGAGGAGTCCGCTGCGCCCCCGGAGCCCGCCTGGAAGTCGGCCTTCCGCGAGGTGATCGAGGCGGTCGAGGCGGCCGGGTTCTCATCGCAGCGTCTGCGACGGCACCTCGACGGGCGGGAGGAGCCCGAGGACTGGCGCGAGGTGCTCCGCCAGTTGAGGGCCGACGTCGACCGCCTGCGCGAGATGAAGGTGGAGCTCGAGAGGCTCGGAAATCCCTGGCCCGAGGCGGCGGCGACGCTCCTGCGCGATCCCGAACGGATCGAAGAGGCCGAAAGCCTGCTGGCCTCGGCCCGCGAGCGGGCCCGCTCCTTCCCTTCGGTCAGCCCGGGGCCCGATCTGGACGCGCTCGCCGACCGCTTTCCGCGCCTGGCCGTCCGGGCCGCCGAGGAGACGATGGCCGGGGAGCGCCCCCAGTACAATCCGCTCTACCTGCACTCCACCGAAGAGGGGCGACTCCGTCTGTTCCTCGAGGGCGTGGCTCGCTCCTACGGGACCCAGCACCCCGGAGCCCGGGTGGCCATGGTCTCGGTTCCGGAGTTCGCCGAAGAGTTCATTCGGGCGATCTCCGACGGGGTCGCCGGGGCGTGGCGCGAGCGCTGGTGGACGGTGGACCTTCTCCTGCTGCACAAGGTCGAGGGGCTGGCCTTCACCGAGCGCGCCCAGGAGGAATTCTTTCACCTGTTCGAGGCGCTCAAGCGTCAGGGCGGACGCATCATCCTGACCGGTGATCGGGCCCCGGGAGGCCTCGAAGGGGTCGAAGAGCGTTTGCGGACCCGGTTCGAGGGTGGACTCGTGGTCGATCTCGGCACCGACCAGGGAACCCCGAAGGCGAAGGCGACCGGAGGCGAGGAACGCCCGGGCCATCCCGGCTCCAGGCGGCCGGATCCATCGGAGGGAGAGGACATCCTCTCGGCACTCCGGGCCTTCGCCGGGGTGGCAGACGACGAGAAGGCCGTTTCTTCAGAGGATGTGGCGGGGGCCGGTGGGGTACTGGAGAGCGCCGCGCGTTCCGCAGATGAACGAGAGGAGTGGTATCCGCACCGGGAGCGGGTGGTCTGGGTCTGGCCCCATCTGAACGAGCGGATCGTGGAGGAGGACGGGTGAGGGATCGAATGACGGCATGTCGAGGCACCGGACTGTGGGGACGCCATGGCGATTGAAGGCCAACTCGAAGATGTGGGGCTGGCGGACATCTGCCAGCTCCTGGCCATGGGTCGCAAGACCGGGTGCCTGACGGTCACCGACCGCTCATCCTTCGGGTACGTGTATTTCGACAACGGACGGGTGGTGTACGCGAACGTCCTGAACCGTCCGGACCGACTGGGGGAGATCCTCGTGCGGGCGGGGGTGATCAACCGCGAAGATCTATCCCAGGCGATGGAGCAGCAGGCCCGCGAACCGGGCCAGCGACTCGGACAGATCCTCGTCGCTCGTGGCGCGCTTTCGGAAGATGACCTGCTTCGGCACATCACGATCCAGATCGAGGAGGCCGTCTACCACCTGTTCACCTGGGAGCGGGGGTCCTTCCACTTCGCCCCCGACGAGAAGCCCGAAGAGGAGGAGATCGCGGTCGTCTCGATCAACCCCGAGAGCCTCCTCCTCGAGGGGGCCCGCAGGGTCGACGAATGGTCGCTGATCGAGAAGAAGGTCCCCTCGATGGATCTGATCTTCTCTCTCGACCGGGATCCTCACGGAGACGAAGCCCTCGAACTCACCACACAGCAGGAGCGGATTCTTCACCTCATCGATGGATCCCGCTCCGTCGAGGAGATCGCGGCGGAAGCCGGGATGGTCGACTTCGATGCGGCCAAGGCCCTCTTCGGCCTCGTCCAGGCGGGATTCGCGCAGCGCACGGGACGGAAGGAGCCGACGCGCTCCGAGGCCGAGACCGAGGAGGGGATCATCCAGCACCTCAACCTCGCCCAGGCGTACGACCGGGCGGGGATGCTCGAGGACGCCCGCAGAGAGTACGACGAGGTACTGAAGCTGGAGCCCGCCGAGGGCACGGCCCGGCGGCGCCTCGCATTGATCTCGCTGCGCGAAGGACACCCCGAGGAGGCGCTGGAGCACTTCTCGAACGCTCCCGAGGAGGTCGCTTCGAGCTATGCTGGCCTGCGGAACCGGGCCTACGCCCTCGAACTCCTGGAGCGACCCGACGAGGCGCTCGCCCTGCTCGACCGAGCGACGGAGCTTCGTGCCGGTGACCCCGACCTCCTGCTCACGCGCGCGATCCTGATGCTCAAGGCGAAGCGTGCGCGCCGGGCCACCGAGGTCTTTCGTCGATATCGTGCGGGCCTTCCGAAGGGGACTCGACCCTCGGCGCTCTACTACGCGTACGCGATCCTGGCGGCCGCCTCCGCCGGGGACCGCGACGAGGCGCTTCGTCTCGGCAGAGAGGGACTCGGGTCGTACCCGAGTCATGGCGCCGTCCTGGTGAACCTGGGCGTGGTCCTCGAGAGCCAGGGTGAGTCCTCGGCTGCCGAAGCCCTCTTCCTGCGGGCCGTGTCCGAGCCTCCGGCCCCGCCCCAGGGCCATAAGAACCTGGGTGACCTGGCGTACCGTCGCGGAGACCAGGCGGGGGCTCGGGCGCACTTCGAGCGCGCTGTTCGCCTCGACCCGGAGATGGGTGATGACGTCTACCTGAAGCTCGGGAACCTGGCCTACAAGGATGGGGATCGCGACTGGGCCCTTCAGCTCTGGAGCAAGGCGCTCGAGCTGAACCCCCACAACGAGGTGGTGCGGACCAACCTCGACCTGGTGACCTCCTCGCCCGACCGATGATCCGACTCCTCCTCGTCCTGAGCCTCTGGGCCGGCGGGGAGCCTTCGCAGCTCTTCAGCCCCCAGTCCCTCCTCCCCGCGGGTCTCCCCGGAGCGGAACAGGCCCGCGTGGTCGTGCCCGTCGACCCATCGCTGGGCGACCGCCTCCGGGTGGTTCACTGGGAGGGCGACGAGGGGCGCGCGAGCCGGGCGATCCAGGTTCTCGAGCGCTTTCCCGACCTGCCCGGTCTTCCCCCGGGGCTGCCGTCGAGCGCGGTGATCTACCTGGCTCCCGACCGGGAGACCTTCGACGCGCTCACCGGCGGGCAGGTGCCGCACTGGGGTGCGGGCGTCGCGATCCCCTCCCGCTCGAGGATCGTGATCCCCCTCTTCGGGAATCCCTGGACGGGGGGCGATATCGAGGCGCGGACCCTGCGGCACGAGTGGGCCCACCTCGGGCTGCACGAGTACCTGAGCGGTCTGCGGATCCCGCGCTGGTTCGACGAGGGCTACGCCCAGTGGTCCTCCGGCGGATGGGACGTGGGGGCCATGTGGCGGCTCCGAGTGGCGCTGGCGCGCGGAACCGCCCCCCCTCTCGACTCCCTGAGCCTGGTCTGGCCTCGGGAGCGGGCCGACGCCGAGCTCGCGTACCTGCTCTCGGCCAGCGCGGTCAGCTTCCTCATCCAGGACAGCGGGGCCCGGGGAATGGAGGTCTTCCTGAGTCGGTGGGCCGAGACCCGAGACTTCGAGGGCAGCTTCCGACGGACCTTCGGCCTCGCGACCGGCACCTTCGAGACCCGGTGGATCCAGCATGTGAAGCAGCGCTACGGGTGGGTCCTCATGTTTCAGAACTCGGTGGTGTTCTGGGGGATCCTCGGACTCATCCTGATCGTCCTCTTCCGGATCCGTCGTCGCCGCGACCGCGAGCGGATGGCCGCGCTGCGGGCGACCGAGCCCCCCGACCTGCCCGCCTACTGGGAACCACCGCGCCATCCGCCGATCGGAGGCTTCGAGAGAGAGGCCCGACTCGTCCGGAGCCGACCCCCGGTCGCTCCCGCGGATCTTGACCCTTCCCCTCCTTCGGAGTAGCATCCATCCACCATGGCGAGACGAACCGAGAAGAAAGGAAGACGGCGGTCGAAGGCCCCCGCGCCCGAGTCGAGAACCGGTGAACCCGGCCCCCTGGGGCTCACGCGAGCCGGTCTGGGCCTCGGCGCGGCCGGGGTGCTGGTGGCCATCCTCGGATTCTGGCTGATCGCCCAGGGCTCGATCACCGCGGCCCCACTCCTTCTCGTTCTGGCCTATCTGGTCCTGATTCCACTGGCATTGATCCGTTGAAGGCGGGGGCCGGGTCGCCTGAGGACACCCGTGGGCCCGGCCTCAGAACCACACACAACGGGCGCGTAGCTCAGTCGGTTTAGAGCGCCTGCCTTACAAGCAGGAAGTCGGGGGTTCGAATCCCTCCGCGCCCACTGATACCAGGCCTTTTCCGGTATTGACGTCCCGGGGAAGGCCTGCTTATGTCAGACCAGTTGACGTTCCGGTGGTCAGACATTGGTCAGACAAACGTGACCCCGGGCACGTTTTTCGAGCTCGCGACCGCGGGGTCAGCGGGGATCGCCCGCGCCGGACCGGAGTCTTCTCCGTCGCCACGTGTGAGGATCAGCGCAGCGTCGCCGCTCTTTGCGATCATCTGCGGTGTGCCGCGCGCGCTATTGCTACCGTCCATGACAAGGACGACGTGAGGCTCAGGGGACCGGCTCCATCTCGAAGCGGACGAGGAGGGGGCTGTCGCCGAGGGGATCCTGCAGCCCCCAGGCGCCGTCGGCGTCGGCGGCTACGAGCCGGACCTGGCGGTCCAACTCGAAGACGGCGTCGAGCTCGCCGGTAGGGGCGAGCACCTCCCATCGGACAGGGCCGTCCCCATCGTCGATCCCGCGCAGCCAGGTGCGGCCGTCGGTGCCGACGAGCAGGTCCGAGGTCGGGGGATGGAAGGGGCCGCGGTAGAGGGAGCCGGCGACGAAGTGGGCCTCGAGACCGGGGACCGGAACGGCGGCCTGCAGGTCGGGGTGGGTGCCGAGCGCCTGGGAGATCCGATCCACCGTGGGGCCGTCGATGCGGACCAGGTCCGCCGGGCGTTCCACTGAGAAGACCGTGTCGCCCTCCAGGTCCATCCGGAAGACGTGCTGGGTCTGGTAGAGCACGAGCGTCGGGTGGTCGCGGACCACCACGGTGACCGATGAGCCGTCGGGCGCGACGGCGCTCAAGGGGTGGTCCTCGAAGGGGTCGGGGCCGATGACGATCGGGGCCTCATCCCCGGTGTCGACGGCCAGCTCGTGGACGCCCGCCCATAAACTCGCCATGACCCGGTGCATCAGCCACTCGTCGGTGAGACTCAGAAACTCCGGGCCCGGGGGGTCGTCCGGAAGCGGATAGGGGACGAAGGGCGGCTGGGCCGGTCGGGTCCAGAGCCAGCGGTCGGGATCCGATGTTGGGATGGGCACCGCGAGTCCCCCGCGTCCCACGGGCTCGGGGGGCGTGTCGGCCAGCCGGCCGCGGGGCCCCCGCACCTCCGGGTCGCCTGCGCCTTGCGCGTAGCGCCGCACCTCGCCGCTCGAGGGATCGGCCACCCACAGCGTGTCGCCGAGCCAGCCCATGGGGACCTTCTGGTCCGGCCA
>REBS01000114.1 GCA_007692605.1 Gemmatimonadales bacterium
ACCGAAGGCGCGGGGCGGGCGGGGCATGGGGGGAAGGGCCCAACCGACCCCGGGGGGCTGGCCGGGGGGCTGACGGCCGCCGCCGCGATCTCGGTGCCCTTCGATCTGAGCGCCGGAACGCGGGTCCTCGAAGAGCGGCCCATGGGCCGTCTGTACACCCACTACTTCCTG
Source organism: Gemmatimonadales bacterium (assembly GCA_007692605.1). GTDB lineage: Bacteria > Gemmatimonadota > Gemmatimonadetes > Longimicrobiales > Gaopeijiaceae > SLBA01. The sequence goes on from REBS01000114.1 coordinate 172, forward strand.
CGCTCGCTGTTGGGAAAGGCCCGCGACAAGGAGTCGCTCCTCCGGCCCGTCATCGACTGGGAGCAGTTGAACGCCGCCCGCACACTGCGCCAGTTCGACGATGCCGCCACGGCCCCCCTTCACGGATTCGACGACGCCTGGGACTACTACCGCAAGTCCTCGTCGGGCCCCTGGCTCCCCTCGATCCGGACCCCCACGCTCCTGGTGCACGCCGACGACGACCCCTTCATGCCCCCACGCTCCTCTCCCCGTGAGGCCGTTCGGAACAACCCCTTTCTCCTGGGAGGCTTTCATCGGCACGGGGGTCACGTGGGCTTCGTCGAGGGGCCCGGCCCATGGGCGCCCCGTTTCTGGGCCGAGGCCGAGGCGGCGCGCTACCTGGCGGGCCAGCTCCTCGACGGATAGCCCGAGTCCCGGGGCCGCCATCGGTGACGGGCCAAAGGCCCCACTTTCGCATATATTGGGAGAGCGGCGTCGGAGCCGGCGCCCGGATGAGCCCCCTGTTCCGCGACCCCGTGATGGAGCTTCCGATGATGGACCGATCCCCGACCCCACCGACGCAGACCCCCCGAAGCAAAAGCGCCTTCTCGGCGAGCCTCTGCGCCCTCGCGCTGGCGCTGCCCCTGCTTGCCCCGACCGCCGCCGACGCCCAGGTGCGCGGGATCAGCTGGGACGAAACCACAAGCTTCGAGGTGCCCGGTACGCTGGGTGTGCTCCTGAGAGCCATCCCCGGCTCCCCCCTGAGTGGAATGGAGAGCTCGCACGCGCTTTACCTCGAGGGCAGTGCCCTGCGCCAGGACGACGGCTCGTCGAGCACCGTGATCGACCTGGAGCGACGCGAGATCCTCTCGATCGACCACGACTCCCGGAGCTACATGCGCTTCTCCTTCGCCGACGCGGGCCAGATGGCGATGGACATGGATCGCATGATGCAGGAGGCCATGCTCGAGATGGAGCAGGACGAGGAGATGCGAGAGGCCATGCGCCAGCAGGAGGAGGCGATGGAAGAGATGCGTCGCCAGCAGGAGGAGTCCACGGTCGAGATGAACTTCCGGATCACCTCGGAGGCCACGGGGCAGACCGAGTCGCTGGGCGACGGAATCACGGGCCGTCAGCACTTCGTGCTGGCCGAGCTCGAGGTGACCGACGAGATCGAGGGCGCCGAGCGCGAAGGGGGGATCCTGACGATCCTGGTCGAGCTCTGGCAGAGCGACGACCTGCCCGACGCCGAGCAGCTCTACGAGGCGTGGGCCGAGCAGCTCGCCCAGGACCCCGAGATCCGCGCGCTGGCCGAGGAGATGGCCGCGTCCTTCGAATCGAGCGGGCACGCCGAGGGCGCCGAGGCGCTCTCGATGTGGGACCCCCGGATCTCGGCCGGCCTGATGCAGCTCGCCGAAGAGATCGAGGAGATCGGGGGCACCACGGTGCGCAGCACGACCACCGTGGCGCTGGTCCCCACCACCGTGGAGTTCTCGCGCGACGACCTGGTCGCCTGGGAGCCGGAGTCGATGGGCGGCGCCCTGGCCAGCTCGGCCGGTGATGCCGTGCGTGACGCGGCGCGCGGCGCGCTGCGAGGCATGTTCGGCGGCCGCGGGGGCGGCGACGACGAGCCCGCAGAGGAGGCCCCGACGATCCAGCCCCTCCTGCGCATGACCACGGTCAAGGCGAATGTGCACTACGCGGAGTCGGGCACCTCGGTGATCGCCCCCCTCTACGAGGCGATCCAGGAGTACCAGGAGATCAACCTGGCGGAGCTCATGGAGCAGATCCAGCGGGAGATGGGCGAAGGGGGCTGACGGACCGCACAGCAGAAGCCGGGGGGGCCGCGGCCGGGCGTCCCCCCCGTCGGTTTGCCCTCCCGGTTCCGGCGGGGCATTGTGGAGGGGTCCGATCCACTACGTCCCCGACACCCCCGCTCCGCCATGCGCACTTCCAAGACCGTCTCGACGACGTCCCTCGCCGCTCGGCCACGTACGCGCCGACGCACGATTCCACACACGCTCGGGACCCGCCCTAGCACACTGGTCACGGCCCTCTTCCTGGCCCTCCTTCTCCTCGTCCCGGCCGGGCTCGCCGTGCCGACCGAGGCCGCCGCGCAGGAACTCCGGGCCCTCGACCACGACGACTACGACCGCTGGAACTCGATCCAGCAGTCGACGCTCTCGGCCGACGGCGTCTGGCTCTCGTACCGGATCGTCCCGCGCGACGGCGAGGCGGCCCTCCACGTCCAGCACCTCGACGACGGCTCCGAGACGATCATTCCCCGAGCCACGGGCGCCCGCTTCACCCGGGACTCCCGCTTTCTCGTCTTCCGCATCGCTCCGCACGAGGACGACGAGGACGAGGGCGATGACGAAGCCGAGTCCGAAGTAGAGGAGTCCGGGGAGCGGGACCGTGCGAACGAGCCCGAACCCGCCGATTCGCTCGGAGTCCTGGAACTCGCCACCGGTGAGATGCGCACGCGCGCTCGGGTCGACGCCTTCGCGTTGGGCGACGAGGCCACCGACTGGATCGTGGTGCACTTCGAGCCGGCCAAACCCACCGACGAGGACGCCGACGAGCCCGACACCGAGGGCGAGCCGGACGAGGACGAGTCGAACGACGAGCCCGAACGTCCTGAGGGCACCGACCTCCTCTGGTGGAACCTGGATACCCACGAGGAGCGCCATTTCGACCACGTGACCGAATTCCAGGTCTCCGACGATGGGCGCGCGCTTCTCTACGTCCGCTCCTCTCCCGGGGGCGAAGGGGACGGGGTCTTCTTCGCGCAGGCCGATGTCGACGCCCCGCAGGCCCTCCTCGAAGCCCGGGGGCAGATCGAGCGTCTTTCCGTGGAGGACGACTGGAGGCGGGCCGCCTTCCTCTCGAACCATGCGGACTGGGGCGACGAAGACCCCCCGCTGCACCTGATGATCGCCGAGCTCGACGGCTCGAGTCCGGCCCGCACCGCGGCCGCACCGGGCACGGCGGGGATCCCCGAAGGATGGCTGCTCTCCGAGCGGGCCAGCCTGCGCTTCTCCGACAGCGGCGACCGGCTGCGCTTTGCCACCGCCCCCGCTCCGGAGCCCGAGCTCGACGACGACGAGAAGGACGAGCTGCTCGAGAACGTCACGGTCGACATCTGGAGCTGGCACGACGGATACCTGCAGTCGCATCAGCTGGTCGACCGGCAGCAGGAGCTCAACCGCACCTACGACGCCGTTCTGCACTGGAGCGACGGGCGCGTCGTGCAGCTCGAGGACCCCAGCCTGCAATCGGTGTCGGTCGCGGCCGGAGGAGATGCCGACCACGCGCTGGGCCAGGACGACCTCCCCTACCGCCCCCGCGTCTCGTGGGACACCCGCTACGTGGACCTCTACCGGGTCGACATGAACACCGGCGAGCGGGAGCTGCTCGTCGAGGACATCCGCGGCAGCGGGTCGCTGTCGCCCGAGGGCCGCTTCGTCTTCTGGTGGGACGGCGACGCGCGCGGCTGGCAGGTCATGGATCTCGAGACCCGCAGCACGGTCAACGCCACCGAGGGGATGCCGGTCCCGGTCTTCAACGAGCTCGATGACCGCCCCTCGCCCCCGGGCTCCTACGGGCTCGCCGGATGGACCGAGGGTGACGCCCGCATGGTGGTCCAGGACGCGCACGACCTGTGGGAGGTCGACCCGCTCGGGCAGGCGTCCCCGGTGAACCTGACGCAGGGCTACGGGCGGGAGAGCGGGCTGCGGCTGCGCATCGTCCGGCTCGACTGGAGCGACCTGACGATCCCGACCGACGAAGACGTCCTCCTCTCGGCCTTCCACGACCGCACCAAGCAGGACGGCTTCTACCGGACCCGGCTCGACGGGAGCACCACCCCCACCCGGCTCACCCTCGAAGACGTCGCGTACTCGAACCCCAGCCGGGCCGAAGACGCCGATCGCTACCTGTTCACGAAGCGCACCTTCCGCGACTTCCCCGACCTGTGGGTGAGCGACGAGAACTTCGAGGGGCAGCGCCGCGTGACCGAGGCCAACCCGCAGCAGGCCGAGTACCGCTGGGGCACCGCCGAGCTGGTGAGCTGGACCTCGACCGACGGCGACGAGCTCCAGGGCATCCTCTACAAGCCCGATGACTTCGACCCGAACGAGGAGTGGCCGATGATGGTCTACTTCTACGAGCGGTCCTCGAACGGGCTCCACAACTACTTCGCGCCGGGCACGGGCACCTCGATCAACCGCACCTTCTACGTGAGCCGCGGCTACCTGCTCTTCGTGCCCGACATTCCGTACAAGGAGGGCTATCCGGGCGAGAGCGCGATGAACGCGGTCGTCCCCGGAGTCCTGTCGGTGGTCGAGGAGGGCTATGTGGACCGGGAGCGGATCGGGGTCCAGGGACACTCCTGGGGCGGCTACCAGATCGCCTACATGCTGACCCGCACGAACCTGTTCGCGGCGGCCGAGGCGGGGGCGCCGGTCACGAACATGACCTCGGCGTACGGGGGCATCCGCTGGGCCAGCGGCCGGGTGCGCCAGATGCAGTACGAGCAGGGGCAGTCGCGGATCGGCGCCTCGCTCTGGGAGGCCCAGCACCGCTACATCGAGAACTCACCCCTGTTCACCGCCTACAAGGTCGACACCCCCCTGCTGATCCTGCACAACGACGAGGACGGGGCGGTGCCGTGGGAGGAGGGGATCCAGTTCTTCGTGGCGCTCCGGCGGCTGAACAAGCCGGTCTGGCTGGTCAACTACAACGGCCAGGGGCACGGGGTGAGCGGCGAGCACAGCCAGATGGACTGGGCGATCCGCATGCAGCAGTTCTTCGACCACTACCTGCTCGACGCACGACCCCCGGTCTGGATGGTCGACGGGGTGCCCGCGGTGGCGAAGGGCCGAACGCTGGGGCTCGAACTCGTGCCCGAGGAGCGGGTCACCGACGACGACGATGGAAACGACGACGGAGGGAGCCGTTAGCGGAGTGACCGGGCGGCTGGCGTAGCGTCCAGGCGGACAGGGCGCCGGACCGCCGACGGCCGCTGACGCGGCCGGCGGTCAGCCGGTGGGGAGATAGCGGGCGTGCCAGCTCCGGCCCGCCCGCGTCTCCCAGCGGCCCTCGCGCAGCTCCGAGAGTCGGGTCAGGCTGAGGTCGTAGACCAGGGTGTCGGCCGTGATCTCGCCGGCCCGAGCCAGCGCCTTGAACTCGGGCCGGCTCACCCGGTGGATCTCATCTTCGGTGCGGTACCAGACCGGGGCGCTCCCCACGAGCGAGAGCTCCATCTCCTGCTCCAGTTCGCGGAGCCGGCGCACCAGCGCGTCGATCGAACAGCCCGAGGGCGCCGACACCGTGTCGTCGACGGCGACCAGGAGGAACCGGCCCTGTCGCCATTCGTGCGCGGCGGCCAGGGGGTGCCCGTGCGCCTTCCACTGGCCCAGGAAGGCCTCCACCTCGTTCAACAGACGGGATTCCTCGCCCGCGGTGAGTGGACGGCTCGCGCCGAAGACCCAGAGGCGGGCCGAATCGGGGAGTGGGTCGAGCGTCGCCATGGTATGGGTCTGTTCGGTCATCTCATACTCCTTCGTCGGTATCGATCGAGGCGGGTCCGGCGGCTTCGGCCTGGGGTGGCGGCTCCTTGTCGAGCAGGAGCGCGATCCAGCGCAGATCCTGCGTGTTCTCGAGCCCGATCTTCACGACCATCGTCAGCGGCACGGCGAGCAGGGCCCCCACCGGACCCCAGACCCATGCCCAGAAGAGCAGCGAGAGGATCACGACGAGGGTCGAAAGCCCCAGGCGCCGACCCAGAAGCTGCGGTTCGATCAGGTTTCCGAAGACCAGGTTGATTCCCCCGTATCCGACGGCCACGACCGCCACGAGCCCCAGGCTTCCCGTCTGGATCAATGCCAGCAGCATCGCGGGGATCGCTGCCAGGATCGAACCGATCGTCGGAACGTAGTTCAACACGAATCCGATCAGCCCGAGCAGGATCGGAAAGTCGAGTCCCATGATCCACGCCCAGAGTCCGATCGACAGCCCGGTCGCCACGCTCACGAGGGTCTTGATCACCAGGTATTCCTGGACCTCGCCGGTGATCTTGGCGAACCGGCTCACGTCCTGGGTGTCGCCCTGCCCCAGTACGGCCCGGAACTTCTGCGGGAAGACCACGGCCTCGGCCAGGATGAAGACCATGACCAGGATCACGAGAAATGCGTTCGACAGAAACGAGGCGATGCGGGTCAGCGTTCCCCCCGCGAAGTCGAGGATCGCCGAGACCGAGATCAGCTCGGTCGAGAGGAACTCACCGGCCGGGATCCCGCGGTCCTGCAGGTTGTCGATCCAGGCGGCGTAGAGGTTCTGGAAGCGGCGCACGTACTGCGGCAGCCGTTCCTGGAAGTCCGCGACGGACTGGGTGACCAGCAGGACCAGGACCCCGAAGATCGCCAGGTCGATGAGTACCGCGATGAGGATCGCGATCGAGGTCGGCACGCCCTTGCGCTTGAGCGCGAACATGATCGGCAGCGAGAGGATGGCGAGAAAGAGCGCCAGCGAGAACGGCAGAAGGATCGGAGCCGCGGCACGGAGTCCGGCCACCACGACGACCGCGCTGGCCGCCAGAAAGAGGAACCGGGCTCCGGGCCCCCAGATGATTTTCTCCGACATTCCGTGACCGACCTCTGCATTTTACGAGGATGGGCTGATGCGCCCCGTCGACGAACGTCGGGTCAGGATCCCGCACCACTCCTGTCCCGCCCCGGCTTCGGCTGTTTCTACACCCCTGCGCGCCCCACAAGATCCCCATGACCCGGTCGGGAAAGTTGCAGGAAGCGGGCCACCACGAGGGCCTCATCCGTGCCCTCCGAGCACCGTCTGCCGGAGGCCCGGATCCGCTCACGCCTTTCCCCTCCCCCGGTCCGCGTCATACCTTTGCGGGTACCCACGTCTCCCTACCCCGAACTTCGAAATCCCGACCGGCGATCCGGAGACGACCGGATCCCGTCCGGGCCACCCCTGACCTCGATCGGAATTCCAATGTCCCCCTCCGCGCTTCGGGTGCTGATCATCGACGACGAGGAAGGCGATGCCCTTCTCACGCGCTCCCTGCTGGACACCATTCCGGGAACCACCGTCGACACCGAATGGGTCTCGAGCTTCCACGACGGGCTGAACCGACTGCAGGAACACCATCACGACGTCTGCCTGATGGACTACATGATGGACTCGGGCACCGGACTCGAACTGCTGCGCAAGGCCCGCTCCCTGGCCGTGCGCACCCCCGTGATCCTCCTGACCGGAAAGGGCTCCCGCGAGGTCGACCTCGAGGCGATGCGCACCGGAGCCGTCGACTACCTGGTGAAGGGAGAGATGGACCCGGAGTCGCTCGAGCGGGCGGTTCGATACGCGGTGGAGCGGCACCGCACCCAGGAGGAGCTGCGGCGGAGCGAGGAGCGCAATCGTGGAATGTTCGACCACCTTCCCCTGGGACTCTTTCGCGTGGGTCCCGGTGGGGAATACATGGAGGCCAACCCGGCGCTGATCCGGACCCTCGAGTACCCCGACCGCCACAGCCTCCGCGAGCTGCTGGCCAAGAACTTCTTCGTGTCCCCTCGCGACCGTGAGCGGTTCCTTCAGACGCTCGAGGACCAGGGTCTGGTGGCGGGCTTCGAGACGCGGGTCCAGTCGGGGAGCGGCCGCGTGATCCGGCTGCGGATCACCGCCCGGGTGCATCGGGGCCCGGGCGGGCGACCCGAGTACGTAGAGGGCTCGGTCGAGGATCTGACCGGCCTGCGCTCGGCGGGCGAGGTCGAGTCCGAGGCGGCCTGCTTCCGGGTGCTCACCGAGGTCACCCGCTGTGGAGTCGCGGTCGCCGACCCCGACGGCCACCTGCGCTCGGTGAATCCGTCGCTCGCGGAATTTCTGGGCGAGGACACGGTGACGCTCGAAGGGCGTGGCATCTGGACGCTCTTCCACCCCTCGGACCAGGACCAGCTCGCCCGGGCCTTCGAGGAGGTCGCCGCGGGTGGCCGCGATCGTGCGACGCGCACCGTGCGCCTGGTGGCGAGCGACGGGCGCGAGGAGGAGCGGGAGGCGGTTCTGGCCGCCCTCACCGGGCGAGGGGGGAGCCTGCAGGGCCTCCTGCTCTCGCTTGACCACCTGCCCGGGGAGTCGCCCCCGACATGAGCCGCCCCCGCATCCCCCCCGACGACGACGACCTGCTGGCGCAGTGCCGGGTCGAGACCTTCCGGGCCGGGGGGAAGGGCGGGCAGCACCAGAACACGACCGACAGCGCGGTCCGACTCACCCACAGACCCACCGGGGTGGTCGTCGTGGCGCGCGACGAGCGAAGCCAGCACCGGAACCGAAAGATCGCCCTGGAGCGCCTCCGTGCCCGCCTGAAAAAGAAGTTCCGGAAGCGCAAGAAGCGGGTGCCCACCCGGGTGCCGCGGCGCGAGAAGAAGAAACGGCTGCGCAACAAGCGTCGGAAGTCCCGGAAGAAGAAGCTGCGCAAGCCCCCGTCTCGCGACGACTGAAGGCGGGAGCCGGGAGCCCCACCTACTTCTGCTGGACGACCCGCTCCATGAAGGCGCGCTCGGAGATGGTGAGCGACGCGATTCCGTCGGTGTCGGCCTTCCGCATGATCCGCTCGTATTCCTCGCGATTCAGCGGGTGAAGGCGTTCGGTCTCGACCTCTTTCCATCGCTCCCTCAGGCGCCCGGTCGGCTGCTTCGGGGCCGCCTGGGCCTCGACCCGCCGCCTGAACTTCTCGGCCGGGGTGTTGCGCTCCATGACGACCAGGTAGAGCCAGGCCCCCGCGAAGCCGCCGAGGTGAGCGAAGTGTGCGACGCCCCCGATCCCCATGAACCCGGCGCCCACCGAGAGCACCGCGAAGACGATCACCAGGACGCGGGCCTCCATGGGAAGGATCGCCATGATGTAGATGCGCTCTGACGGCCAGTAGCGTGCAAAGCCGAAGAGCACGCCGAGCACCGCCCCCGAGGCCCCGATGATGAGCGAGAACGGGGTGAGCAGCGAGAAGAGGGCCCCGGTCAGCCCCGCCACGAAGTAGAGGCTCAGGAAGTGCCGACCCCCCAGTCGTGCCTCGAGGCGAGGGCCGAAGAAGTAGAGTCCGATCATGTTGAACGCCAGGTGCCACAGGCCCCCGTGCAGAAACATGTAGGTGATCGGGCCCCACGGCCTCTGCGCGATGTCGACGACCCGGAAGCCGAACATCTGCGCCCAGTACCCGAGCTGCGGGGCCGTGATCAGGAAGATGAAGACGTTGACCAGGAGGAGCCGGAGGACCCAGGGCGTCATGGCGATTCCGGGCCGTTCGAGTCGGGATCGCGCGCCGGGAGTGTCGGTGTCGGGATCATGGGCAGTGACTGTCCGCCGAGGACCACGGGAGGGGCCCGGCGTGAGGGGGATTCGTCTGGAGTGGGCCCGGCAGGACTCGAACCTGCGACCCTTCGATTATGAGTCGAGTGCTCTAACCACCTGAGCTACGGGCCCGGATGCTCCCAAGCCGCAGGGGAGCACCGCGCCGCACCCCAACGAGGCGCGCCGACACCCAAGGTAGAAGGGGGAGGCGACTCAATCCAGAGCCCCCTCCCCCTCCGCCCTTCACTCCAACCCGGTTCGGCCCGGTTCAGAGGGTATATCGGAGTCGGGCGGCGACGCCCTCCCCCTCGGTGTCCAGTCGCTGGGCACCATTGAGCGAGAGCTCTTCCACCTCGGCATGCTGCTCGAAGGCCGCGCCCACCAGGTGGTCGGCGTAGTCCGGGTTCGCGCGGATGAAGCCGCGGGACAGGAGGAGGGTGTCGACGCGCGCCTCACGGAGCGCCTGCTCGACCGTCTCGGCGCCCAGCGCCCCACGGCCCCCGCTCCGGGCGAGATCCTCGACCTCGCCGAGCAGCTTCTCCTGGTTGCTCTGATTCAGCTCCGAGGCCGCTTGTTCGAGTGCGGTGCGCACCTCGGCGTCGCTCATCTCGACCCGAAGCCCCGACGGCTCGATCATCCGGCCGTTCAGGTTGCCGGGGAGCTGGGTGCGGGCCTGGTTGACCGCCTCGGGCGTCCCTCCGAGCACCAGGTGACCGCCGTCACCCACCGCATCGGCCACCTTCTCGCCGAGCTTCTTCATCATCCGCTCGGACCCCACGTTCAGGAACTTCTGGGCCGCGTCGGTGCCCGTCTTTCCACGCACACCCGAATGAGCGGTCGGACGCTTCGAGACGTTGATGTCGGTCAGGTCTCCGAGGAAGGTCTCGGCGTTCAGGTTGAGCGATTCGGTCAACTCTCCACCCCGGTACTCGAAGATCCGGGCTCGCCGCGAGTCCACCAGAACCGTGACCACCGGGCGCTCCTGTTTGAGCGCTCGGACATAGGGAGCCACCCGGATCCCTTCCTCCCACCGGACCAGATCCGGCATCGGGACACGGATGGCCCCGCCGTGGATCAGGCTCCCGGGGGTGGCGAAGGCCACGAACCCGTTGCCCGGAAGGAAGCTGTCGAACTTCTGGAGTTCCTTTTTCACCTGTTCGAGCGCCTGCTCGAATGCCTTCGTTTCACGGTCCTCCGAACCTTCGAGCCGCTTGCGGGCCTCGCTGACTCCCTGGTCGAAGTGCCGGCGCCATGCGCTGCGCTCGGCAAAGTCGGTCGCCTTTCCGTTCAGGTACACACTCAGGACCCGATCCTGCCGATGGGTCCGGTAGAGTTCCACGAGCTCGTCATGGGTTAGCATGGCGCTCCTTCGTTCAGATGGTAGGTGTGCAACGAGGCCCCGTTTTCCTGATTCCCCGAACGGCCCCGGGGGTTCCCGATCAGCGTGTCCCGAAGAGCCGGTCGCCGGCATCGCCCAGCCCGGGGAGGATGAAGCCCTGGCCGCTCAGTTCACGGTCCATGGCGGCCGCGAAGATGGGCACCTCCGGATGCGCTTCGGAAAGAGCTGCGACCCCCTCGGGGGCGGCGACGAGACACATGAAGCGGATCGACTGCGCTCCCGCCTCCTTGAGCCGGCTCACGGCTGCCTTCGCCGAGCCCCCCGTGGCGAGCATCGGGTCGACCACGATGAACTCGCGGCCACCGGGAGAGCCGGGGATCTTGAAGTAGTAGCTGACCGGCTCGAGCGTCTCCTCGTCGCGGTAGAGTCCGATGTGCCCGACCCGGGCACTCGGGACCAGCCGGGTGATCCCGTCGACCATTCCGAGCCCCGCCCGCAGAATGGGCACGACCACGAGCTTCTTTCCCCGGATGCGATGCGCGGTCATCGATTCCAGCGGGGTACGAACCTCGACCGGCTCCAGCTCCAGATCCCGCGTGACCTCGTACGCCATGAGCGTCGTGATCTCGTCGACGAGTTCCCGGAACTGCTTTTTCGAGGTGGTGCGCGCTCTCAGATGAGAGAGCTTGTGCTGGATCAGCGGGTGGTCGAGGACCGTAAGCGGCGCGGACGGTTCGGGCATCGGCAACGGAGGATCGGGGGCTGGGGACAGGGAGGCCGGAGGGGCACGACCGCACCCCTGCACCGACGCACGATCGCCCCTTGAATCTAGGCGGGAGGGAGCCCGGGGGAAAGCGCTCGGCGCGCCCGAGCGCAGAGCGTTCGGCGCTCGGGGAGTGCGTCTGGATCCCTCGGGTGTGCCTCGGGCCACGCGTCACCGCTTGATGCGCTCGCCCTTGTCCTCGTAGCGGAAAATCCAGGCGCCCATGCGCCCCGGGCGAATCTCGCCACTCCGGTCGCCGTACTCGTGGTCGCCCCGGGACCCCAGCTCCAGCCCCGGACGGATGTCGACCCCGTCGCGGAAGCCACGGAACCGCTCCCGCCAGAGGTCCCAGTTCGAGGCCCGCAGGTCGACCCACCCACGGTCGACCAGGACCTTCGCCGCCAGCGATTCCCCCTCTTCGGGAAGCACCTTCACCCGGGGTCCCCGCAGGATCGAGTTCCCGTCGGGAAGCAGGATCGGCAGGCCGATCGAGAGGATCCGCTGGCGGAGGTCGTCGTCTTCGTCAACCAGGCGCAGGGCCCGGGCCGCCGTCTCGTCGGGATCCAGCTCGCACCCTGCCTCGACGGTCTCGTGCAGCCGACGCAGGATCGCCCCTTCGAAGAGGAGCTTCGAGAGCCGCGGAGGCCCGAGCATCTCGTACGAGACCCCCGCGGAACCCGCCTCGTCCTCCATGGCCTCCATTCGCTCGAGGGCCTGCCCCCGCAGGATCCCTGCGCGGTAGGTGGGCCCCATGGTGCTCGCGTCGAGCGCGGCCACCACGTCCTTTCCCGAGGGGATGCCGCGGATCTCGCGGATCACGTTCTCGGCGATCTCCTCGGGGGTCACGAACTCCATGAGCCCGAGTGCGGTGAGCGTCTCGAACTCCGATGCCGCGAAGTACCCGTTCTCGCCCGAATCCAGGTAGACGCCCTCGAGGGGCTCGTCGAGAGTCGTCCACGCCGGATCGTGCCCCGGCGCGAAGGCCTCCCCCAGGGGGACGGGGCGAAGCGCGTCGCAACGGGGCACCGGACGGCCTCCCCGAAGGATCGGGCCCCGGGCCATCGCCTTCCACGAGATGGCGGCGGTGGGCTTGATCTCCTTGACCGCAGGGGCCTCCGGGGTACGCGCCATGAGGAAGAGGAGGAGCGACTGCGCACCGGCGAGACCGGCCTTGGCCAGGAGCACCCGCGAAGGACGCTCCTCGGAGTGGGTGAAGGGGATGTTCAGCCCCATGCCCCCGGTGCCCGCCGTACCGATCTTCACGTACATCCCGGTCCCCGCCCGCTTCATCCCCTCAAGCGCGATCTGGGTGTGCCGAATGAGCTGCGGCAGGTAGAGGGTCGAGAGGTGACGCTCGACCGTCGCCAGGTCGACTCCGCCCTCGACCGCGGCCCGGCGCAGGTCGGCCGCGGAGCGGAAGGCGTCCTGATACGCCAGGGCCCCGGCCGTGTTGATCGAATCGACCACGATGTCGGGCGACTCGTCGACCAGGAGGCGGCCCAGGGCGGAGCGCGAGAAGACCTCTTCGGTCAGCTCTCCGTAGAGGTCGTCGACGAAGAGCGCCCGGGCACGGTCATCGGCCAGCACGTCGCCGCGCGGGCGGCGCGAGAACTCCTCGGGAACGAACAGGTCGCCCCAGAAGGGATCGATCCGGGTACCTTGCGCGGCCGGATCGGACCGGAGCACCTCGACGGCCTCGCGCGCCTCTTCCTCGCGGAGGCCGCAGATGATGAGGCGGGCGGGGGCGAAGTCGAGCATCCGGCGTGCGACGGCCAGGCCGACCAGTCCCGCGCCGCCCAGCAGAAGTACAGTTCGATCCTGGAGTTCCATGGTCCTCTTTCTGGTCCTGGTGTAGTGTCTCCAAAGTCCCGTGGTATTCGACGGGCGGGGGCCAAGGTAAGGGGTGGCCGCCCCGAATGCGATCCTTTCGGAGGAATCTATCGAACGTCCGTTCAACTTGCCCGGTCAGGGTTCGGCAGAGACTCCGGCCAGGGCTCTGCGGGTGTCCCGGTCAGGGCTCGGCGGGGAGTCCCGCCGCCTTCCGGAGCGCTGCGATCTCGTTGGGTCCGAGCTCCCGCCAGGAGCCCCGTGGAAGCTTCCCCAGTCGCTGCGGCCCGAAGGCGATGCGCTCCAGCCGCCGAACCGGAAAGCCGATCGCCTCGAAGAGACGCCGCACCTCGCGCTTGCGGCCCTCGCGAAGGGTGAGCTCCACCTCGCACTCCCCTCCGGCGAGAGTCCGGCCCAGGCGCAGGCGCTCGGGACGCGCCGGGCCATCCTCGAGTTCGATCCCCCCCTCGAGCCGGCGCAGGGCGGGTCCGTCGGGGACCCCGGCAAGACGAGCCCGATACTCGCGGGGGACCTCGGAGGAGGGATGCAGCAGGCCGTGCACCGCGTCGCCGTCATTGGTGAGGATCAGCAGGCCCTCGGTGTCCATGTCGAGCCGTCCCACATAGTTCAGGCTGCGGGCGTCGTCGGGCAGGAGCGAGTAGACGGTCGGGCGCCCTCCCGGATCGCTCCGGGTGCAGAGGACCCCATCGGGCTTGTTCAAAAGGAGCCAGCGGAAGGATTCGAGGCGAACGACCTGGCCGTCGACCTCGACGCGATCGGTGCGGGGGTTCACACTCATCCCCGGGCTCACGACTCGCTTCCCGTTCACCTTCACCCGGCCCTGTGCCATGAGCCCTTCGGCGGCGCGCCTCGAGGCCACGCCCGCCCGCGAGATGAACTTCTGCAGGCGCATCTCTTCGGCGTCGCTCATGCGGTCTCCTCGGTTTGCCGGGCTTGTTCGGGTTGCTGGGCTTTTTCGGGCTGCTCGGGTCCCTCCGTTGGCTCGGATCGCCCGGCCCGCTCAGACTCGGGCTCTCCCTTCCCCCCGTCCTCGCCCTCGTCTTCGGGCAGGATCGGGGACTCGCGGTCGCGGAGGACCACCGGGAGTTCCTCGGGCCGCGGGAGGTCATCGATCGACCGGAACCCGAAGTGCTCCAGGAAGCGCGAGGTCGTCCCGTACAGGAGGGGCCGACCCAGACCTTCGCCCCGCCCCACCACCTCGAGCAGACCCCGGTCGAGCAGGGTTCGGATCACCCCGGACGAGCCCACGCCCCGGATGTACTCGACCTCGAGACGGCCCAGCGGCTGCCGGTAGGCCATGATCGCGAGCGTCTCGAGCGCGGGTCCCGAAAGGCGGCTCGACTTCGGCACCGTGTCGAAGCGATCCAGGTAGGACGAGAATTCGGGGCGGGTCTGGATCTGCCAGCCCTCGGCCACCTCGACCAGGTCGAAGGCGCGCTCCGACTCGAGGTAGAAGCGGCGCAGGATGCCGAGGGCCTCTTCGACCCGGTCCTCGTCGAGGTCCTCGTCGGCCCGGGCGATCTCGTCGGCGCGCAGGGGGGCGTCGCTGGCGAAGAGGACCGCTTCGACGATCTGATCAGCTCTCATGGGGTCTCCTGCGGGGGCGGGGCTTCGGATGGGGTGGGCAGCGCAGCCGGGGCACCGGAGTCGGCACCGTCGGCAGCCGGGGCGCCGGGGCGAGTCCCGTCGGCGGCCGGATCCGGGTTGCCGGAGAGGCTGTCGTCGAGCACGGGATCGCCCTGATCGCCCTCCCAGGGATAGATCCACAACTCGTGGAAGGGGGCCGATTGGCGCAGGTGGATCCGACGGCGGCGGGAAAGCTCCAGCCCCGCCAGGAGCGTCATGACGCCGTGCATCCGGAACTCGCCCCCCTCGACGGCGAAGGGCCGCAGGATGGTGCGAAACGCGAAGCCGTGCTCGGTCTCGAGCCGGCCGAGGATCAGCCCCACCTTGTCGTCCATCGATACGGTGCGGGGGGTGACCCGGTGCGTGTCGTCGATCACCTCGGGCAGGGTCACCGACAGGGCCACCTCGAACAGCTCGCTCCAGGTGGTCTCGAGCGGGGTGTCTTCGGGGTCCGGACGGGGGCGGGATTCGACGAAGCCCCGGGTGAAGCGCCGGGATCGCTCGGCCTCGGCCCGCTCCATGCGGCGGGTGATCTCGCGGATCTGCTCGTACTCGAGGAGGCGGCGGACCAGCTCGGCGCGCGGGTCCTCGTCCTCGTCGGACTCGGGCCGTGGCAGGAGCATCTGCGCCTTGATCCGGATCAGGGTGGCAGCCATCTCCAGGAACTCCCCGGCCGAGTCCAGCTCCGACGCCCGGATCCCCGCCACCGCACGCACGAACTGGTCGGTGATCCGGCGGATCGGGATGTCGAAGATGTCGATGTCCTGCTGACGGATCAGGTGCAGGAGGAGGTCGAGGGGACCCTGGAACCGCTCGATCTCGACCAGGAATCCCCGGTCGGTCCCGGGAGTGGGAGCGGACGTCATGCTCGAGCCACCAGCTGCACCACCGAGACCAGGATGTCGGTCATGAAGAAGACCGGGGCCATGATGATGCCGAAGCCCTCGGGCACCAGGAACAGAAAGCCGAGCAGGACGAGAATTCCGATCCGGCCCACCGAATCATACGAGGCCCTCAGCCCCTCCGGAAGCAGGTGCCGAAGCACGTGCGAACCATCCAGTGGGGGAACCGGGATCATGTTGAAGACCGCCAGGATCAGGTTGATCAGGATCCCGTAGAAGGCGGCCGACACAAAGAGGCTGCCTTCCTCGGGGTTCATGGCGGCCTCCATGCCTCCGGCAAGGGAGACGGCGGGGACCAGCAGCAGGGTGAAGGCGAGTGCCAGAAGAACGTTCGACGCCGGCCCCGCCAACGAGACCCGGATGTCGCCCCAGACCCGATCGCGGAAGTTGGCCGGATTCACCGGAACCGGTCGGGCCCAGCCGAAGATGAAGCTTCCCGGAAGGGCGATCAGGATCGCGGGTACCAGGAAGGAGCCCACCGGATCCAGGTGGGGAATCGGGTTCAGGGTGATGCGCCCCTGCCGCTCCGCCGTGTCATCGCCCTCGCGGCGGGCGACCCACGCGTGCGCCAGCTCGTGGACCACGATGGATCCGATGAGAATCGGTAGGAGAAGAAGCCAGATCATTGCCGTTGAAGCTATCCGAACGGGGTGCCGTGTTCCACCCCCGGCACCGGCGCGAGCGCTCGGGAGTTGATCCGGCCGGCCCCTTCTTCTATACTATCAAGCTACATATTGAACGCTACATACGTTTCACGGGACAGAGGTAGGGAATGCCGAACATCAAGAGTGCGAAAAAGCGGATGGAGCTGAGCCGGAAGTGGCAGGCCAAGAACCGTGTGGCCCGGTCGCGAATTCGCACCGGGATCAAGCGGGTTCGCGAGGCCGAGGACGCCGAGACGGCCGAGGCGCGTCTTCGCTCCGTCACCTCGCTCCTGGACCGCGCCGCCCGCCGGAACCTCCTGCATCCGAACAAGGTCGCCCGGCTCAAGTCTCAGCTCGACCGCAAGGTGAACGCGCTGCGCGAGGGCTGACCCTCCCGACGGTCTGATCGGGACCGGCCGCCATCCCACGGCCGCCCCCTCCTGTCTGGAACCGCGAAGGTGGAAACGAACGAGGCGCGACCCCTGAACGATCGGGGGTCGCGCCTCGTCTTGTATTCGAACCCTTCGGGTGCCGCGCTCCCCTTCCCAGCGCCAGGTCAGGCGTCGGGCATCCGCGTGGGGCAACGGGTCACGAGCACCTTCAACTCCGCGACCCCTCGGCCAGCGTCCAGATCGTGCGTCCGCCCACCACCGTTCGGACGGGCCCACCCCGGAGGTCCCAGCCGGTGAACGGGGTATTCCGGCTGCGGGAAAGGAAAAGCGACGGATCCACGGTCCACTCGCGATCGAGATCCAGCACGGTCACGTCGGCCACCCCGCCTTCGACCAGCGTCCCGCCCGGGAGGCGGAAGGCCCGGGCCGGCTGCACGCTCGCCCGCTCCACGAAGGTCGACAGATCCATCTCGCCCGTGTGGACCAGATGGGTGAGGATCAGCCCCACTACCGTCTCGAGCCCCACGATGCCGAAGGGCGCGTCGTCGAAGGCCTGCTCCTTCTCGTCGTAGTGATGCGGCGCATGGTCGGTCGCAAGGGTGTCGAGGGTGCCGTCGAGGAACCCCTCCCTGACCGCGTCCCGGTCCGCGTCGGAGCGCAGGGGCGGATTCATCTTGGCGTCGGTCCGGTAGCCTTCGACCGCCTCGTCGGTCAGCAGGAGGTGGTGCGGGGTCGCCTCGGCGGTCACCCGCACCCCCCGCGCCTTCGCCTGCCGGATCGCCTCGATCCCCTGCCGGGTCGAGACGTGCTGGATGTGGATGTGCCCCCCGGTGAGCTCGGCCACCAGGAGGTCGCGCAGGATGTGCACGTCTTCGGAGGCGTTCGGCTTGCCCGCGAGTCCCAGGCGAGCCGATACGACCCCCTCGTTCATCACCCCGTTGCGAGAGAGGCCCAGGTCCTCGGGGTGGTCGGCGACCGGAATATCGAAGGCCTGCGCGTACTCCAGCGCCAGGCGCATGAGCCCCGAGTCCATGACCGGCCGGCCGTCGTCGGTGATCGCCACCGCGCCGGCCTCGACGAGCTCTCCGATCTCGGTGAGACGCTCCCCCTTCTGGCCGATCGAGAGGGCACCCACCGGATACACCCGGGCGCTCCCGGCCTCGCGACCCGCCGCGGCCACGAACCCCACCGTGGCAGGAGAGTCGATGACCGGGTCGGTGTTGGGCATCGCACAGACCGCGGTGAAGCCCCCCGCCGCCGCCGCCCGGGCGCCGGTCGCGATCGTCTCCTTGTGCTCTCCCCCGGGCTCCCGAAGATGTACGTGCACATCGATGAGCCCGGGGACGATCACGGTGCCCGCGCAGTCGACCTCCTCGGTCCCCTCGGGCCGGGGAAGAGCGGTCCCGATCTTCGAGACCTTCCCCTCGGTCAGCAGCACATCGACGTGATCGTCGAGGCCCTGCGACGGGTCCACCACGCGCCCCCCCTTCAGGAGCATCGGTCGCTGACTCATTACCGGGTTCCTTTCGTGTAATCGGTCGTGTAATCGGTCGTGTAATCGGTCGTGTCGTCGTGCATCATCCGCCCATCCCCCGCCGCTTGGCCGCCTCGGCCCGCTCGGGCGACCCCCCGGCCAGCAGGTAGAGCACCGCCATCCGGACCGCCACGCCGTTCGTAACCTGCTTCAGGATCACCGACTGGGGACCGTCGGCGACGTCCGAGTCGATCTCGACCCCGCGATTCATCGGCCCCGGGTGCAGGATCAGCACATCGCGTGGCGCCTTCTCGAGCCGCGCGGTACTCACCCCGTAGACCCGGTTGTACTCCCGGAGCGAGGGAACGAAGCCCCCCTTCATCCGCTCCAGCTGAAGCCGGAGGATGTTCAGGGCGTCGGCCCACTCGATCGCCTCCTCGATCCGGTTGAACACCTCGACCCCGAAGGACTCGATTCCCCGGGGGAGGAGGGTGCGGGGACCGCAGACCCCCACCTCGGCCCCCAGCTTCAGCAGCCCCCAGATGTTCGAGCGGGCCACGCGCGAGTGGAGGATGTCGCCCACCACGCAGACACGGCGGCCGGCCAGGTCGCCCAGATGATCCCGCAGGGTGAGCAGGTCCAGCAGCGCCTGGGTCGGATGCTCGTGGGAGCCGTCGCCCGCATTGACCACATTCGAGGGGATCCGCTCGGCCAGAAACCGGGCCGCTCCCGAGGCCCAGTGCCGGATCACCACCATGTCGATCTTCATCGCCTCGAGGTTGCGGGCCGTGTCCACCAGGGTCTCGCCCTTCTGCACCGAGGATCCCGTCGACGAGATGTTGACGGTGTCGGCCGAGAGCCGCTTCTCGGCGAACTCGAAGGAGATCCGGGTCCGGGTCGAGGGCTCCATGAACAGGTTGACGATCGTCTGTCCCCGAAGCACCGGCACCTTCTTGATCCGCCGCTCAGAGATCTCCTTGAAGGGCTCCGCCGTGTCGAGGATCGTGCGGATCTGGTCGGCCGAGAGATCCTCGAGCCCGACCAGGTCCTTGCCCAGGGGGCGGGCGGGCTCGCTCACGGGGTCTCCGTCGCTCGAGTGATCAGCTCCACGGCCAGGCGGCCATCCTCTTCGGGCACCAGGACCTCGACCACCTGGTCGGGGAGGGCGCTCACCACGCGTCCCACGATGTCGGGCTGGATCGGCAGCTCCCGGCCCCCGCGGTCGACGAGCACGCAGAAGAAGATGCGCGAAGGGCGTCCCCAGTCCATGAGCTCGTTCATCGCCGCCCGCGCCGTGCGTCCGGTGTAGAGGACGTCGTCGATCACCACGACCGTCCGGTCGTCGATGCCTTCGAGGGGGAGGGTGGACTCGCCGATCACCGGGCGGGGTCCCACCGTGCCGAGGTCGTCGCGGTAGAGGGTGATGTCGAGGGCGCCCGAGGGGATCGCGACGCCCTCCTCGGCCTCCATGACCGCCTGGATCCGCTCCGCCAGCTCGACGCCGCGACGACGGATCCCGAGGAGCACGAGGTCGGCGGTGCCCTCGTTGCGCTCCACGATCTCGCGGGACATTCGGGCCAGGACGCGCGTCACGGCCTCGGGGTCCATCAGGGTGACGCGCTGCTCGAGGGTCGCGGGCTCGTCGTCGCTCATGGAGTCGGCCTGGATCCGGGGTACGGGGGAGGGAGGAGGACCGGCGAATTGTAGGCCGGGGCCGGGGAGAGGTCAACGCCGCTGCGTGCGCACTCCCCTGCCCCGACGAGTTGCGAATCCGGGGTCGATGGGTGAAGTTCCCGACGGTTTTTCGCCGGTAATCGTCGAAACGCCTCACTCTGCCATGGACCGACACCGACGCGCGGTCCCCAACCAGACCTGCCACGCATGCCCCAATTCATCGAGCCTGGATGGTTGAGCCTCGTCCCCCCTCTCGTCGCCATCGCGCTGGCTCTGATCTCGCGCGAGGTGGTCCTCTCGCTCTTCGCGGGCGTCTGGATGGGGGCGGTGATCCTGGCCGGGTTCAACCCGATCACCGGCACCGCGGGGTCGCTGGATTTCCTGATCGACGCGCTCATCGACCGCGACCACATGGCGATCGTGGTCTTCAGCCTCCTGCTCGGGGGAATGGTCGGGGTCATGGCACGCAGCGGGGGCACGCAGGGGATCGTGGCCGAACTCGAGAAGCTGGCCACGAACCGGACCCGCGGGCAGTTCCTGACCTGGGCCTCGGCCGTCTTCATCTTCTTCGATGACTACGCGAACACCCTGATCCGGGGCAACGCGCTGCGGCCGATGACCGACCGCCTGCTCATCTCGCGCGAGAAGCTCGCCTACATCGTCGACTCGACCGCCGCACCGCTGGCCGTGAGCGCGGTCGTGACCACCTGGATCGGCTTTCAGATCACCCAGGTGCGCGACGCGATGGCCACCCTGGCCCAGAACGAGACCGACCCCGAGCTCGCCGCCCAGCTCCAGGCCGGAGCCGACAATGCCTTCCTGATGGTCCTGCATTCGATCCCCTACCTCTTCTATCCGATCCTGGCGCTCTTCTTCGTGCTCATGATCATCGTGATGAAGAAGGATTTCGGGCCGATGTACACGGCCGAGCGCAGGGCCCGGTCCGGGGGAGGGCTCGTGCGGCCGGGCTCGATGCCCGCCTCCGATCCGACCGACCCCTCGCTTCAGCCCCCCGAGGGCGCCCCGCATCGCTGGTACAATGCGGCGGTTCCGGTCCTCGTCGTGATCGGGGTCGCGCTGGCCTCGCTCTGGGGAACCGGCGCCGCCGGGCTCGCGGCCGGAGAGCGCTCGATCGTGGCGGTGATCGGCAACGCCGACCCCTTCGCCTCGCTCCTCTGGGCCTCGTTCGCCGGATCCGCCGTGGCGATCGGGCTGGTGGTCGCGCAGGGAATCCTCTCGGTGAAGGGTGCGCTCGAGGCCTGGGTCGGAGGCATCCAGTCGATGCTTTTGGCCGTGATCATCCTGGTCCTGGCCTGGGGACTCGGCGGAGTGACCGGAGACATGGGCACCGGCCCCTTCCTGGCATCGCTCCTGGGAGACACCCTCCCGCTGACGATCCTGCCGGGCCTGGTGTTCATCGTCGCGGCGCTGACCGCCTTTTCGACCGGCACCTCGTGGGGCACGATGGCGATTCTCTTCCCCGTCGTGATCCCGCTCGCCGTGGCGATGGGCGCGGGGGTCGGCTTCGCCGGAGGAGAACACTATGCGATCCTGCTGGGCACGATCAGTTCGGTCATGGCGGGTGCGGTCTTCGGAGATCACAGCTCGCCGATCTCGGACACCACCGTCCTGAGTTCGATGGCCTCGGCCTGCGACCTGGTCGACCACGTCCGGACCCAGCTCCCCTACGCGCTGGTGGTGGCCGTCGTGGCGCTCGCAGTCGGCGAGATCCCGGCCGCAGCCGAGTGGATCCACCCGGTCTTCTCGATCCTGATCGGCCTGGGGCTCCTCTACCTGGTGCTGCGCTTCTTCGGGAAGGACCCCGAAGACGACCTCCCGCAGCTCACCGAGCGCGCGCTGGACCCCACAGCCCCAGCGAAAACCGGGTGAGGTAGTCGCCCCGGGCACTGCGGATCCCCTCGGGGCCCACGGCCCAGTCGTACGAGAAGAGGACCACACCGCCGGTCCCGGCCTCCCGGGCGATCCGGGCCTTTTCGAGCGCCCCCTCGAAGGAGTTTCGGTAGAGGCCCACGCCGGCCCAGACCCTCGCGCCCCCGGCCGCACGCACGGCCCGCTCGATCTGGCTCCGGAAGACCGGGTCGGAATCGGTGTAGGCCATCGGGGCCACGGCGTCGACGATCCCGTTGCGCAGCCACGCCTCCCAGGGCTGGTAGCGGGCATTCTGCGCGTCGTCGGCCCCTGCGAAAACCGCGGCCGAGATCACGAGCTCCGGGCGGGTGCGGCGGGCGGTCCGGAAGAGCCGTTCCATGAGCTGGGTCACCTGGTCGCGACGAAACTCGGCCCACTGGAGCGAGAACCGGTCGACGTAGGCGTGGGCGGCTCCATTCAGCCACGCCGCCTCGGCCGGCCCCAGGAGCTCCGGGGAGCCCCCTGCGGCGCGGATCGAGCTCCGGAAGGCCTCGAGCGACGCCCGCGAATAATCGAAATCCGGAGACGGGTACCGGATGTAGTCCAGATGGAGGCCTTCCAGGGGGTAGTTCGCCACCAGGTCCTCGACCACCCGCTCGAGATGCGACTGGACATCGGGGTGTGCGGGGTTCGTGTAGATGCCCTCGACCCGGTCCTCGTGCAGGAGGGTCCAGTCGCGCAGCCGCTCGACGTAGCGCGGGTCCTGCGGAGAGAGCGCGAAGAGATCCTCGGAGAGCGCCCGGGGGACCGCCAGGACATCGGGGCGCGCCCAGTAGAGGTGATCGGGGGACTGCGGGGGCATGCGTGCGCTCGCCACCACGTGCACGTTCACCCAGGCGTGCACCTCGAGCCCCCGCCGGTGCGCCTCGTCGATGACGAGGGCGAGCGGGTCGTACTCGACCGACTGACCCCCCAGCGGGTCGGCTCGGGGCTCCCACGCCGATCGGTAGTAGGCATCGCCCCGGCCGCGCACCTGGACCAGGATCGTGTTGAAGCCCGCCTCGTCGGCCCGCCGGACGGCGGCTCGGGCCGAATCCGGGTGCAGGAGCGCGGTGCGCACGACCCAGAGCCCCCGGACCTCGGGGACGGAGGGCAGTCGGAGGGGGGGGAGCGGAGCGGCACCGGGCTCTCCAGCGCGGGGCTCCCGCACCGCATCGCCGGTGCGACCCTCGACCTCGCCCCCTGCCGCGCCTGCCCCCGACACGACCGAATCCACCGAGGAGGCCGGTGCGGGCGCCGGAGCCGGACGCTCGGTCGACGGGGGCGGCAGATCCGCCGGGGGGGGCGGACCGGAAGGCGGACCAGCGCGGGTGCATCCGGCCGTCACGACCAGGGCGACCAGGGCGACCAGGGCGACCCTGGCGGGCATGGCGAGCAGGGCGACCCTGGCGACCCTGGCGACCCTGGCGACCCTGGCGGACAGGCGCGCGAGCCCGATCTCCTCGGTGCGTAGACCACCGCCCTGCAGTCTGCGGAAGCCGCGGATCATCGACGCTCCCGGAAGAAGCTGCGCAGGAGATCGGCAGACCCCTCCTCCAGCACCCCGCGCGTCACCTCGACGCGGTGGTTCAGGCGGCGGTCCTGGAGCAGGTTCCCCAGGCTCCCGACCCATCCGGCCTTCGGATCGGGCGCGGCGTACACCACGCGCCGGATCCGCGAGAGGACGATGCTGCCCGCGCACTGGGCGCAGGGCTCGAGGGTGACGTACAGGGTACAGCCGTCGAGACGCCAGTCGCCCAGGACGGCCGCTCCCCTCCGGAGAACCTCGACCTCGGCGTGGGCGGTGGGATCGGGACCGGACCGGGTCCGGTTGAAGGCCTCGGCCACCAGATGATCGTCTCGGACGAGCACGGCGCCCACGGGGACCTCGTCGAGGGAACGGGCCTCCAGGGCTCGCTCGAAGGCCCGACCCATCCAGCGGTGATCCGCGGGGAGTGCCGGGGTGACAAGGAGTCCGCGAGGGGTCCCTGGGCGGGTCAGGGGCTGCAGAGTGCCCGGAAGGCCTCGGTCCAGCTCGTCGGGCCCGGAATCCGCATCGCGGTCGGGGCCCGGCGAACCATCGGCCCGTCCGGCGTCATCGTCACCGACACCCACGACCCATCAATGCGCGGTGGGCGCCGGGGTGACCGGTGCGCCATCGAACCGACGATAGAGCGCGGTCACCCGACCGCTGAGCTCGAGCTCGTCCAGCGATTCCACACGCAGTCGGTCGGGGTCGCCCGAGGCCGTCGCCACCTCGAAGCCCTCGTCGGCAGCATGGATCCGGAGCAGTTCCGCGGCTCCGTTGACCCGACCCACCGCCAGATCTCCATCGCCGGGCCTCGACCCGGAGGACGGCTCGACCAGGAGCAGCGACTCCGGCTCCACGCCAAGGCCGGCGAAGGTGTCTCCACGGGCGCGGATGAAGTAGCAGCCTTTCGCCCCACCCAGGCGGCGGTCGACGGCCAGGTAGGCCTCGACCCCATCGGAGATGAAGCCCTCGGAGTTGTCGGGGATCCCCGGGTAGCAGGGCACGCTCACCGTCTGCGGGCTGAGATCGACCCCCAGAATCCGGATTCCGCGAGAGCGCGAGGGGTCGCGCTTCAGGTAGCCCTTCTCGTCGAGCGCCCGCAGGTGCTCGGATACGGTCTTGGTGCTCCGGATCCCGAACTCCTCGCCGATCTCGCGGATCGAGGGCTGATAGGTGTTGGCGCGCAGATACCGGACCATGTAGTCGAGGATCTGCTGTTCCAGGCTGTTCAGAGCCGCTGGCATCCGGAATCTCCAGAGAGGACTCCCGGGAAGGGGCGCAGTGGAGGCCCCCTCGTGGGATCGAGTTTGTCAGAGTAACCATCCCCGAAACGAAACGTCAAGCTTCAGGAACCGTATGTTTCCCCTTGCCGGATTCGTGCCAGACCTCTCCGGATGCGCTCCAGGCTGCGTTCACGACCGAGTACCACGAGGACCTCGAAGATCCCCGGACTCGACATCTGACCCGTCAGCGCGACCCTGAGCGGGTGGATCACCTTGCCCGCCCCCATTTCGCGGGACTCGGCAAAGGCGCGGACCGCGGATTCGAGCCCGGTCTCCGTCCACTCGCATCCTGCCAGTACTTCGTGCAGCCCTTCGAGAATCTCTTCCGATTCCACCGGGTTCTTCAGCCAGCGCTTCCGGACCGCCGCGTCGTCGTACGAGAGCTCGTCGGACAGGTAGATCTGCGCCTGCTCGGCGATCTCGTTGAGCGACCGGGCGCGATCCCTGAGCAGCCGGATCATCAGGAGGAGCCCTTCGCGGTCCTCGGCGAGCTTGTCCTCCACCAGGGCACGGTCCCCCTCGAAGCGGCCCAGCAGTTCAGGCAGGAGGCTCTCGGGGTCCATCTCGGTCAGGTGCCGGCCGTTCAGCCAGTCGAGCCGGTCCTGGTCGAAGACCGCGCTCTTCCTGAGCACCCGGTCCAGCGAGAAGGCGTCGACGAGCTCCTCGCGGGTGAAGATCTGCTCGTCGTCGCCGGCCGACCATCCGAGGAGCGCCAGGAAGTTGACCATCGCCTCGGGAAGGATCCCCTGCCCCGCGTAGTCGCCCACCGCGGTGGCCCCGTGCCGCTTCGAGAGCCGCTTTCCGTCGGGTCCGAGGATCATCGGGACGTGCGCGAAGTCCGGAACCGGCTGGCCGAGCGCCCGGTGCAGGAGGATCTGTTTCGGCGTGTTCGAGATGTGGTCGTCGCCCCGGATCACCAGGGTGATCTCCATCTCGCCGTCGTCGGAGACCACCGCCAGGTTGTACGTGGGGCTCCCGTCGGCCCTGAGGATCACCAGGTCCTCGATGGTGGCGTTGTCGAAGCGGGTCTCGCCGTGCACCCGGTCCTCCCAGCTCGTCTCGCCGTCGGGGACCCGGAAGCGGATCGCGAAGGGTTCCCCGGCCGCCGCCCGCTCGGCGGCGACCGCCCCGCCCATCGCCTCGGCGCGCTCCCTCGGGTAGCGCAGCGCGCGGGCCGGATCTTCCTGCCGCACCTCGGCCAGCTCCTCGGGCGAGACGAAGTCGCGATAGGCCTTCCCCTCGTCGAGGAGCCGCAGCGCCTGCGCGCGATGCCGCTCGACCCCCTCGCTCTGGAAGTGGGGGCCCTCGTCCCAGTCGAGGCCGAGCCAGCGCATCCCCTCGAGGATCGCGGTGGTCATTTCATCGGAGGACCGATGTCGGTCGGTGTCCTCGATGCGAAGGATGAAGACGCCGCCCTCCCTGCGGGCGAGGAGCCAGTTGAAGAGAGCGGTCCGGGCCCCGCCCACGTGCAGATAGCCCGTGGGAGAGGGAGCAAAACGTACGCGAAGTGTCATGTCAAACAGATAGAGAAGCCGGATCGCTCTGTAAAGGTGACGCCTTCTCGATCTCCTCGTCGGTGCGGCCGATCCGCTCGAAGAGCAGGTAGAGCGCGGGGGTGGTCGTCAGCACGAAGATCGTGGACGAGAGGAGCCCGCCGATCAGCGCGTAGGTCAGGGCATTCCAGATCGTCGCGTCGGCCGAGGGCATGAAGAGCACGAGGGGCAGGAGCCCCAGCACCGTCGTGGTCGTCGTCATCAGGATCGGTCGGACCCGCTCGAGGGTCCCGCGGGTGATCGCGTCGAAGATCGACAGCGTCGTTTCGGCCCGCACCCGGTTGATGTGGTCCACCAGGAGGATCGCGTTATTCACCACGATGCCCCCCATCATGATCACCC